>JBKPPH010000049.1:0-10714 GCA_046733535.1 Acidobacteriota bacterium
GATCGTCGCGGAAGTCGCCCTCGCACTCGTGCTCCTCGTCGGCTCAGGGCTGATGTTGCGTACGTTTATCAAGCTGCGCCAGGTCGACGTCGGCTTCAACGCGCGCAACGTGATCACGATGCGAGTGCCCCTCCCGGACACAAAATACCCAGTGCCGCTGAATATCAACGATCCGCGCGACCCCGCGGGCCTCGCGTTCTCGGACCAGTTGCTTGCTCGGATCGCGAGTGTCCCGGGTGTCCAGTCTGCGACGACCGCTACGATCTTTCCGCTTGGTGCGGGTCAGGAGTGGGGCAAGTTGTTCAGCATCGAGGGCGCGCCCGCGCCTGCGTCGATCGGTGAAGTGCCCCTCGTGCAATTTGGATTGATCAGTACCGACTACTTCAGCACGTTTGGAATCCCACTGCGGGAAGGTCGCGCATTCACGAGCGAGGACAAGACTAACTCTCAACCGGTCGCAATCATCAACGAGACGGTGGCGAAACGCTATTTCGCGAACCAGGATCCGATCGGCAAGACGATCTGGATGGGCCCACCCGAACAACTGCTGCCTGCGGAATTGCTGACTCCGGGCGCCCGTTTCATCCGTCGCAAAGTCGTCGGCGTAGTTGCTGACGTCAAAGGTCGCAGTCTCAACATGGAACCGCCGGCGCTGGTGTACGCGCCACTCAATCAATACCGGCTCGAGGGTTGGACCAACGGACTGATGCTCGCGGTCCAAACGACTACGCCGCCGGAAACTGTGATTTCAGCAATCAAAGAACAGGTGCGGTTGCTCGATCCGGATCAACCAATCACGAACGTGCGCACGATGGACGATCTGCTAAGCCGCGCGCTTTCGAGCGCGAAGTTCAGCCTGTGGCTGTTGGGGCTGTTTGCGGGGTTGGGTTTGTTGCTGGCGGCGATCGGGATTTACGGAGTGATGGTCACCGCGGTTGCACAGCGCACACACGAGATCGGGCTGCGTATGGCGCTCGGTGCGCAAGGTCGCGACGTGTTGTGGCTCGTGATCCGGCAAGGCATGTTGCCGGTCCTGGTCGGCGTTGGCGTCGGGCTCGCCGCCGCGGTTGGACTGACGCGATTGATGTCCACGCTTTTGTTTGAAGTCAGCACCACAGACCCGCTGACACTCGCGGTGATTACGGTGCTACTCACGATCGTTGCGTTGCTCGCGTGCTACATCCCGGCGCGGCGCGCGACCAAAGTCGATCCGTTGATCGCTTTACGTTACGAATAGGCCATCAGAAACCATGAATACACTGCTACAAGATCTGCGTTACGGCTTTCGCATGCTGCTCAAGCAAAAGGGACTCACTGCGATCGCCCTGCTCTCACTCGCGCTCGGCATCGGCGCGAACACGGCGCTGTTCAGCATCGTCGATGCGATGCTGCTGAAGATGTTGCCGGTCAAACAGCCGGAGCGCCTGGTCCTGTTCAAATCTCTTGGACCGAAAGGCTTCAGTGCCGGCAGTTACAGCGGCAGCTCAAGCACCGATCCGGTGACGGGCCAGCGGACCATGACGTCGTTCGCGTTTCAGAGTTACCAGCGCATGCGCGAACAAGAAGGCCCACTCTCTGACGTCTTTGCGTTCGGCAGCGTGTCGCTGAACGTGAGCGCCGACGGTCAGGCGGAAGTCGCCAGCGGGCAGGCCGTCTCGGGCAATTACTACAGCGGCCTCGGCGTGCAGCCTGCTGCCGGTCGTTTGCTGACGGACGAAGACGACAAAGCAGGAGCAACGCCCGCCGCCGTTCTGAGTCATCGTTACTGGCAGAAACGCTTCAGCGGCGATCGATCAGTCGTCGGTAAACAGATCAATCTCAACAACGTTCCGTTCACCGTAATCGGCGTCTCGGCCAGGGGCTTTGACGGGACCATGAGCGTCGGCACGACTCAGGATGTGACGATTCCGCTTGCGATGGAGCCGCAGCTCTATGTTGACAAGGACCGTTCGAACATGAGCGGCGCGGGCGTGTGGTGGTTGCGCATCATGGGCCGTTTGAAACCCGGTGCGACTGCGGAACAGGCCCAGGCGCAACTAGAGAATGTGTTTCAGCAGTCAGTCGTCGAGCATCGCGCGGCGCGGCAAGCGGCGGCGAAGGCACGCGGCGGAAATACGATCACCAGTTTGGAGCCGAACCAGTATCCGCGCCTCTTCGCCGATCCCGGCGGACAAGGCGAGATGTGGCGGCGCAAGTACTACGCGCCTTCGCTCTACTTGTTGCTGGGCGTCGTGGGGCTCGTATTGCTGATCGCGTGCGCGAACGTCGCGAACCTGCTGCTCTCACGCGCAGCCGGACGACAAAAAGAGATCGGTTTGCGATTAGCGGTCGGCGCGAGTCGTTGGCGACTCATTCGACAACTGCTGACTGAGAGTGTGCTGCTTTCAGTGCTGGGTGGGCTGTTGGGAATTCTCTTCGCCGTGTGGATCAAAAACGGACTGCTTGCGGTGACTGATTGGGGCGGCCCCGGCATGAGCGCACTCGAGCCGCGGCTCGATTGGCGCGTGCTGGGTTTCACGCTCGCGCTCTCGCTCCTCACCGGCATCGTTTTTGGACTCGCGCCCGCGTGGCGCACGACAAGAGTCGATCTCACGCCGACGTTGAAAGATAGCGGGCGCAGCTCGAGCTCGGTCCATCGATCGATCCTGAGCCGCGGCCTCGTGGTGGTCCAGGTGGCGCTGTCGTTGTTGCTGCTCGTCGGTGCGGGATTGTTTGTGCGCACGCTCATCAACCTGCAACGCGTCGATCCCGGTTTCAATACGCAGAACTTGTTGCTGTTTGAGGTTCGGCCGGCGTTGATTGGTTACAAGGACGAGAAGTTGCGGCAGCTTTATTCACAGCTCAGTGAACGTTTCGAGAGCGTTCCGGGCGTGCAATCGGTCACGTTTTCGCGGGAGCCGCTGCTGAGCCAGAGTTCAAGCTCGAGCAGCATGTTCTTGCGCGAGGCGTTGAACGCAACGCCGGACGCCGAAGGACGCATTCCGCCAACCCTCGAGGCTTACCGGCACACGGTTCGCGAAAACTTTCTCGAGGGGATGGGGATTCCGCTGCTTTACGGACGCACGTTCCGGCCGCAGGACGATACGACGTCGCCGAAAGTCGTCGTTATCAATCGAACGTTCGCGAACAAAGTTTTCCCAAACCAGAACGCGATCGGTAAACGGTTCACTTACGACACCTCCAAGCCCGACGAGCTCGAGATCATCGGCGTGTGCGGCGACGCGAAGTACGCGACACAGCGTGACGAGATTCCGCCGACGGTCTACAGCTCTTACCGGCAGGAGCGCCCGATGCAGTACGCGACTTTCGAAGTGCGCACTGCTGCCGATCCGAATTCCATTATTGCGAGCGTGCGCGACGCGGTGCGCCAAGTCGATTCAAACCTGCCGGTAAGCGGAATCAAGACGCAGGTCGAACAGGCTGATGAAACGCTGCGCATGGAACGTCTCTTTGCGAAGCTGCTGACGTTGTTTGCGCTCCTCGCCCAACAACTCGCGGCGATCGGATTGTTCGGCGTGCTCGCCTACACCGTCTCGCAACGCACGCACGAGATCGGAATTCGAATGGCGCTCGGCGCGGATCGCTCGAACGTGCTGAAGATGATCGTGCGGCAGGGAATGACGCTCGCGGTGCTCGGCGTGATCGTCGGACTGATAGGCGCTTACGTGCTGACGAAGTATCTCGAGAGTTGGGTCAGTCTCTCGAAGATGCTCTTTGGAGTGAAGGTTTCCGATCCGTTGACGTACGCGGTGATCGCGATACTGCTGATAATCGTGGCGCTCATCGCCTGCTACATCCCGGCGCGCCGCGCGACGAAAGTCGATCCGCTGATCGCACTGCGATACGAGTGAGGCCATTAAGAGGCAACAGATGCTTCAAGACTTAACTTTCGGATTGCGGTGGTTGCGTAAGAATCCCGGCTTTACGCTGCTGGCGGTGCTGATGCTCGCGGTGGGGATCGGTGTGAACACGGCCATGTTCAGCGTGATCAATGCGGTGCTGTTGCAACCGCTGCCGTACACCGAAGCCGATCGCATCGTGTGGATGAATGAGTCGGGGCCGGAAGTCGCGAACCGGATGGTTTCTTACCCGAACTTCGTCGACTGGCGCTCACGCAACCGCGTGTTTGAATCGATGTCGACGTTCCGCGGCTGGTTCGTAAACATCACCGGCAACGGCGAGCCGGAGAGCGTCAACGCGCGCATGGTCACGTCCGATTACTTCAAGGTTATGGGCGCAACTCCGTTCATGGGCCGCGATTTCACACCCGAAGACGACAAGCCGGGAGCCGCGCCAGTCACTCTGATCAGTTACGGCACGTGGCAGCAGCGTTTCGGCGGCGATCCAAACGTCGTCGGCAAGAGCATCATGCTCGACGACAAGCCTTACACGATAATCGGTGTGTTACCGGAGAGCTTCGCTCACCAGGGACCGCCGCCTCTCTGGATGCTCATCGGTCCATTCAACTGGACCGAGCGCGACACGCGCACTGGCGGAAATGTCGTCGCGCGCTTGAAGCCCGGCGTGACCATTGAACAGGCGCGCTCGGACATGAACCGGATCGCGCAGGAGCTGTTGCACGAGTACCCGGGCGCGAATGCCGGCGCCAACACAGTGAATGTCCTGTCGCTGCAGGACAGTATCACCGGCAACGTAAGCACTGCTTTGAAGATACTCTTCGGCGCTGTCGGTCTCGTGTTGTTGATCGCGTGCGCGAATGTCGCGAACCTTCTGCTCGCTCGAGCGGCTGCGCGACGAAAGGAGTTTGCGGTGCGCGCGGCGCTCGGCGCGTCGCGATTCCGGATCTTCAGGCAGATGCTGATCGAGAGTCTGCTCCTCGCCGCGACTGCAGGCGCACTCGGGTTGATGCTCGCGTCGTGGACCGCCGCACTGCTTGCGCGTGTCGCTCACGAGACGGTGCCTCGCATGACCGGCCTGAAACTTGACACGAAAGTACTCGGTTTCAGTTTCCTCGTGTCACTCCTGACGGGTGTGCTTTTCGGCGTCATGCCCGCACTGCGGTCTTCCAAAACTGATCTTCAAGACACGTTGAAAGACAGCAGCTCGACGACGACCGCCGGGCAGGGTAAGAGGCTGCGCAGCGGGTTAGTCGTGGTCGAGGTGGCGTTGTCTGTAGCTCTTCTCGTGGGCGCAGGTCTGCTCGTCAAGAGCATGTTTGTACTTTTGCGGACCGATAACCATTTCGATCCGAACGGCGTGCTCACGATGGAGCTGAAGGTGTCGCGCGGTCGCTATCAAAAGCGTGGCGAACTCGCCCGGTTACTTCACCAGGTGCTCGACAGGTTGAAATCAGTTCCGGGCGTTGAGTCTGCCAGTCTTTCGACGACGCTGCCCGGATTGAGAGATTGGCAAAACGATATCCTGCCCGAAGGCTATGAGGTGCGGTCTGGTGAGATGATCAATGTCGATTGGTCCATCGTCTCGGCTGATTACTTTCGGACGATGAATGTCCCGATCCTTCAGGGACGCACTTTCAGCAGAGACGAGGACGAGCAGGGAAAGAATGTGGTCCTCGTCGACGAGACGCTCGCGCGACGCTTCTGGCCGAATGAGAATGCTGTCGGCAAACGCATCAAGTACAACGGACCCGAGTGGCACGAAATCATTGGTGTCGTTAAGCAGGTGGGAATCTACGGCTCGGAAGCGAAGCCGCTGATCAAGATCTACACGCCGATGGGACCCGCGGCCGCGCAACGCAACTCGCGGCTTTCGATTCGATCGTCCGGCGGGGATCCGGAGTCGCTGGCGGCTGCTGTTGCCCGTGCTGTGCACGAAATCGATAAAGACGTTCCCGTCGTCGAAGCAGAAACCCTCGAAACAATACTGGCGCGTGAGGCGTCGACGCGGCGCTTTAACGCGATGCTGTTTTCAGTGTTTGCCGCGCTCGCGCTCGTGTTGGCTGCGACCGGTGTTTATGGAGTGCTCTCCTACTCAGTCTCGCAGCGCACGCACGAGGTTGGCATTCGCATGGCGCTCGGCGCGGGCAGTCGCGACGTGGTCCGGTTGTTCATGGGCCAGGGGATGAGACTCGTCTTCGTAGGTTTGGTGATCGGGTTGGGAGGCGCGTTGGTGTTGACGCGTTTGCTGTCGAGTTTGCTGTTTGGAGTTTCGACGACTGATGCGGCGACGTTCGTTGCGGTTGGAGTTGGGTTGATGGTGGTCGGCGTGTTCGCGTGCTACTTGCCGGCGCGACGTGCAACGAAAGTGGATCCACTGGTGGCGCTCAGATACGAGTGAGGCCACAGAAAGGACGCTGAGATGGATAGCTTGATTAAAGACGTTCGTTACGGTGTGAGGAGTCTGCTGAAGCATCCCGCCTTCACTGCGATCGCCGTGATTATTCTCGCGCTCGCGATCGCTGCGACAACGTCGATCTTCAGCGTGGTCAACGCGGTGCTGCTGCGACCGCTTCCGTTCCCCGAACCCGAGCGGCTCGTCGTCATCAACGAGGTCAATCCCCAACAAGGACCCGAACCCTTCCAGCTCTCATACCTGAACTGGCTCGACTTGCGGCAACAGAGCAAGTCATTTGAAGAGATCGCGGGCGTCAACTTCGCTTCGTTTGTGCTCGATCTCAACGGTGAGCCGTCGCGCGTCCAGGGCATGGGCATCTCCGCGAATCTGTTTCCGTTGTTGCGAGCGCAGGCGGCGCAGGGCCGGACGTTCCTGCCGGAAGATGAAAAGCCGGGCGCGAATCGAGTGGCAGTTGTCAGCCACCGATTCTGGCAGCGCCATTTCTTGAACCAGTCGCTGAACGGCCAGGGCATCAAGCTCGACAACGTCGGGTTTGCCGTCGTCGGCGTGATGCCTGCCGGCTTTCAATTTCCCGACGACAAGACGGACGTTTGGGTGCCGTTCGGTCCCGATTCCGGCGAACGTTTCTTCCAGAATCGCGCTGTCCATTTCATCCTCGGTCTCGGTCGACTCAAACCCGGCGTCACCCACGCACAGGCGGCGAGCGAGTTGACGACGATCTTCACCGACATCCAGCGCGCCCATGCAAAGGAAGACGACGGTCACGCGGTAACACTCACGCCATTACACGAACGCGTCGCCGGAGACCTGAAACCCGCACTGTTCGTGCTACTCGGCGCCGTGATCTTTGTGTTGTTGATTGGCTGCGCGAACGTCGCGAATTTGCAGTTAGCGCGCACGGCCTCACGCGTGCGAGAGATGGCGATTCGCGTCGCGCTCGGCGCGAGCCGCTGGCGCGTGATACGCCAGTCCCTCGTTGAAAGCCTCTTGCTCTCGTTGATTGGCGGCGCGCTCGGATTTCTCCTCGCGATGTGGACCATCACGTGGCTGCTGCTGCATCTGCCCGAAGGATTTCCACGCGCGTCTGAGATCGGCGTCAACGCCGCGGTCTTCATTTTTACCTTCGCCGTATCGCTGTTGACCGGCATCGTCTTCGGCCTGGTGCCCGCGATTCAGGCGGCGCGCACTGACGTCAACCACGCACTCAAATCGGGAGGGAAGGGAAGCATCAACTCGGGCAGTCGCCTGCGTCGCGGGTTGGTGGTGGGCGAGATCGCGTTGTCGCTGATGTTGTTTATCGGCGCCGGACTGCTGATAAAAAGCTTCTGGCTGCTCACTCACGTCAATCCGGGTTTTCAACCCGATCACTTGCTGACGCTTCACGTCTCTTTACCCGAGCAAAAATATTCCGAAGACGCGCAAGTCATTGAGTTCTTCAAAAAACTTCCGGAGCAGCTTTCGTCGCTGCCGGGAGTCAAAGCCGTCAGCGCCGTGAATCGACTGCCGATAAGCGGCGGCGATCCGCACGGTAATTTGACGATCGAAGACCGAACGTTCAACTCCGGCGAAACGCCCGCCGTCAGCTATCGCCGCATCCTGCCGAACTACTTTCGCGCGATGGGCATTGCGTTGGTTCAAGGGCGCGAGTTTGACGATCGCGACACGGGTGGCAAGCCTGACGTCGTCATCGTCAATCAAAAGATGGCCCAACGTTACTGGCCCAACGGCGATCCGATTGGTAAACGGATCAAGATTGGACCACCGGAACGCGAGCCGTGGCTAACGATCGTCGGCGTGGTCGGAAACGTGAACCACACCGGACTCGACACAGAGCCCGATCTGGCGACTTACGAGCCGCACGCGAAGCGGCCGTGGAGCAGCATGACGGTGCTGGTGCGCACGATTGGAGATCCGCTCAGTTTGGCGGCGCCCGTCCAGCGTGAACTCAAGAACGCAGAAAAAGAGATCTTGATCGAGGACGTCGTCACCATGAATCGCCGCCTCGATTTATCGGTTGCGCCGCAACGCATGAATGTGGTGTTGCTGGGGACGTTTGCGTTCATCGCGCTCGTGCTCGCGGCCGCGGGTATTTACGGCGTGATGGCGCAGTCGGTCGCGCAACGAACGCAGGAGATTGGTCTGCGCATGGCGCTGGGCGCGCAGTTGCGCGACGTGTTGACAATGATTTTGCGCAGCGGCCTGTCACTCGCGCTGCTGGGCATATTGATCGGGTTGGCAGGTGCTTTTGGTCTAACGCGCTTGATGAGCAAGTTGCTTTTCGGAGTGACGCCAACGGACGCCGTCACTTTCGCCAGTGTCGCAGGGATCTTGTTCGTCGTTGCGCTCCTGGCTTGTTACATCCCGGCGCGACGCGCGACGCGAGTCGATCCGTCTATCGCGCTTCGCTATGAGTAGAATTTTGCGACGGATTACACGGATGAGAGCGGAGATTTTCGATGATTAACGACATACGTTACGCGCTGCGAATGCTGGCGAAGAACCCTGCATTCGCCGGTGTAGTGATACTCACGCTCGCGCTTGGAATCGGCGCGAACGCCGCGATCTTTTCGATGCTCGACACGGTGCTCTTGCAAAGCCTGCCGGTGACGAACCCCGATCAGCTTGCGGTGCTTTCGGTGTACGACCCGAAGGAAGGCCCAGGCATCGACAGTTCATTCTCGTATCCGATGTACCAGGACCTGCGCGATCGAAACTCCGTTTTCTCAGGCGTGATCGCGCGTGCCGGCGCGCAGTTGAACGTCAGCTACGGCGACCAGACCGAGCGCGTGAGTGGTGAGCTTGTCAGTGGAAACTTTTTCGAAGTGCTCGGCGTGCGGCCGTGGGCCGGACGACTGTTCACGCAGGACGACGATCGCAATCCGGGCGCGCATCCGGTCGCGGTTTTGAGCTACCGGTTTTGGGAAAGCAGATTCAACAAAGATCCAAACCTGATCGGCAAGACGATTCTCCTCAACGAACACCCGGTAACGGTGCTCGGCGTCACTCCACCCGCTTTTTACGGCGTGGACCTCGCGAGCAATCCCGACGTGCGCGTGCCCATGATGATGACGCCCGTCTTCAATCCGCTGCCGCCGACGCGAATGCAAAGCCGCCGGCACCAGTGGTTGAGCGTGATGGCGCGGCGCAAGGCGGACGTCTCGCCCGAACAAGCGCAGGCGTCGCTGAGTGTTCTTTATCAACAGGTTCGAGAAGTCGAAGCGCAGCAGTTGCCGTCGACTGTCAGTGCGGCCGGTAAAGAACGATTCCTGGCCCAACGCATCGCACTCGTACCCGGAGATCAAGGCCTGCGTCACTTGCAAACCGCAATGCGCACGTCGCTGTGGTTGCTGTTCGGCGCTACGTGCGCGGTGCTGCTGATCCTTTGCGCGAATCTCGCGAACCTGATGATGGCGCGGGCCACCGTGCGCGCACAGGAAACCGCGGTTCGGCTCGCGCTCGGCGCCGGGCGCTTGCGTCTGTTGCGGCAGTGGTTAACTGAAGGCGTGGTTCTCGCCGTGATGGGCGCGGCCGCGGGGGTCTTTATCGCGTTTTGGATCAAAGCGGCGTTGATGGCGTTCATCCCGGCGGACTATCGCGTAAACCTCGGCTCGTCGTTCGACTGGCGTTTGTTCGCATTCATTTTCGGAGTCGCGATTCTTCTCGGGCTCGCGTTTAGCCTCGCGCCGGCGATTCAAGCTGCGCGACAAGTGTTTGCCCCCGGTCTCCGGTTCGAGTCTCGTAGTTTTACTTCAGCAGGCAAGTTGCTGAGCGTGCGCAGTGGTTTGATCCTGGTCCAGGTTGCACTCTCGCTGCCGCTGCTCGTTAGTGCCGCGCTACTGCTCAGGACGCTGCAAAACCTGCGCGCAGTCGACACCGGTTTCGGTAAAGACAACGTGTTACTCGCGAGCGTTAACCCAGCGCTCAACGGTTATAGCAAAGAAAGAACGGCTGCTTTTTACGACGAGTTACTGGCAAAGACACGCGCCTTGCCGGGCGTGAAAGCGGCCAGTCTCGCCACTGACTCACCGATTTCCGGCGGTTGGGATCGCCTCGGCATCGTCGTGGAAGGCTACACGCCGCGCGAAGGCGAGCGAATGTCGACGGACGCGACGTGGGTGTCGAGCGACTACTTCAAAGCGCTCGAGATTCCATTCGTGACTGGACGCGACTTCGACGAGCGCGATCGCATCGGCGCGCCGAAGGTCGTCATCGTCAACGAGAAGATGGCGAAACACTTCTTCGGCACGACCGATGTCATCGGCAAACGCATCGGCCTCGATAACGTTCCCGATCGGACAATCATCGGCGTCGTCAAAGACGCTCAGTACGTGAACCTGCGCGAGAGTGTCCGCCGTCACTTCTACATTCCGACGACGCAGGAAGAGACGCTTACGGGGCTTACGCTGCACGTTAAGACCGCAGCGGGCACAAGCGTCGT
>JBKPPH010000050.1:0-49371 GCA_046733535.1 Acidobacteriota bacterium
CCTTTTAGATCTCCATCCTGGTCATCAAGCTGAGCCAGGGCTTCAGCATATAATGTTCGGGCTACGTCGAGGGCACCCTCACGCTTATAACAGAACGCTAATTCGATTTGCGCTTCGGCTACCTTCTTAATATCAGGGAACGACTCAAAGATCGAAATGCTTTCACCGAGTAGTTTCTTAGCAAATTTCTGAGAACCTTTGATCAGCTTTATACTGCCAATCCATCCTGTCAGGACACCAACGCGTAACAGCAGTTCTCCACACGTACGTTCGTCAAGTGCATCGAGATTAGGAGAGTTACCAACTCCACGCCACAAATCACCCAAGGCTCTAGAAGCAGCTTCGTAGTTCCCGATTTGTTCCAACTGTTTGGCTAACTGGCAACGCAGTCGCACTCGCTCGTCAATCGAGAGATTTGGATCCGGGATTTGGTGAAGAAGTTCCCTGATTGAATTCATGGTGAGTCTTTCCGTGTCCCCGAGACCGCAAGGGGACGGTCAATGTTTACGTTAAACGTGGGGGATGGATCGAAAATAAAG
Organism: Acidobacteriota bacterium; assembly: GCA_046733535.1. Lineage (GTDB taxonomy): Bacteria > Acidobacteriota > Blastocatellia > Pyrinomonadales > Pyrinomonadaceae > PSRF01. The sequence continues at coordinate 540 of JBKPPH010000050.1, forward strand.
AGCAGGGTCAGATTACGCCGTCGATTCTGGGAAACGCAACAGGATTTTTAGAAAACTGGGTAAGAGCAACAACGTATCTAAAGGACTTAGCAAATCTTGCAAGTGTGCTGGCAGAATCATCGACTTATTGGGTGAGGAGACAAAAGAAAAGCCGGGCGCGAACGCCCGGCGTTATCACCGCTCGATCTTTGAAGTTATGCGGCTGCGGTCGCGTTCTTCTCGATCATTTTCATGATTGACTCTTTACTCGTCGCGCCGACTACGCGCTCGACTTCTTTTCCATCGCGGAAAAGAATCAGAGTAGGGATGCCCTTTATGCCGTAGCGCTGTGCGGTTGAAGGGTTGTCGTCAACGTTCAACTTCACCACGCTCGCTGTGTCGCCATAATGCTCCGCGACTGCAGCCACCGTCGGCGCCAGCATGCGGCAAGGGGCACACCATTCAGCCCAAAAATCCACCAGCACCGGTTTGGCGGCACCCAATACTTCTTTCTCAAACGAGCTGTCGCTCACTTCTTTTACATGTTCACTCATCTTTATCGCTCCTAATTTTTATTACTTATTGCCCCTCGCCTTCGAGGAAATTCTTTAATAGCCGCGCCCGCGAAGGATGCCGCAGTTTGCGCAGCGCCTTCGCTTCGATCTGGCGAATGCGTTCACGTGTCACGTTGAAGTTTTGACCCACTTCTTCCAACGTGCGTTCGTGACCGCCATTGTCCAATCCAAATCGCAGACGAATCACGCGCTCCTCACGCGGACTCAATGTCTGCAACACGTCGCCCGCGATCTCGCGCAGGTTTGAAGTGATCACACGCGCCGCCGGACTCTCGCTCGACTTGTCTTCAATCAAGTCGCCGAGCTGAGAGTCGCCGTTTTCACCGATTGGCGTTTCCAGCGAGATCGGATCCTGCATCAACTTGCGCGCTTTCCGCACCTTGTCAACCGAAGTATCCATCTTCTTTGCGATCTCTTCGGTTGTCGGTTCGCGGCCAAGTTCACGCACCAGTTCACGCGAAGTGTTCTTCAGTTTGTTAATCACTTCGATCATGTGCACGGGAATGCGAATCGTGCGCGCCTGGTCGGCGATCGCGCGAGTGATTGCCTGGCGAATCCACCACGTCGCGTAAGTTGAAAACTTGTAACCGCGCCGCCAGTCAAACTTGTCAACGCCTTTCATCAAACCCAGGTTGCCTTCCTGAATCAGGTCGAGGAACTGCAGACCACGGTTCTGATACTTCTTGGCGATCGAGACAACCAGACGCAGGTTCGCTTCAGTCAGCTCGTGCTTCGCTTGCGCGGTCTGCGCTTCGCTGACCGCGATCATCTGGTGCGAACGTTTGATCTCCAACGGCGACAGGTGATGCTCAGTCTCGATCTCCTTCAAACGCTTGCGCGCGTTTGCGACATGCTTTCTGAATTCCTTTTGCTTGTCGGCTTTCAGTCCTTTGCGTTTGAGTTTTTCGGAGTAGCTTTCGATCTCGCGTTCGAGAGTGCGAACTTCCTTGTGCACCACGCCAATCGCGGCGATCAGTCTTTGCCGTGCAGCCTCCTTCATATGGAGACTGCGGATCTCCTGCGCGATTTCCAACCGCGTGCGCGCGAGTTTGCGGCGGTAACGCAGAAGTTTCTTCGAACGCTTGCCGCGTGAGACTTTCAACTCGTCGGCAAATTTATCGAACTCCTTCAAGCCGCGCTTGTAGAGTTGCCGAATGTTGTTAAGGCCTTCGATCGTCCACTGCAAATACTCTTCACTGCGATCCTCGTGTTCTTCAGTCTCCATTTGATCGGAGAAAGCGACGACGTCGCGGATGTTCAGCGAGCCGGCGGCGAGTTCATCGCCGATCCGGAAAAGTTCAACCACGGCGATCGGCGAACGCGCAATCGCTTTTTCAGCACGCTTCTGACCGCGCTCGATGCGCTTCGCAATCGACACTTCCTGCTCGCGGGTAAGCAAAGGCACCACGCCCATCTCGCGCATGTAAACGCGGATGGGATCCGACGTCTTATCCATCTCGCCGGCGGAAAGGTCGAGCTCGACCTCTTCGCTCATGGCTTCGTCAGACTCGGCCGCAGACGAGGACTCCTCGATCAAAGGCTCCTCGATCTCGGTTTCACTACTGGTCGCTCTCTCGAGCGTTTGCAGCACTTCGTCGATGTCTTCTATCGACACGGCGTCGTCAGTCAGTTCCTCGCTGAGGTTGACAAACTCGCCCTGAACCGAATTCATGAGCTCGATACCGCTTTGATCTTTTTCAAGCCTGGACAAATGATTATTCCTTTCTCGCGGTTTTATTTACGCAGTTCGGAAGGCCCGTGCCCTCCGGCTCTTTGCACCTGCTCGCAACGCGGGCAAAGAAATCTGCTTTTGGTCATAATGTTTCTTCCTGCCATTTTTCTCCATCGTCTTCGATGTCGCAGCACCCCCACAGGGTTTCAAGCGTTGGACGACGTCGTTAATGGTTATATTTTTCAGCACCCGTTCAACTGCAGAATCGACTTCCAGCAGCACCTCGCCCAACACGGTTTCAATATTCACGCCGACCGGGCAATCCCGACTGGGCGGTTGCCGGTGCAGCGAAAAGACGCCTCCGCACTCGAGGGCCTGATAGACGTCCAGAAGGGTAGTTTTTGCTGGGTCATGTGTCAGCCGGGAGCCGCCAAAGGAGCCGGTTTGAGACACCACCAAACCCGCCTTGGCCAGTTCCAACAGCATGCGCCGGATCACGACTGGATTGGTATTTACGCTTTCCGCAACCTGTTCGGATTTAAGGGGTTCTTCGCCTGACCAGGCCATCAAACTCAGCACATGTACCGCGACTGCGAACCTGCTGTTTGTCGACATATCTAATACAGTACGGGGAACTCGGGGCCATCCTTTTTGTAACCATTATAGTTACAATTTCGTTTTTGTCAACTTGTTGTTTTAACTTGGTTTGTTGGTGCTGGAGCGGGTAGAATGCGAGCCATATGGAACAATTCGACTTCACAGACTCACCGCTCCATTTTCAGTATGGCGCGATTCGGGTGATCGGCTCACGAATCACTCTTGATATCCTGGTCGAGACGTATAATCAAGGATACACACCAGAGGAAATTCAGGACAGTTTTCCTTCACTTTCACTGGATCAGGTCAATGGTGTCATTTCCTGGTACCTCAATCACAGCGCCGAGGCGGACGAGTACCTGGAAAAGGGAGAGGCCGAAGCAGAGGAAACCCGGAAGAGAATCCAAAGCGCACCAGGATACTGGGAGCTTAATGAATTGACTAAACAGCGCTGGGAGCAACTTCAAAAACAGCGCCGAGAACAGCTAATAAAAAACTAAATTCCTCACTTTCTTAAAAGAAACAATGCTTCGTCTCCTCATCGACGAAAACGTTGACCATGACATACTGCGTGGATTGAAATCACGTTTACCAGAGCTCGATTATCTTTTGGTAAAACAGATCGGGATGTCCGGATTTCCTGATTTGGAGTTACTCAGGTGGGCTGCCATGGAAAACAGGATCATCATCACTCACGACAAAAAGACAATGATCCCGGATGCTGAGCATCTTCTAAGGCTCGGAGAGCCGATGGCGGGTGTCATACTCGTCCCCAAACGAATGGCTATCGGTCGCGCGATTAACGATCTGGAGCTAACGATCGAGTGTCGTTCTCAGACTGAGATGAGGGATCGAATAGAATACTTGCCACTTTAAACTCACGCCGGGGTTTTGAGTTCCTGGATGAGGTTGAAGAGGACGTCGAGGTCTATGGGTTTGGGCACTAAGGCCAGGTAACCGACGGCCAGGGCGCGCTCGCGATCCTCTTCGCTCGCGTACCCGGAGACGGCGATGGCGGGGACATTATTCAGGCCCGGAAGCAGGCGTAGCTGCTCGAGCAGTTGATAACCATCAGTATCGGGCATGCCGATATCCGAAACGATGATGTGCGGTCGTTTTATCACCGCATTTTGCAGCGCCTCCGCGGCCGATGCGGCTGTGGTGACATTCGCGCCCTCACGACTGAAGATCATGCTGAGCAGATCGAGCGTGTCCGTCGAGTCTTCGACGATCAACACGTCGAGCCCCTCCAACGAGTGGACTTTTTGATCGACCGCCTCCGGAGCAGCTTTCCCGCCCGGCGCCAACGCAATTCGGAAAATAAAACGCGACCCCTGCCCCACACCCTCAGACTCAGCTTCGAGTTTGCCGCCGTGCATCTTTGCGAGCGCGTCCGCAATCGCGAGCCCCAGTCCGAGACCGCCGTGCCGTCTCGAAGTCGAACCATCCGCCTGACGAAAACGATCGAACACGTGCGGCAGAAACTCAGGTTCGATCCCCACACCCGTATCGACAACTTCAAGATACGCCTGGGCACCATTCAACCCGGTCGTCACCCGCACCTTGCCACCCGGTTCGGTAAACTTGATCGCATTGGAAACCAGGTTCCACGCAATCTGCTGCAAACGTACCGGTTCACCCATCACTATCAAACTCACAGGCCACAGCGACAGCGACAGATCGATGTTGCGGCTGGCCGCGGAACTCCGGACGGTATCGACAGCAGCTTTTACTACAACGTTGAGATCGGTTGGCTTCGGTTCGAAATGAAGTTTCCCGGTCGCGATTCGCGAAGTGTCCAGCAGATCGTCGATCAAACGTGACTGCAGCCACGCATTGCGCTCGATTGCGTCGAGCGCCTGCGCCACACTCTTTTCGTCCAGAGTTCCGCTGCGCAGCAATTTGATCCAACCGACAACAGGCGTCAAAGGAGTTCGCAGTTCGTGTGAAAGGGTGGCAAGGAAAACGTCCTTGGCGCGGTTCGCATCCGCGAGCTCGACGTTGAGCCGTTTCAACTCGGCGGTCCGTTCCTCAATTCTCCGCTCCAGATCGAGATTCAACTGCTGTAAATCCATCCGCGCTTTCTGTTCCGCCAGCATGAGCCGGCGGTGCTCGACGCCGCGACGAATCGTGTGCTTCATACTCTCGATGTCGCACGGCTTGACGAGGTAGTCGTAAGCACCTTCCTGCAACGCGGCGATGGCAGACTCAACTGAAGCAAATCCTGTCAGCACAACGGAGATCGTCAGCGGCGCCTGCTGCCTGATCTGGTTCAGCACGGAAAGACCGTCGCCTCCTTCCATGTGCAAGTCGGTAAGCACCAGATCGTAATCGCCGTCACTTAACAGCGCGATGGCCTCGTCGCCACTCGAAGCGGTGTGGACGATATAACCTTCGTTCTCAAAGATCGCAGCGGTGGTGATGCGCAGGCTTTCTTCGTCGTCGACTACCAACAGGCGCGCTTCGTTCGACAACGGAACGAAGACATCCTGCGGTGAACCGTTTCCGGAATGATCGAGTGGATGGCTCATTTTGCAGACAACTTGGATTCGCTTACCTGATCTTCGAGAACGGGAGACTCAACCTGCAGCACGATGCTGAATACCGTGCCGCGCCCCAACTCGCTACTCACTTCGATGCGACCACCGTGCTGCCTCACGATGTCCTGCGTTACCCACAACCCGAGGCCCGTTCCCTTCTTACCAGTAGAAAAAAACGGATCGAAGATGCGATTGATGTCGTCTTCAGCGATGCCCACGCCGCTATCGCTGAGTTGGATCAGAATTGACGGTTGCAATGCTTGTTCATAACGAGACGTGGAGATCACTATCTCGCCTTCGCCTTCAATCGCCTGCTGCGCGTTGATGATCAAATTCAGAAACACCTGGCGCAACTGGTCGGCGCGGGCCCTGATCTTCGGCAACGAATCGTCGAACGATTTCGTGATCCGGATGCGCAGTTGGCGCATCTTCTTTTCCAGCAGGACCAGCGTCTCTTCGAGCAGTTGGTTTACGTCGACCCAGTCAACTTCGCCAGGACGGCGCGCAAACCCAAGCATCTGACGGATGATGTGGGAAACTCTCTCGGTCTCTTTTCTCGCGATCTCCAGAAAGCGCGTGTTTTTACTGTCGAACTCGAAACTCGTCTGCATCAGGTAAAGCGCATTTTTGATGGCTTCGAGAGGATTGTTGACCTCGTGAGCAATCGACGCCGCCAGTCGCCCCACCGCCGCGAGTTTCTCCGACTCAAACAACTGCTGCTCGACGCGGCGACGTTCGAGTTCTCGTATCTCAGTCAGATCGTGAAGAATCGAAACCACTGCCGTGACCTGGCCGGTCGGATCCAAAACTTCACGCGCCGTTATCTCCATCGGCAACGCTCGACCGTCATCGGGATCGATCAACTCAATCTCAGCCTGCCTGCCTGTTTCAGACGCCGAAGCGAGTCCGGAGATAAACGAAGTGAGTTTGACGGCGTTGGTCCGAACCGCCGCAGCGGCCAGCGATCTGAACGAAGCATTCTCCTGAAACAACAACTCCGCACGCCGGTTGAACAGAATGAAATTGCCGGCCGAGTCGCAGACGACGATGGGATGGCCCACATTTTCAATGATCAGATCCAGACGATCGCGTTCGCGGCGTGACTCGGCCTCTGCCTCCTGCAACTTGACGAAGTTTCGCGCCAACTCGTCATTGGCTTCACGCAGATCGGTAACGTCTCGAAAGATGGACACGAGTCCGAGCGGCTCGCCTCGCGCATTTGCGGCCGGAGTCGAGATCACTTCGAAGTGGATGTCCGAACCTTCGATCGGATCGACGAGAGTGATATCTCTTTGAATGACTTCCGACGATGAAACCGTGGCGCTCGAGAGGTAAGCAGAGAAAAGCAGATCGTTCATCTTCAACGCGCGGCGCTTTCCTTCGCCTGCATTCGCGGAGCCGCTAAACAGTTCTTCCGCGCGACGGTTTTGCAGCAGTATCTCGTTGTCGAGATCCGTAAGCACGATCGGATCTGCGACAGACTTCATGATCGACTCAATCCATTGCCGCTCTCGTTGTAGTTTTGTGACTGTGTTGACGAGACGTTCCTGATGAATTGCGAGGGAGGCGATGATACCGAGCTTGTCGGCGAACCGGTTGAGAAGAGTCAAAGAAACGGGATCGATACTGTTCTCGTCGGCTCCAATATAGAGCACTCCGAGTCGCGACCCCTGATCGAAGGTCCAATAATGAGCAGGAAACCGGGAATTGCCGCCGGTATCGCCACGGCGTGTCGAGATTTCGGAAATCCCGAACAGCGGGATGGCGAGCACGTCCTGTTGCCAGCGCATTTTATCGAAGAGACTGCGGGAGGCTTCGTCGTCCTGAATCGTGATCCAGAGTGGATGAGCATCGTGGATCACACGCACACAGTTCGCGCTCGAGTCCAGAGGCATTTCCACGCGAGTGTTCGAGACGTCTTCAAAACCAATGGCGGCGCGAACGCGCAACTCCGCATCACGTTCATTGATGATGGCGATAGCGGCTTGTCGATGTCCGAAGATATTTGCGATTCCCTCGAGGGCTAGTTGTAGTCGCTCAATCAGCTTGGGTGTGGCGAGCATCTGAGTCGTGGTTTCGATAAAGATGTCGTACTGGCGCAGGTAGGGGCTAACCCGCTCTGACTCAGAAAGGGAGGGCGGGGTTCGAACTCCTAATTCTGCCGGTACTTCTCCCATCGCTACATTGCCGATTGCCAATTGCCAATTGCCGATTGCCTGTTATGGAGAACTGCCAAGCTCTCTTTAAATCGGCATTGGCAATCGGCAATACAAATCATTTCTTTTCAACTTCGACTGTCACACGGCGGCGCTCGGTTTCGACTGGTTCCGCTCCGGGCGTAAGTACTGGTCGTGAAACTGCCGGGGTCAAGCCTACTGCTTCCGCGTACTTGAGATACGTATCGATGGAAGCAACTACTACACGCGCTTCGATCGTGATCAGGTCAATACCCACCAGCGAAATTCTAACCCACGCATCGATGACGATGCCCTTATCGAGCACACGATCGAGGACGTCAATTAAACTAGTACCGCCTGGTGCTCTTTCGACAGCCATTTGCTTCGGTTCCTTTTTTTTAAGTTGGAAAAACGAGCATACTGCGCGAGGATTGACGGCGCCTCTTGCTCCTCCTGAATGCCTTACTGATTAATGCATATTCACCGATTGCGCCGCTTTCCTTTCCCTCTGCGCGACGCGGGCTGACTGTTTGCAACTGAATCTTGTACAGCGGCGGCCGCTTCGGCAGCGGCGAGTCTTCGGATCTCCAGTTCGAGTTCCGCAAGCCGTTCGCGCAGCTCCAGATTTTCAGCTTCGGCACGCTCGGCGCGGGTCGTCAGATTGGTATCGTAGCGCCACCAGTTCAAACCGATCTGCTCTGCCTTGTCGATCGAGCAGACGAGTAGACGGATTTGCAACGTGAGTAGTTCTACGTTGGCCAGCGACACTTTGATGTCGCCGGCGATCACGAGTCCTTTGTCAAGAATACGGTCGAGAACATCAACCAGACCCGGGGGACGGGCCGTTATAAGGGTAGACCGCTCGCTGGACACTTTCGCCTCCACTGTCAGGGGCGGCTTTACTCAAAAAGCTTAGATGGCCGCCACCATCGTATAACTCGAGCAAGACTGCATATTGCTAAATCAAGCGCCCGATTGGACCGAGATCGAGATTGAGGTCTTCATCTGCCAGTCCGAACTGTGATTTCAGTTCCTGGAGTTTAGCCTCTAGTCTCATGAGCGCCAATCCCAACTGTTCGATTTGTTCAGGTGAGAGATCCCCGCCTTCCATGCGACGAACCGCCTGCTTTTCGAGCAGACGGCGGATGAACTCGATCAAAGTTAGCACCAGCTTGGCCAGACCTTGTTCGACGCTCTGCGCATCAATATTAATTCGCGACGGTAGAGTATCAGTGACGCAACGAAGTTGCTCCACAAACTCCTCCACATGCGAAGTTTCAATCTGCGGTTCGGCCGAAAGGGGATTTTCGGGGGAAAGCTCCATTAGGTTACTCCGAACTGAGTAGGAAACTCAAGCTCAATGTTTGCAAAACTATACGGCGGCCACGGACCACTGATGAGAAAATGAAGTTCGGGCCGCGCCTCACGGGCTTTCGCGAGTTTTTCTCGATACCGGTTGAGCTTGGAGCGCTCGACGAGGTGCGCCGCCGCCAAAAATAATTTCTCCGACGGCTGAACACTGACCTTTTCATCTCTTGTTAAGCCAGTGACGGTTGCGTTCAGCCAGGCTGATATTTCTTTCGCCTGTGCTGACCTGAGCTCGCTGCCCAGGATCTCTCGTCGTTTTGCAGTTAGAAACGTAGTCCCGATTCCCTGCTCTGCTTGGCTGGGCTCATCTGCGTCGTCTTGCGCAACCTCGGAAATGATCTTGACACTCATCTCGACGCAGCCGCGCACGAACGACAGGTTAGTTTCGATCGCGGGCTTGCGAGATGAGATGTAGTTTCTGAGTTGCTGTTCGGTCACGAGTGTTCCAAACCGAAATGGCAGCGGTGTCGTGCGACTGAGGACGCTGCGCACTACGGCTGCGTGGTCCAGGGCGTTTTCACGCGTCACCGGGATTGCGTCGGTATTAACGTCGCTCACTAAGATGCCAAGGTCTTCTACTTTTTCAAGTCGAACCGGAGCGCCCGATATGCCAAGTGGTGCTTCGTCCAACGCATCGATGCCTTGCAGCAGGCAGTAGACGTATAACTTCATTCTGTTTGCCGCTTGCGTAAGACTTCGTGTGCGGTTTCGATTGAACTAACCAGAACGTTCAAGCCGACGAAGATGAGATCGATATCCGCCACGGAGATCGTGATCTCGCCGGCGATTACGAGTCCGCGGTTGAGCACGTGATCAAGTGTCTCGAGTAACGAGAGATCGGTCTCCTCCCACTCCTCGCTGACAATAATCTGATCAAAACTCATCCTGAAAAATCCTGTACAAAGTTATACACCGGCCAGGGACCAGTTAATTCCAGGCGAACACCCGCAGCTTGATGTTCCTGCGCCAAACGCTCCGCAGCATCACGAAACACTTCAAACTTCGATCTCTTCACCAGAAACGCAAACTTCGCTTTCAGCTCGCCATGCTCGGTCGTTTCGACTTTGAGTATACGCAAGCGCCTCGAGCCATCACTCTGCTCTTTAAGCTTTCCTTCAATCTCGTCGACAATGCGGTTCACTGCCGCGCGTGCTTCGTCAACCTTCAGCGTATCGATCTTTTTCTGCATCAAGTATGACTGGCCGGGTGACGCCTGCTCCGCACGCTCGACAAGTTCACGCAACACCGGACTGACCAAAGTAATGCTCGACATCAGGATCGCGCGATCGGACCAAACGTTCACGCCCCATTCTTCCCGGCCGCGCAAATGCTCGATGATCTCTTCGAGCTCTCTCCATCTTTCCGCCAGCATCCGTTCGATTCCCTCGCGTTCGAGATAGATCGTACCAAACCGCAGAGGAACGACACTCGTGCGTTTCGCGACGTACTCGACCACCGTCTCGTGACGCATCGCACGAATGGCGGTCCACGTCGCGTCAGTCAAATGTTCCGCTAAGCTTTTTTCACTGTACGCTTCGCGTGGCACACGACTGACGAGCGCCGCGAGCGCGTTAACCGTGACCCACTCGAGTTTGGAGTTATCTTCGATCGCGGCGGGCAAGGAGTCTGCGGGCAGTTCTGTGACTGCTGTGCTTTCGGCGATGCAGTAAACGTAGAAAGCGCTCATTCGATCATATTCTTCACGCAAAGGCGCAAAGACGCAACAAAATTAACTTTCCGCCTTGGCGGCTTTGCGTGAGAACTTCTGCCAGGCCGCAAAATGCGTCATGAGATCCGCCGCGCCCCTGATCTCGTGCGGCTGTTGCGGCGCTATCAACATCTCCACCGAACGTCGTCGAAACCGTTTTTCAAACTCAGCAATCACCTGGTCCTGCGCTTTGCGTCGCGACTTACAAAACGCGCACGCATCATCCGGCGCGACGCCATTGATCAAAAGTTTACGCAACGGCACGTGCAACTTCTCCAACGACTTCGCCAGGTCAACTGTCTCTTCCAGACTCATGCGCTCGGGAATCGCCACGCCCACAAACTCACAACGCTCCGCGTCCGTCAGCAGCGCGATCACCTTTTTGATACTTTTAGACAAACCCACGAGCTCTTCCGCGACCTGATTCGCGCGCATCACGTTTTGATACTTTAACAGCAACTTCATGAACGTTCTGATCCACGAAAGGGCCACTTGCGGCAGCTCCAGGAAACGAATCAGGTGACCGGTCGGCGCGGTATCGAGTATCAAAGTCTGGTACCGTTCCAGGTCCAAAAGATCGCTGATGGTGCCGAGTGCCGCGATCTCATCGATGCCGGGCGGAGTCAATTCGACGAGTTCGCGCATCGCTTCTTTATCAAACCTGATCTCCATCCGCGATCCGCCGGATAGCGAAGCAAAAAGTTCGTCGGTCCACGATCGATAACGCTGCTTCAGCTCCTCGAACCACTTGCCCGGATCGATCTCCATCGCGTCGAGGTTCTCATTTCCGGAGACGCCACTCTTCGACTCGCCAATCTCTTCGTCAAAACTGTCAGACAAGGAATGGGCCGGATCGGTTGAGAAGATCAGCAACTTCTGTTTGCGATTCGCCTTCGCCAGAGCGAGCGCATACGCCGCCGCCGCAGTCGTCTTCCCAACCCCACCCTTTCCACCAAAAATAACAATCTTCCGCGCCACCAGCGGGAAGGAAGGCTGAACCGCGGATGAGACGGATTTTAAATCCGGATTTAAAATGCGTCTCATCCGTGGTTTCGTTTCGTTCTCCCAGATCAACTTGCCGATTGTTTTCAGTTCGTCGATTCCGCGCACTTCCTTCGGCTGTAGCGGGACGTAGTGAATTTTTAGATCGCGGAACGTCGAGGCAATCTCTTTGATCCACGGCCGCTGGCTCCGCACACGTGCACGGCAATACTCGCAGTCGTCGTGCTCCTGCTCGACGCGATTGACGATCAAATCTCTGACCGGTACACCCTCCTCGCGAAGCAACTCCAGATATCTCTCCGTCTCGCGAACGCTCATCGCTTCAGGAATCGTGACGAGGGCAAACCTCGTTTGCTCCGCGTTGTGAAGCAACTGCCTCACGGACTCGATCCTCTGGCTCAGATCTCGCAGAAACAGATCGACTTCATCTGCAACCGGCCGGCGTCGAGCGAAGTGGGCGACGATGTAGCGATGTTTGTCACCCATCAGATCGAGCGCCTTCACCATCCGATCAAAAACTTCCGGCAGACGCAGTAAACGTGAAGTGTGACCCGACGGCGCCGTATCGACGACAATGTGCGCGTACTGCCCGGCGCGGTCCAGCTCGCTCAACTCAAACAGCGACATCACCTCGTCGAGGCCTGGCAGTGAAAGACTCAACAGTTCGTTGATGTCCTCTTCATCCAGTAACGTCCCGCGCTCTGCGATCTCAGCGAGCACCTTGCCGTGGGCCTCACGAAACCTATCCAGCGCAAGCCCCGCGTCCATCTCATACGCGACGAGACGCGCCCCGCGAAGTTGTTTCACTTCGACGAGTTTGTTGCCGATTTTTATGTCGAGACTGTCAGATAAGGAATGTGCTGGATCGGTCGAGAACAGGAGAACAGATTCGTCGCGTTTTAGTTTTTTGAGGAGAAAAAGAGCGGTTGCTGATGCCGCGGTCGTCTTGCCGACCCCACCTTTGCCGCCGAAGAAAAAGTAACGTGCGTTCAATCCTTAGTCGAGATCTGTGGCTCAACCTGACCCGAGGTCCTGATCGTCTCCACCAACTTCGATCACAAAACTCGACGAGTCAGCGGTGTGCACCGCCTGGTGCATCAGATCGAGTTGCCGCATCTTGATGGCGCGCAGGCGCGCGAACAGCTCCGCTTCGCGTTCACTAAATTCCTCGTCGGAGATTTCCTCCAACTCGTAGCGCATCTGGAGCTCGAGCAGTTGTTCCTTGATCACCGTATCGTCGTTCAATTCCTGGTCGGCCATCTTTTGAATCTGGCCGAGGATGAACTTAAAGCCGTTGACCGGCGCGAGGAGTAAGTCGTCAATCAGAAACATTTGTTAACTGTCGTACTGGTTCGGTCTCGCCTTCGCGACGCTCGCCGCGTTCGATGCCGCCACCTTCGGCGAGCTCGGGCCGCTCGAGCTTGAGGCGGATGTGAACGAAATTGTACGGAGGCCACGGACCCGTGTACTTGAACGACAACTTGCCCTCGTACTTCGACGCGATCTCTTTCACCTTCTGATCGAACTCGGCTTCGCGGTCGCGTTCAATCAGAAACGCGGCGTTCATGATCATCCGGTCGCCGATTGGTTTGTTGGCGCGCGACGCCACGGCCGTATCGCGCAACTGCGAATAGACCTCGCGAATATAAGCATCAGCCTGGTCAGTCAACGCCGTCTCGATCAAACGTCCGAGCTGCATGCGCGCAAAATACGTCGAACCGGTCGTGCGCGAAGTGATCTGCTCTTTCAGATGGCGAATCTCGTCGTCTTTCTCTTCGAGTTCAGCCGTCACCTTGTCGCGGTCCCAATTCACCTTAAGTCCGAATTCCACCTTGCCTTCCATCTTCGCAAGCACGTCGCGGAGAGCATCGTAAGTGCCGCGAATCAGTTCGACGATGTCGTCCTCGGTGCGGAACAACGCGCCGAACGCCATCGGCAACACGGTGAACTCGCGCATCACGGTTTCGTTCACCTGCTCGTGCGCAAACACGTTTTCACGCGTCGGATCGTAAACGACTAAAGGTGTGTTTGAGACAACAGCCGCAAGACCTTTGTGCTGCACTGTGTAAACATCGTCGCCACGTCCACCAATACCCATCGGACCAAACGAGCGCGGTTCCGAGGTCTCGATGATGCAATAAACATACTTGCCTTCAGAGACAGGCTCAACAGGCGTTTGTTCTGTTTCTCGACTCATGCTTTTTTCCCGAATGGACGCCTCGTGGTTCAAGACGTGCCGCAAGAGAGGACGGACTCGAATTACGTCTCGAATGATAATCAGTTTATCCGGTTCTAACAAGCGCTGTTTGACCGGATTCAAAACATAACTTCCCGGTTAGATCGAAAAACGGATGATAGTGATGCAGCGCGGGCCAAGCATCTCTAAGAAAATACCTTCTGCGCGCTGGCATGGACGTTGCTCGTTAAGTACCCGGCGCTACGGCGCTCGGTTTTTGTTAGCGAGTTTCCAAGAAGGAGAATCGATCATGCTGTGGACAATTTTGGTGATTCTGTTGGTCTTGTGGCTGATTGGCTTGCTCTCGCACGTTGGTGGCGGTCTCATCCACCTGCTGCTCGTAGTCGCCGTGGTTATATTGATAATTAACCTGGTAACCGGCAGGCGAGCGGTTTAGACAGACGAATTTCCCGCAAAAGGCGCAAAGTTTTTTTTCAAAAGCCGCAAAGAAGCCCGCCTCAGAGTGTTACTCACCCTGAGCGTGGCTTTCTTTGCGTGTTTACGTGAAAACGTCACCCCGCACTTGGACAAGGTCAGTCCCGTAACGCGGTAGCGTCGGGTCATACGTGGCACATCTGTACCCAAAGAATATCGCACGCCGAAGACGCACCCGACGCTACCGCGTTACGGTACTGACCCTGTCCAAGGGGGTTTTTGGGTGAACTACTCGGCAGGAGATAAATCGCTGTTGGCTGGACCCTGGTAAACTTTTCCTTCGGCACTGTAACGCGAGCCATGACACGGACAGTCCCAGGTCTTTTCAGTCGAATTCCACGCCACGACGCAGCCAAGATGAGGACAAACCGCGGAGAGCTTGTGCACGGCCCCGGCTTCATCTCGATAGACCGCAAGCTTCGACACGCCCTCTCTCATAATCGCGCCCTCGCCCGGCTTAATTTCCGCTTCTGACTTAACATCACCAGCCGTGACATAATCCGTGTACTGCCCGGCGACGTTGATATTCTCCGACGCGTACTCCGGCAATGACTTCAGCCTTACTCTCGAAGGACTGTACACATCCTCCCACGCGTTCTTCCGCTCCTGAATCAAGTCGGTCAACAGCATGCCGGCGATCGTTCCGTGTGTCATGCCTTGGCCGGAATCACCGGTCGCGATGTAGACGTTGTCGTGGTCCAACGGGTTTCGTCCGATGAACGCGAGACCATCAACCGGCTCCATCACCTGCCCTGACCAGCGAAACTCAACGTCACCTGCTTGCGTGAAACGCTCGCGCGTCCACTGCTCGAGTCGTTGAAATCGTTCGTCGCCGTCATTCGCCTGGCCCGTCTTGTGATCTTCACCGCCGACGATCAGCACGTCGTGCGCGTTCTCGCTCTGGAGACGAATGTAGTGGTACGGATCGCCTGTGTCCCAGTAAAGCGCGCGTGTGATTGAATCCCTGGGCACACGAACGCCGATCACGTAAGTCACATACGGCGCCTGCTTCGTATGAATCGCGACTCGATCGTTTACGGGAGTATTCGTCGCCACAACGACAACGTCACTGGTCACCACTGGACCATGAGTCGTTTCGATGCGAGCGGGCGTGCCTCCCTCGATCTTCGTCGCGTGAGTTTCGCCAAACATGCGGCCGCCGTCGCGCAGAATTGCTCGCGTGAGACCGGCAACATATTCGAGCGGATGAAACTGCCCTTGTCGCGGAAATCGGAGTGCTAATCCCGTGTCGAACGACTCGATCGGCGCTCGTGCGACTTTTTCAACTCCCACCAACCCGGCTCGATGCGCGGCCGCCAACTCATCCTCGAGCACCTGCACGTCGTCCGGCGTTTGCGCGAAAAGAAACCCGTCAAGCCACTCGAAGTCACAGTCGATGTTTTCGCGCGTGACGATCTCGTTGATCTTTTCGATCGCAGCAGTGTGGCTCTCGGCAATGAAATGGGCGCCATCTTCGCCGTGGATCTTTTCCATCTCAACGTAGCGATCGTCGAACGCGTTGGTTAAATGGGCGGTGGTGCGGCCGGTCATACCACCGCCAATCAAACCATCATCGAGCACAACTACAGAACGACCTTCACGCCCCAGCAAGTAGGCTGTAGACAATCCGGCGATTCCGGCGCCGATGATGCAAACGTCCGTGCGAATATTTTCTTTCAACCGGGATTGCGACGGCGTGTTTGCCGTCGCCATCCAGATTGATGTGCTGGCCTGTGAATCGTCCCTCATAGCATTTTCGATTTCCAATTGCCGACTGCCGATTTTAGGACGCGAAGACCGACACCTATCCAAATCGCAATCGGCAATTGGCGATATCCTTATTTCGCCGGCGTGCCGATGTTGACGTCAATTCTCTTGTTGCCGCCAAACCACCTGCCACCAAACACAAACAATGCGGCCACCACCAGGATCACGAAGATCACGAGAATTGCTACCACTCCAGTGCTTGCAGCACTACTTCCATTGTCAGCCATCTCTTTTCCTCCTCGTTTTAATTGGAGCGACCTCCGCACTTCAGGCCGCGGTTGTTTCGCCTCCGAGCAACGTCAAGACTTCCCCAGTCACGTAACTTGAATCGATCTCGGAAGCGAAATAAACAAAAGCCGGCGCGATCTCTTCCGGCTGCGCAGGCCGCTTCATCGGCGTGTCCGCGCCAAACTTCGCCACGTCTTCCGCTTTCTTGTCTGCCGGATTGAGCGGTGTCCAGACTGGACCAGGCGCTACGCAGTTCACGCGAATGCCACGTTCCACCAGGTTCTGCGCCAACGATTTTGTGAACGCGTGAATGGCGCCTTTCGTCGAAGCGTAATCAAGCAGTTGCTTGCTGCCTTCGAGACCCGTGATCGATCCTGTATTGACAATGGCAGCGCCTTCTTCAAGGTGCGGTAACGCTGCCTTGGTCATGTAAAAGTAGCCGTAGATATTTGTTTTGAACGTCCGGTCCCATTGTTCTTCCGTGACGTCGTCGAGGCTCTCCTGGTGTTGTTGAAAGGCGGCGTTGTTTACCAGGATGTCGAGCTTTCCAAACTTCTCGACCGTTTGCTCGACGAGTTTCTTACAAACTTTGGGATCGCGTACGTCGCCGGGCAGTGCGTAGGCACGTTGCCCCTCAGCTTCGATCGCGCGTTTCGTCTCTTCCGCGTCCTGCCTTTCCTCTTTCAAAAACGTGAACGCCACGTCAGCGCCTTCACGCGCAAACAACACGGCCACTGCGCGACCAATACCGGAATCACCTCCGGTAATGAGGGCAACTTTCTCTTTCAATTTTCCCGCGCCCGCATACTGCGGCGCTTCATAGCGCGGACGCGGATCGAGTTGATGTTCCTGTCCGGGCTTGCGCTGGTGTTGCGCAGGCATCGGCGACTTCGGTTGTTCTAGCTTCTTTGTAGCTCCCTTTGCAGCACTTCGCCGTGCGGGAGCTTTGGCCTTTGCCGGTTTTTTACGCGCCATACAGTTTCTACTTTTTCTTACCGGCTTTCTTTCCGCCCTTACGCGATGAGCTCTTGTTGCCTTTCTTTCCGCGGCCGCTGCCACTCTTCTTGCCGCCGCCTGATTCCTTGTTCACGGTGGCCCAGGCGCGCCGCTCGGCTTCGTTCTTCGAGACGCCTCTGTCCTCGTAACCCTCTTCGATGTGTTCGGCCTGCCGTTTCTGTTTGCCGGTGTAACTCGATTTATCTCCTCGTGGCATCGATCTGTCCTCCTTGTCGGTTGCAACAATTTGCAAATCACGATCCGATGGTGGCGTTCAAGTCAATCTGCTTTAAAGTGCCTCGATTCTGCTTCGAATTTTTGTTGGCATCGTGCTTGCGCAAACAGCCAGCAGGCGGGATTTAGAGTTGTAAAGTGCCCCGGAATTAAACAACTACGGGATTCTGCTGTACAGGAAACCTACACTGTCGAGGAGGATGGCAAATGGCGAACAAGGAAACGAAGAGTCATCGCGAGTTGATTGATACCGGTACAGACAAACGCTTTGTTAGAAGAGATGAGAAGGGACGCTTTGAGGACGTGGTCGATGTGGGGCGCTCGCTTTCGCAGGATCGTAAGCGGCAAGCGAAGACTGAAGTTCCGCCCGGCCAGGGCGATCGTGGCGATCAGAAAAAGAGATGATGGGAGTTATCGATGGTAGGGCGGTCCTCGGTGGCCGCCCGTCGAGCATGAGCGGGCGGCCACGGAGGGCCGCCGCTACAATAAAGGTTTCAGAAGCGGCGAGATGTTCTCTTCTCGCCGCTTATCTTTCTTAACCGTTGAAAATAATCGTTGAGCATTCGTGCATGACAAATCAAACACATCTGTTCCGGCACTTCGGTCGTGCTCGATCGGATCAGCGCGCCACACCAGGCGCAGAGGACCTGAAACATCGCGGCTCTGTTGTCGTTCTGAGGAGTGATCTGTTTACTCAAATTTAACCTTCCTGACCAATCAACTACTTTGTCCAAACTACTTTGATGCTTACAAGTTTCGTTCCGGTTACAAAAACACTCCGACGCCAATGACACATCTCGAACGGCTACAGCAGAAGGGCATCCGCCGGCTCGGCACTCCCAAACAAGGGTTTCGCTATCAACCCGTGAGCGGCCGCCTTACGCAGGCCGATCTGCAACGAATTTACGAACTAAAAATTCCTCCGGCGTGGACTGACGTGGCCATCAACCCGGCCGCCAACGGACGACTACAAGCCGTTGGGAAAGATGCAGCAGGACGTTGGCAATACCTTTATCACGAGAACCACAGACGTGCTCAGGAGCTGCGCAAGTTTCAGCGACTCACAAAATTCGCGCAGGCGCTTCCTAAAATGCGTGCCACCGTCACGCGTCATTTACGCCAACGGGGATTGGGCCGCGAACGCGTGCTCGCCTCTGTCTTACGAATCCTTTCCACTTGCTTCATGAGACCGGGCAGCCAGGTTTACGCAAGCGAGAACGGCAGTTACGGCATCGCCACTTTGCGACCAAAACACGTGAAGGTTAAAGGCGACTTGATCGAGTTTGACTTCCCCGGAAAGTCAGGCGTACGGCAGTACCGGCAGTTGCGCGATCGACAAGTGGCGCGTGTGATTCGCGCCTTGTTGAAAGTTCCCGGTCACGAGGTATTCAAATATCAGAATGGAGATGGACAATTCGTCGACGTCAGGCGGCGTCACATCAACGACTACATTAAAGAAGTAATGGGCGAGCATTTCAGCGCGAAAGATTTTCGCACGTGGGCGGGAACACTCGTGTGCGCGTGTGCGTTGGCGCGCGACGCCAGCGAGATTCCGGTGCAAAAGGTCGCGCGAAACAAACGAATCCGCGCAGCGATCAAAGAAACTGCGGAGGTGTTAGGAAACACTCCGGCGGTTTGTCGCGGATCGTATGTCTGTCCGGAAGTGATAACCGGCTTCGAAAAGGGGCGCGTGCTTGATACTGCGTTTGAAAAACTCGACGACTTGATCGCGTTTCGCGGGCGAGGCTTGCACGAAGCTGAACAATCTTTGCTCAAGTTCTTGAAGCGCGGCACCAAATGAGCCACGGATTGGCACCGATATTGCCGAATCTCGAACAAAGTAGTTTTGTGTTTCGATCTGGGGCAGAGGAGGAGTTAAATGCAAGGTCCATTAAGAGGGTTACTCGCCGGCGCTGCGGCGTGGAAGTTTGGCGGCGGCTGCATCTCCACGATTCTGATCTTTATTATCGTCTTCTGGTTGTTAGGCTACGTCAGGTGTTAGATACGATCAGGTAAATCTTGTCACCAGTTCTTCCGCTCCCTGCCACACCGGGAGATTCGGCCGGATGGCACAGCGATACAGTTTCTCTGGCTCGTCGAGCAAAATACCTGCGCCCATCACGACCGTGGTGATCGGATTCTCCGGCATGGTGGCGCGCAGTTTTAGTTCAGTCTGCAAACGGTCCTTGAGTCCTTTTAGCAGTGAACCACCGCCGGTGAGAACCATTCCCGAGTAATAGATGTCAGCCACCGCCTCCGGTTGCGCATCTTCGATCGTTCGTCGAATACCAGTCACGATTTCACCTATCACCGGCATGATGGCTTCGCGCACTTCTTCAGCCGTAATGTGAACAGCACATGGAGCACCGTCGCTCAACTGTTTACCGACGAGTTGCACCTTGCGCTCATCTTCTCTGATCTGCTCGTCGTCAAGAGCGCCCAACTCTCTCTTCAGTGCTTCAGCCGTGTACTCGCCGATCTGCAAACAGTAATTGGACCGCACGTAATCGCGAATACTCTCGTCCATTGCGTTTCCGGCCGCCGTCAGACTCATCGACGAAACAATCCCGCCGGAAGCGACGATCGCAATGTTTGTGGTTCCGCCTCCGATGTCGACGACGAGATGGGCACGCTCGTCTTCAAAACTCAGCCCGGCGCCGATTCCGGCTGCTAGTCCTTCGTCAACGAGATCGATGCGACGGCCGCCGGCATCGCGTACTGCATCGCGAACCGAACGTTGCTCCACCGCTGTCGCTGAGCCAGGTATGCCGACTACGAAATGGCCCCAGCGAAATCCGTCCGTCACCGTACCGATGAACGAACGCAACATCTTCTGAGCGACGTCAAAATTGAAAATGGTGCCGGAACGAATTGGTCTATGAACTTCTATCCCGCGCGGTTCGCGGCCGAGGAGTTTCACCGCCTGGTGGCCCACACAAACGACTTCGCCATCGTAACGATCGATCGCAACAACGGAAGGTTGGTTTAAGAGAATTCCTCTGTCGGGTTGATAAATGAGGGTGTTGACAGTACCCAGATCGATAGCGAGCTCGTTCTTAAAAAACTTCTCAATGAACTTCACGGCGACGGTCCTCCTCCAAAATGGCAGGTCGGGGAAGCGAGTAATGAACTTCCCGGCGGCAACTCGTATGCCTGAGCAAAACAGTGTTTGCTATTCGGGGGATGTCTTGGAAAGTAATAAAGAACGATTAGGGTGAGTTTTCCAGTAGCCGTACCAAAAGCAGCCACAGATTACACGGGATGAATGACGATCAGTCGTCTTCATCCACGCAATCTGTGGTTCAGTTCTTCGAGGCCGCTCAGCGTTTCGTTTCCGAGATCGATTCCGATGACGCGCCGGCCGCGCTTCGCGAGGGCGCGGAAGTCGCCGAGCGCCTGCGCCTGTTTGAGAATGCTGAACGTGTAAGGCTCACCCGGGATGGCAAAGTCAGTCTCGTCGTTGGCGATGATTTGGAAGAACACTCCTGTGTCCGGACCGCCTTTGTGCAGTTGTCCGGTTGAATGCAGGAAGCGTGGACCGTAGCCCACGGTGACTGCGCACTTTGTCGCGTCGCGCAGTCGTGTTCTGAGTTCCTGGAACTGTTGATCGATCTCAGGGGTCTCTTCGATGTAGTTCAGGAACGCCACGTAGTCGCCGGGCTTGATCGTCGCGAGGTGCGCGCGCAACACGTCGGCTACGGGCGCGTGATCGCCATTCTCTCTTCCGTAGATCGTCAAACGCTCGTCAGTCGCGAGTTCGGTGCGGTCTTCAAGCCGTCCGCGACGCTCGAAGGACGTTAACAACTCTTTCGTCGCATCCTTTGCTTCCTGCACGTTCGGTTGATCGAACGGATTTATTCCCAAGGCCCAGCCGGCGCATGCAGTCGCAAACTCCCATTCGAAAAACTCCGCGCCGAGATCGTAGATGTCGGCGAGCTCACGATAAACGACCGGGTGACCTGCGCTCGCAAGTGTATCGAGCTTCGCCTTCGTCTCAGCAGCAGCGGCACCGAGTGAGATCGAGACGAACAAACGATCCCCACCGTAAACTTCCGCGTGGCCCAACGACTCGCCGTTTACGGGCAGTATTCCCTTTCCCTCTTTGCCAGTGCTTTCAGCGATGAGCTGTTCGATCCACAATCCCAAACTTTCAAGTGCAGGATCGATCACGAGCGTCAGCTTGTCGCGACCGGCATTGGCGTTTTCGCCCATCAACATGCCCAACTGGAACGCCGCGTTGTCTTCTGCCAGGCACGACTTCTC
Organism: Acidobacteriota bacterium; assembly: GCA_046733535.1. Lineage (GTDB taxonomy): Bacteria > Acidobacteriota > Blastocatellia > Pyrinomonadales > Pyrinomonadaceae > PSRF01. Next base: position 22,317 of record JBKPPH010000050.1, read on the forward strand.
AGCTTCTCGCGCGCGCTCGAGAAATCTGCGCACGTCGAGTCCCATCAACGCCGCCGGCACCATGCCGAAGTACGATAGCGCCGAGTAGCGTCCGCCGATGTCAGACTGGTTGAGAAAAGTCTTTCGGAAGCCGAGCCCGGTCGCAGTATCGACGAGTGGCGATCCCGGATCCGTAATCGCGATGAAGTTCTCGCCCGGCTTTTCGCGGCGCTTGCTTACTTCTTCGTACCAAAACTTCTGAAAGACGTTGGGCTCGGTCGTGCTTCCTGACTTTGAAGCAATTATGAAAAGACAACGCTCGACGTTGATGCGGCTTTGGAAAGCTGCAATGACGTCCGGGTCGGTCGAATCCAGCACCAGCAACTCCGGAAATCCCTGCTGCCGGCCGAAGGTCCTCGCAAGCACTTCGGGGCACAGAGACGAGCCGCCCATCCCGCAAACCATGACGTGCTGAAAGCCGCTATTAAAAACCGTCTCGGCAAACTCCGCGAGTTCGTCAAGAACGTCGAGCATGTCGCTCGCGACAGTCAGCCAGCCAAGCGAGTTATTGATCACTCTCGTGTTGTCCGCGTCAGACTTCCACAGCGACGCATCCTTGCTCCAGATGCGTTTCACCACTTCGTTAGGATTCATCGTGTAAGCAGTGTAACATTTAGTTGATTACTGGATTTAATTGAAATTTCTGTAATCCTGTCTAAAGATGGACAACTCCAAACAAGCGCTGATCGTCGTTGACGTGCAAAACGACTTCTGTCCGGGTGGCGCGTTAGCAGTGGCCCACGGCGATGAGGTCGTCGAACCGTTGAACCACGTCATCGACGAGTTTCTCGAGCGCGGCGCGCCTGTTTACAAAAGCCGCGACTGGCACACGCCAACGACGAAACACTTCGAGGCCTACGGCGGCACCTGGCCCGTGCACTGCGTCCAAAACACCAAAGGCGCCGAGTTTCATCCCGCACTGCGCCACGATCCGCGAATTAAAGTGATCTCAAAAGGCCTCGGCGATACAGACTGTTATTCAGCTTTCGACGAAACGGATCTCGCCGGACAACTACACGATCAAGCCGTCGAAGAGGTCATCGTCGGTGGACTCGCAACCGACTACTGCGTTAAAAACACCGTTCTCGACGCGCTCAAGCACGGCTTCAAAGTCAAAGCTTTGAAGAACGCCATGCGCGCAGTCGATCTCCAACCAGGCGACGGCGATCGCGCCATCGAAGAAATGCGCGCGGCCGGCGCTGACGTCGTATCCACCGAATCTGTGTAATCCCCGGATTGATTGCATGGGCACTCTCAACATCGATCGTTACCACGCAGCGATGGGCGATGCGTCATTCAAAGACGTCGCGCGCCTGCATGACCAGCGACTGAGCGACGCCGAGGCAACGTTCTACGTCACCCAGCGCAAACTTCCGTTCGCGCCGTGCCTGGGCCATGAACGACTGGTCCGGCTCCTCGTCGATAGCCAGATCGATCGCCCGCGCTTGCGTTTTCTCGAACAAGACCGCGGCGGCCTGAAACTCTTCGCCAAAGCTATCGAAGACATGCAGTTCGTCGGCAAGATCCGCGCGGTCCGACCAGGCACGATCGTCTTCGCCCACGAGCCGTTTGCCGACATCAGCGGCGCGTTCGGCCTCACGCAAGCGCAGGAGATCAAGTTTGAGCACGCGTTCGATCTGCCGATGACGACTGCGAGCACGGCCATGCAGTTTCGCATGGCTGCCGGTGACGATCGCTGGCTGTCAGACTTTTCTCTGCGCCGCAACGGCGACATCGAGCGCGCGGTCGACATCGCCGTCTACGCCTTCATCGGCGGCTTCAACGACACTTCAAATCTCGAAGCCGCGCACCGGCTCGACATTCCCGCCGTCGGCACGGAAGCGCACTACTGGCAACAGGCGTACATCGAGTACATGGACCAACCCGAGATCGAACCGCGCACGGGTAAGCCGAAACACTTCGAGCAAGTCGCCTTCGAACGTTGGCTCGATGCGAATCCGAACGGCACCACGCTCCTGCTCGACACGATCGACGTTTACATGGGCGCGGTCCACGCGGCGATGGCGGCAACGTCCAACGAAGCACGGCGTCGTGCGTTCAAAGGTTTTCGCGTGGACTCGGGAAACCTGGCTGAGCTCGGCGAGTGGTGTCTGAACTTCTTTGCGGCCAACGGGCTGCTTGGTCTACGGGCGAATCTCACCGGCGATCTGACGGTCCAGCGAGTAAGACAGATCGTTGCTGAGTTTCCGGAGGTCGCGGGCTTCGGAATCGGCACGAAGCTGTCGAGTGAAGTGCCGGCTGTGGCTGGAGTGATTTTCAAACAGTGTGTGATGAACGGCCAGCCGACGCTAAAAGCGTCGAACTCGGAAGACAAGATCACGCTTCCGGGACGGCTGCAACTGTTTCGCGGCCGCGACGAGCGTGGAATGTATGTTGGCGACGTCATCGGCCTCGACAGTGAGCAGGTTGAGATTCCGGGTGCGACGACCATCGAGCGGCTGCTGGTCCCGTTCTGGGAGAACGGGCAGCATTCAGCGATTCCTTCGATCGAAAAGCAGAAGGTGTTTGTCGACGAACAGCGCAAACGCTTTGTCGATATCGAAAACTATTCCTGCCACTTGAGTGTTGAGTTGCGCAGCCTTCGCGACGATCTGCTCGCACGAATGCGCGCGGACAATTCCGGTTGGGAAGCGGTTCTGAACGGAATAGAGTTAGCCGCAGATTTACGCGGATGAACGAAGATCAGATCTGCCTTCATCTGCGTAAATCTGCGGCTTAGTCTCCGCCTTCGGTTGTAGGGTGGGGCGCCGGCTTTCGCCGGGGCTTTAATCGCTCGATGATGGCGTGAGTAACACCGGCGGCGGTATCCCCGAAGCGGCGCCAACGCGAAGTCGCTTTCAAATCATCAAGCAGTGAGTACACGACTGGCGTCGCGATCAGCGTCAGTAACAGCGACAGCGTTTGGCCGCCGATCACGACGATCGCGATCGACCGTCGTTCTTCAGCTCCGGGACCTGAGCCAAGCGCGAGCGGCAACATGCCGGCAACCAGCGCAAGCGTCGTCATCAGAATCGGTCGCAAACGATCGCGATTGCCCTGCATGATCGCTTCGTGGCGTTCCATGCCTTTCGCGCGCAAGCTGTTCATGTGATCGATCTGCAGGATCGCGTTCTTCTTCACCACGCCGAACAAGACCAGCACACCCAACGCCGAATAGAGATTCAGCGTGTCGCCCGTGCCCCACAACGACAGCAATGCAAACGGCACGGACAGCGGCAAGCTCAGCAGAATCGTGAGCGGGTGAACCGTGCTTTCAAACTGCGACGCGAGGATCATGTACATGAAGATGATCGACAAAATGAACGCCCAGATGAACTCGGTGAACGTCCGTTCTAGCTCGCGCGCGCGACCCGAAACCGTGGTCGTGTACGCCGCCGGCAAGTTCATTTCACGAACGGTCTGCCGCAGCGCTTCGATGCGATCCGCGAGCGCGTAACCCGGCGCAACCGATGCGCGCACCGACACCTGCCGCTCGCGATCGAGACGATCGATTCGAGAAGGACTTGTGTCGCGCGTGATCTTTACGAGGTTGTCGAGCCGCACGAGTCCGGCTCCGCCTCCGCTCCCGCCTCGCGATGAAGGAACATACAAACGCGCAATGGTGTCGGCGTCGCGCCGATCCGCTTCGGTGAGTCGCAACTGCACGTCGTAGTCTTCGTTGATTGATTCGTCCCTGAACCGCGATGCTTCCTCTTCACCACCAACCATCAAACGCAAGCTGGTGGCGATGTCAGACGTGTCAACACCCAGGTCTGCCGCCCGGTCACGATCGATCCGTACGCGTAGTTCGGGCTTGTTGAGTTTCAGCGTAGTGTCGGCGTCGACAATGCCGCCGAGTTTCTCCGATCGTTCGACCAGATCGTCCGCGTACCCAGCCAGCGCAACGATGTCAGGTCCACGCAAAACGAAGTCGATGTCGGTCCGTCCGCCTGCGCCGAAGTTGAATGACTGCGCGTTGCGCACACCGCTGCGCATTGGCGCGTACTTCTGTAGCCGCCGGCGAACTTCCAGCATCACGTCCTGCTGCGTGTAATTTCCTCTGAACGCGTTGAGCGGGTTTCCCTTCTTCGTCTCGGTCCACAGCTTCGCGAAAGAAAGCGTGCGCTCCTCGTGCGGCGCAATCCGCACGTAAGCGTTGCCCTGGTTAACGCCGCCGAGAAAACCGCCGCCCGCGGAAGAGAGCACGAGCCTGACACCCGGCGTCTCGAGAATGTCTTTCTCCATCGCGGTGATGACCTCATTCATCACGGCGAGGTTGGTGCCCTCTGGTCCATTGACGCTGACTTCAAACTCAGCTTCGTCGACGTTCGTCGGAATGAACTCCTGCTTCACCGCGCGATAAAGTGGAATACTCGTGAGCACAGTCACCAGCGCGATCACAGCGACCGCGACGCGATGGCGCATCGCGAACGACAACATGTACGTGTAACCCGCGTCGATCCAGCGATAGAAACCACGTCGCGAAGCCGGAGACTCGTGACCACCTTTCGCATCGTTCACACGAATCAGCCGCGAGCTCATCATCGGCGTCAACGTGAATGAAACGAGCAAGCTGACGAGAATCGCGACTGCCGCCGTTATACCGAACTGGTAAAGGAAGCGTCCGGAGATGGAGGACATGAACGACACGGGCAGAAAGATGACGACGAGAGACAGAGTCGTGGCCAGCACAGCAAGACCGATGTCTTTCGTGGCTTCTCTCGCGGCTTCCTTCGGATCGATTCGCTTCTCTTCAATAAAGCGGAAAATGTTTTCGAGGACGACGATCGCGTCATCAATCACCACGCCCACCATCAACACCAGCGCCAGCATCGTGACGCTGTTGAGCGTGAAGTTGAGCGCCCGCATCATGCCGAACGTCGAGATGACCGAACACGGGATCGCAACCGCGGCGATCAGAGTCGAGCGCCACGAGCGCATGAACAGCAGCACGACAAGACTCGCGAGAATACTGCCGAGTATCAGGTGTGTCTCGATTTCGTGAAGAGCGGCTTCGATGTAGCGCGATTGATCGCGAATGACTTCGAGTTGTACATCTTCCGGAAGTTGCGACGCCACGCGCGGCAGCGCTGCTTTCAGTCCGTTAATGACCTCGACTGTGTTCGCGCCTGACTGGCGGCGGATGTCGAGTGTGACCGTGGGCGTTCCGTTTAGACGTGAAAAGGACCGCTGTTCCTTCGTTCCGTCTTCGACGCGGCCGACGTCACGCAGTTTGACGGGTGAACCGTTGACGTTTGCGATCACGAGATCGTCAAACTGTCGCGGGTCCGTAAACCTTCCGAGCGTTCGAAGCGTCAGCTCTTCTTTTCCGGTGGTTACGTTTCCGCCGGGCACGTCTGTGTTCTGACGCCGCAGCGCGTCCCTGATCTGAGCAATCGAGATCTGATAAGCAGCGAGCCGATCCGCATCGATCCAAACATTGATGGCACGATCGAGACCGCCGACCACGCGCACTTCGCCGACGCCCCCGATGCGTTCGAGTTGCACGCGCACAGTCTTGTCCGCGAGTTCGGTGAGTTCTCGTAGTGAGCGATTGGCGGAAAGAGCGATGGTCAGGACCGGTGTGCTGTCGTTATCAAACTTCTGCACGACTGGAGGGGTCGCATCTTCAGGAAGACGGCGGCCGAGTGTGTTGACGCGGTCGCGCACGTCCTGCGCGGCCGATTCGAGGTTGCGGTCGAGTTTGAAAGTCGCGATGACGATCGCGGTGCCTTGTCCCGAGACCGAACGCAGCTCACTAATGCCGTCGACCGTGTTTACGACCTCTTCGAGCGGCTGCGTAACCAGCGACTCGACTTCCTCAGGCGCAGCGCCCGGGAGACCAACACGAACTGAAACCGTCGGCAGATCGACAGAAGGAAACCGATCGACGCCGAGCCGGAAGAAACCCGCAGCGCCCACGACGACCAGCGATAAAACAATCATGGTCGCGAAGACAGGACGGCGAATACAGATTTCAGCTAATTTTTGCAATTTGCTTTTCTAAGGCGTTGTTCTGCTCCGGAGGAGCAACATGTTTATAGCATCATCTCTTAAACTCGCTCGCTCCGTTAGGAGCGACATATTGCGCTCCTGACGGAGCGCGACTGTTCTAGATGCAATAGGCTATAAACATTGTGCTCCTCTGGAGCGGTTTTAGTCGACGACTTCGACAGCTTGTCCCGATTGCAGGTTGCCCGGATCGACGATCACTTTTTCCCCAACCGATACGCCGGCCACAATCTCCGTGAACTCCGTGTTGCGACGGCCGGTCGTGATCGGTTTCTCCAGCGCTTTCCCGTTCTGCACCACGATAACCTTTTCGATTCCCGCAAACGTAACAATCGCGTTATTCGGAACTGTCACGGCCATTTTGGCATCGTTTGTCACGATCTCGGCGTGTGCAAAAGACCCGGGCCGCAGCGTCCCATTGTTTCGCACGTCAGCTTCGACGATCAGCATGCGGTTCTGCTCGGCGATCACCGGGCTCAGTCGCATGATCTTGCCAAGATAGACAGTCGTATCCCCCTCGACGGTTACACGAACATTCTGACCGGTGCGAACAGTGCGCGATTCGCGCTCGGGTATTTCCGCGCGCAAACGCAACGGATCCATGCGTACGATGTTCACGACCGGAGCACCCGCCGCTAGATATTCACCCACGCTCGTGCGCTTCTCCTGCACGATGCCGTCTAGCGGCGCGACTACGGCAGTATCTTTCAATTGTTGCCGCGCGAGCGCCAGTTCCGATCTGCGTTGCGCCAGCACGCCTTGCCGGTTGCGAATCTCTTCGTACGCATCCTGGTAACGGCCTTCGGCAACTTTGAACGCCGCAGTCGCAGAGTCAAACTCCGCTTTCGCAATCACCCCCTGCTCGACGAGGCGAGCGGCACGATCACGGCTATGTCTTGCCTCGTCGAGAACGGCGCGGGCCTGACGCACGGTTGCAGTCGCTTCCGGATCGACGCGATCGTCAGCGCCGTCAGGCGCGAGGCCAAGACGCGCGCGCGCTTGCGCCAGTGACGCCTCCGATTGCTGTACGCGAAGCTGGTAGTCTTGCGAGTCGAGTTGAGCGATGACTTGTCCGCGGGCGACCACTGAGCCGAGGTCAACGGAGATCGTCCGCACGCGTCCGGGTACTTTCACGCTGACAGTCGTCTGATCGTAAGCGGCAAGCGTGCCGTTGGCAGTCACGGTCTCGCCGAAGGGCGTTTCCGCGACGGCGGTAGTTTTGACTTTCCTCGCCGGGCCCGCCTGGCCCTGGCGCGCCTGTCGCTGCGAAGCTTGATAGTCACTCTTGCACGAGGTCAAAAAAAGCGCCGCCAACAGTAGCGACACTCCCAGTAATAACAGTGTTCGGGTCTGAGACATTCCTGCGCAGTTTAGCATGCGAGCCTGTAAGAGGCACAAAAGGCACGGACGGTTGACTTGTGCTTTTTGTGGCTTCTTGTGGCCGGCACTTAGAAACCGCGGCGGATCAGGTAAGACATCTTGATGAAGAACGTGCGCGCGTTGCGACGAAAGCCGGGCACGATCTGCTCGGTGAACGGGTGGCGGCTGTCGTAGTTCAAATCGTCGTTATAACCCGCATAGAAAGCCGTTCCCGGACTCGGTGTCCAGCCAAACAACGCCTGCGATCGCAAACGCGAGTTGAGCGTGTTGTAGTCGAGAATCAGACGCGCAAAGCTGGCTTTCGTAAACTGGTACGTGCCGCGCGTCGTTAAGATGTTGACGTTGTAGGCGACGCGACCCGTGTCGTAGCGTTTCAGCCGTTGGTGGTTAATGCTGAACGACGCGCTCAACGCGGTGGTGGGCTGATAAGTAATACCACCGTTGAACTGAAGCAAGTTTCCGCGGCCGGGATCGAGAGGCGCCTTCTGTCCCAGCAGCAGGGCCGCCGGACTCACGCGCGGATACTTGTCGCCGTTGCCGAAGTCGAAATCAAAGTGGCCCCAGCGATGAGTCACCTGTGCGTTGAACTGAATCTTCTTGCTGGGATTCGAACCCATGTATAACGAGAGGTGCTGCTTGTTTGAAGAGCGCTCCGTGCTCTCGCCAAAGAACGTGCACTTGTTGTCGTCGACGCCAAACGGGTTGCATGGTTTGGCTTCCCTTGTTGGTCCAAACTCGTGATCGAACACCCTCTCGTATCCCGGCTCCCACCACATGCCGGCGTAACTGTTGTGCGGCAACTGTAACTCGACAAGGCTTTCACTCTCCCAGATGTACATCCGGCCCTGCCAGTCGTAATCGACATGACTGGCGTTATGGATATGGTAAGAGATGATCTTCTTCTTCGGATTTGGATCGGAGTTATAGCGAACAAAGCCGAAAGCGAAGTTTGAATTCGTGCGTTGCACGAACCCGACATCCGCACGGTAGTCCTGTGTAAAACCCTGGCCGAAAAACTCCCAGCCCCAGTTGCGGCCTGAACGGATGTAATCGGCCGAGTAACCCAAACCATTGCCGGTGCGATACCGATTGACGCCGTCGTCCGGATCGAAAAAGAAATTCCGCGAAGTGGTCCCCAACGTCTGGAAGCTGAAGGTCGTTTGCTTATCAAGCCGGAAGCGGCCGTCGATCGCAACGAGCTGATTGTGTTTCTCGATGAAGTTGTAACTCGTGGCCAGCATGCCGATCGAGTTTTCCTTGCCGATGTCGCGTTTGAGACGAAGCACGCCGATGTACGCGTTCTTGTCGAGAATCCGTTCAGCTTTGCATACCTCGTCTTTGTTCACTGTGCGAAGATCGAGACACGCGTTCAGAGCGCCGCGATCGTCGGCGTTGAGGTTTCCTGGTCCATTGTCGCTGGCCACCATCAACCCAAACGTGTTGCGGCCCAGCTTGCCGGTAGTTTTGACGGCCACGTCGGGATCGACGATCGCGCGGGTGTGGACTGCTGTGATCGGCGTCTGAAAGATATCGATGCCTTCGAGAAAGAACGGGCGCTTTTCGGGAAAGAAGATCGGGAAACGCTGGTTAGCAGTGACTACGAGCTGATCGGCTTCGACTTGCGCGAAGTCAGGATTGATCGCGAGGTCAACCGTTATCGCCGAACTCGGGATGAACTTCGCCGTCAGTCCGGGATCGAGTGTGACCGGCTCGTTCACGATTCGCCCGGGATCGATCGAGCGAGACGCCGGATTGAATAAAGGCACGAACCTGCTGTTCTGCGACACCGTCAAACTCGGGATCAATTCGATCGTGCGTTCAACCGAAATGCCTTCGAGACCTGTCAGGTGTCCCGCCTGGCTCAGGTTGCTGTCGATGCTGCGCGAGAACGGCATCCACGAATCGAGCTCGTTTTCGAAGCGCTTGATGCGACGAAAGAAGTGCGCGCCCCAAAGCTTGCCCTTGCCCGCTTCGAAGCGCAGCGACTTGAAGGGAATCGCTATCTCGACGTTGAAGCCCGACTCGTGAATGATGCCTTTGGATTCCATCAACAGATCGACGCTGAGGTCTTCGCCGCGTCCTTCGGTGATGATGCCGTCGCCCTGAATTCCGAGTGGATTGAAAAAGATCTCAAATGCTTTTCGTTTGTCGTTGAACGTGTCGAGCATGAACCCGACGTAATCGTCGTTGAAAATGTTGTCGCGCTTGGCGACCGTTGCGCGCACCTTTTCGGGCTCGTCAGTTACTTTGAAAGCGATGTACAGAAACTTCGGATCAAACCCGATTAAGACTTCGGTCGGCTTTGAGGGCGGAACGTTGTCGCCCGGCTGAATCTGGTAGAAGTCTTTCAGCACCGCCGCTTTTTGCCAGACTTCGTCGTCGAGCTTGCCGTCGATCACGGGCGGCTTATCAAACTTCGGAATCGTGACCGGTTGCGACTTCTCGGGTGGGACAACAAAGCTGTCCTTCGGCTTTGCGGAGGTTTTGGTATCAGGCGCGGGCGTCGAGGCGGCTAGAGGCGTTGTCGGCGTTTGAGCATTCCCGCAAAAGGCGAGGCAAAGAATCAGAAGTGGGAGGTTGGTGATAGTCCTCATCATCCGCGTTCGAGCAAATGTGCTCACACAAAGGACGCGAAGCGTGCAAGCAACGTTAACACACGTGCTTTGCCGCCTTTGCGCCTTTGCGTGAAAAACCCTTAATGGTTGGGCGAAGCTGCTCGAAAGGGCTCCCGCTCAATTGGACGCAGGCCGTCCAAAGAATCTTCCCGAGCGCGGCTTTGCCCCAAAAGTCGGATTTCGGGCTTGGACACAGTCAGTACAGGACTGTGTCCAAGAATGATTTTTGATGTTTGAGGCAAAGCCCCCGAGCGCAGAATTTAATTACGAGGCCGCAGTTGAATTTTTCCCTCGCCGGTTTTTAGAACAAACACCCTGCCGCCGTTACCTACTCGCCAACGTTTGAGGCGTGGAGAAGGAGTGATGTCTTCAGCAACCACAAACCCTTCGTTGCTGATTTCGTCCGGAACGTTGGTTTCGATTGTGAAACTCGAACCCGCGGGCACGGTAAGCGAGATGGGGCCGTCACCCGTGCGCGCCGAAAGCTCTTTGAAGTCGCCCTCGAGCGCGATTTCACCGTCGCCGGTGCGCGCATCGACCTGGCCGTCAAACTTAATGATCTGAATACGGCCGTCGCCGGTGTTCACCTGGAGCATACCGCCACCATTCGCGACCTGAATTGGACCATCGCCGGAACGAAGCGTGATCTCGCCGGAGACTCCCTCCAGGTTCAGCCCGCCATCGCCCGATGAAACGTGAATCGTCGCACGCCGCGGCACGTAAACTTCGAAGTTCACGCTGCCGTTTACTTCCGAGGGATTCGTTGCGTTTATGGCGATCGCTTGTCCCTGCTGCTGCGCCTCGATCGCCATCTCTTTCAGACTCTCTTCTTCGTTGGCGTTCTTGGTCGCGGTGTAACTCACTTCAGACTTGTCCCATCCGTGAACGATGACGCGGCCATCGAAAGTCGTGATGCTGACTCGCGGTGCGGCAGTGACTGTAAACGCTTTCGTCTCCTGGGCAGTGAACCGGCCGGTACTTTCGACCACACCGGTCCCCATGCCAGCGCCGCGGGAGCGGCTAATACTTCTTTCGGTGCGAGCCCGCTCGTGTATAAGTTCTCGCTGCGCGCGTTCGATTTCCTTTTGAGAATCGCGCATCGCAATGTCGACCTGTCGTTGCGCCTCTCTTTGTGCCTGGCGCACTTCCTGCGCGATTCGCGCGCTCTCAATGCGTACTCGTGCAGCTTCGGCGGCAGCGACTGTGCGATCGGCGTCGTCGACGGATTCAGCTTCGATTCCCTGTACGTGTATCGTCTTCTTGCTTTGCAGTGACGTCCCGGGACTAAGCGGCAGTCCATCTTGTGCGTGAGTGACTCTGATCGAGCCGTTCACGTTGCCGAGCTTGATTTGCGGGCCGCCCGTACCGATCTGACCGTCGAGACTGTGTCCGACGTACTCGCCGTGTTTGACCTGTATGCCGAAGTCGGTCGAGATCCCGCCGTGAACTGTGCCGGCACGGATTGCCGCGTTTGCGTTTGACGGAATGACCAGCGTTACGTTTCCGTTGACCGAACCCAAAGAGATCGACTTCGTGTCGGCGAGCTGAGTAAACGTAGCTTCGAGTGGTCCATTGATGGTCGACAGTTTCGCTTCGCCCAGAAGACCACGCGCGGTGACGCGTCCGTTGATCGACGACGCTTTGACGGTGCCTTCAACGCCGTCGATGTCGAGTGAACCGTTCACGAGCTCGATGGACTCGAGCGCGGCCTTGCGCGGAACAGTCAACGTGTATTCAACAGTCGCGGGATTGTCGTATCTTCCCTCGCCGCCGCGGAAAGTCTGATTCTCGTCCGGATAATCTGTTTTGATTCTGATGTTCTCTTCGGTTGCGTTGACTTCGATATTCGCTTCGGCGAGGCGATCTTTCCGGTAAGCTTTCTTCACTGCATCGACCTGTACTGCCGGCCGGTCCCAAACTTTGATCTGCACGCCGCCATTAATATTTTCGAGACTCACGCGCCCGCTCGGCGACAGTGAATACGTATTATGAAACTCTTCGCGCAGTTCCTGTTCGGGTTCAACCGCAGCCGTGGACTCGGTTGAAGGCACTGACGGAACCGGTCGCAATTCCTGGCGGCTCATGCCGCTTGCCGCGGCTGGGACAGTTCCGTTACTCGCCAACGCGATGACAAGCAGAACTGCCGTGATGAGGGTCTTCGTTAACATTGTCGTTCGTCCTAACAATAAAGGTCTTATTAACTTGGCATGACGCGCAATTTTAAGGCCGAGAGCCGTCAGTTCTGAAGTAACTAGTTCCGACCACTCTCGGCCCTTCTGCGTTGCTCTATAGTCAGAACACCGGACTTCAGAACGTTGTGGCAATAAAGTTTGCAACGAAGTCAGTGAAGTTTTCATGCAAAACGCGCACAAAGGCACTTGGTTTTGCCGTCTTTGCGTGAACCGTCGTTTTAGATCTTCTTGATCCGGATCGTGCCGCCGAACGAAGCGATCGAGATCGTCGCGTCGCCTGAGCCGCAAACCGCATTCACCCGCCGCGGCACGTACGGAACCACCACCCTGGGCGTTCTTCCGATGATGATCGGACCGGTTACCGGTCCACCCTTCTGTGGCGGTTTTTCTTTCGATGTGGCAGCAGGAGCTTTGGGCTTTGCTTCAGGAGTCGGAGTTCTGGGCCTGACCATTGGTGGAGCCGGTGGCTCGCTAAGGTACGTCAGCTTGAAGTCGGAAACTATGTTTTGCTTCTCTGAGACCTTCGCGTTCAGTTGAAATGACGCGTCAGCCGGCAGGGCCAGTACAACGTCGCCGGTCATATTCGTAAATCCGTAATAGCCGGATTTAGCCAGCGGCCCGGTCATCATCACCCTTCCGTTGACAGTCTTCGCCAGCACCTTTGGATTACTGACTCGATCGAGATGAATGTCGCCGCTGACCGTGCCAACCTCGAACGTGTCTTCCTCTGTCGCGGGTCGAACGTTGATGGCTTCGACTCCGCCGCCGGCAGAGCTCAAGTTAACGCGCCCACTCGAATCTCGCAGATAAATACTTCCGCCGACACTGCCCGCCTCGATGATTTTCGCGGCACGTTCGATCGTGATGTCGCCATTTTGCGAGCCTGCGTAGGCGCCTGACACACCGGCGATCGTGATGTCGCCGTCGCGAGTCTGAATCTGAACAGTCGCTCCCGTCGGGACGGACATCTCCACGTCCGCGACGGCCTGGCAATCAAGTTTGGGATCGGAGACGGTACTGTGATCGAGCACCATCACGTCAACGCGAGTCGGCGGCTTGGAGGTATCTTTGGTCCTGTCAATGCGGCGAAAATCGATCTTCGCTGCGTCGATCGAGCGCACGTGAATCTCATGTTTGTCCCAGCCACGCACTTTGAGCGTGCCGGAGGCGACACACAGCGTGACCGTAGCGGCAGGGTCGATAGGCATCGACCGCTCGATTTTTTCACCGGGCTTTTCGCCCGGGCTGTCCTTTGTTTCGTCGTTAGCGAGGGTGGAGACTGCCAGTGAGAAAATGAGGCCGGCGACTACGGCGACTGCGCACAACTTCTTTGTCAACGTATTAAAACGCGGCCCTTTCAGTGCCCGCGACCTCCGCCAAGACGCGCGTCGGCTATGGTGTTGAGGAGGTCCACCTTGCTTTGATAAGCAGCAAACATGAAATCGGCCGCGTCGGGATCATTAGGATTACTCTTGGCAGCACTGCGTGTAGCAGCAATAGCGCGATCGACTACCGCGAGATTACGTTCGTACTCGACCTGGAGAGACGGTCTCATCGCGTTTTTGTTTGACTTGATTGTGGAATCCAACCGCGCAATCGTTTGCAGGTAAGTGCGCTCGCCCGGAATCAGTTTCACTGGGGCAGGCGTGGGAGCGGTGTTCGCAGTAGCTTTAACTGGCTGAAAAGTTACAGAATTTTTTGGTCTCGTCGGCGGTGCGATTGCTACTGAGTGTCCCGTCGAAATGTGCGCTGCGCCGGCAACTTGATCATTACCGACCGCGCCCTTGACACCTTCGTTACCGGGCGCTCCCTTAACACCTTCGGTACCGGCAACTTGATTGTTAACAGCCGGCGGCTGCGATGTGCTTCTCATCTTCACCACGCCGATGAACGCGGCAAACGCCAGCACGACTGCCATGCTTGCATACCCAAGCATGCGCTGTGTGCCGAAGTTGAGGAGACTCGCAAAGAAGCCTGACTTTTGCGTCGCCTGGGCGGTTGCAATCCGTTCCCCAAACACCGCCGCGTCGATCCGCTCGCGCAGCCGTTCGGTGGGTACACTCGCCTCAAACTCCGCCGCCAAAGCGGATGTCCAAAGTGTCGTTTCTTCTTCCAGTTGGCGCGCTGCCGCAGCACATGTCACGCATGAAGCCAAATGCGACGTTGCGTTCTCCATCATCTTGATGGGAAGTTCGCCGTCGAAATAACTTTGCAGCGTTGCCTCGTCCAAACACCGTGTCATCGTCTGCCTCCGATCTTACCGTAAACCCTCGCAAACTCTTTTCGTCCGCGCGCCACCAAACTGCCGACGTTCGTCTCTTTGAGCGACAAACTGGTGGCGATCTCGCGGTATGAGAGCCCCTGCTGTTTGAGCAACAGGCAACTTCTCATCGGCTCTTTTATTTTGTCCAAAGCGCGGCGTGCTTCTTCGATCGCCAGGCGGCGTTCATAGTCTTCTTCCGGCGCTTCGGCAAAAAAGCCGTTTTCGGCGGTGCTCTTGTGATACTCGTTGTCGCGAACCATCGAGCGGCTTTGTCCCCGCAAGGTGTTTCGCGCCACGTTAAGAGTCACGCGCAGCAGCCACGCCCGCAGCAAATCCTCGCCCGGCGTGGAGTTGAGATTGCGATAAAGTCTTAGAAACACTTCCTGCGTCACGTCTTCGGCCAGGGCCGAATCGCGAACAACAGCTCTAGCCGTCCTGAAAACGGCGCGGTGATGGAGGGTAAACGCTTCGTCGAAACTGAGCGAACCTATCGCTTCAGTCCCGATGTCGTTAGGCATGGACTCGATCAAAGCTCTAGCTTGTCCGTTCATCAATCACCGCTCTCTCAACAGTGAAAACCCCGCAAACCACCGGGTTGTGGCAAGTTTCTCCCAGACGGTCTCAGGCGGTGTTATGGCGGCGTATTGTATCCGGGAACCCCGCTTTGCACCAAGATTTAGAGAGCGGTAACTTCTGTAAGTGACGAAAAGGGGCGACCGGTTTCGTAACGTGTAGACGCGAGGGAAAGTTCGAGTGTTAACAGGAACCACGGATTGGACGGAATTTTGGAAGCGATCCGCGCGGATCTGACTTGTTTATCCTGTGTTACCACAACGTTGGTTGAGTCGACACTTTAGCGACACAACCGAAAATTTTTGTGCTACGGTCCTCGCACCCCTCCCAAAAACTTACTGAACTTGTGAGCCGCGTCGATGCCACCCAATTTCAGAGGCTCTCTGGAATTAGGCGTCGCTCATCTGTAGTTAATCTGTCGCTGGGATGAGAATCTCTTGAATGAAGATTGACAACTTTATTTGGCTCCAGGACATAATTCATAAACTTGCTTTTAAGCATCAGGTTGACACCGGCGAAGTTGAAGAAGTATTCCATAATCGTCCTAAAATCCGATTCGTTCAAAAAGGCGATCGCAAGGGAGAGGACGTTTACATAGCTTTGGGCAGAAGCGAGGCTGGACGCTATTTGGCAGTAATATTCATTCACAAGAACAATAACGATGCGTTAATCCTAAGCGCCCGCGATATGGCTAAAAAGGAGCGCAAACAATATGCGAGGAAATAAAAGTAAAAACTTGCCGGCTTTCAGGTCAGTTGATGAGCTTGTAGTTTTTTTCGAAACCCATGATATAGGTGATTACTGGCAGAAGCTGCCTGTGGCTAAACCGGAAGTCGTTTCCAAATCGAGTTCCTCGAAAGCTAAGACCACCTCCGGTACCAATACAGGTAAGCGTTGGACACCCACTCAAGTAAAACAGCTTCGCCAATTAGCTGGCCAAAATACGCCCACTCGGGTCATCGGTCTAAAGTTGGGACGTACAGAAAACGCCGTAAGAACAAAAGCTAGTGAGAAAGGCGTTTCACTGAAATCAAGAAATCAACCATCGTATTACAGACGGAAAACGTAGCGCGCTTATCCTGGCCTGTTCCACCGTTTAATTTTCTTCGTTCAATAGCCATTTAAGACGCAACCGAAGATTTTCTGCTACGGTCTGCCCACCCCTCAATACAGGAAGCGGACCGACTTGTGGTGACTCACAAATCCGACTCAAGAGATACCGCAAAATCCCGAACGAGATGCGGCGGTTCCTTGAAAGGAAAGCCGAGAACTCTGAGAGGAATCCGCAGATAGCGACAGGAGCGCCCCAGCAGAGGGTGAATCGAGGGTTTTCGTGACGAAAACTACATGATTTTAACTTCGTTTTTTCTTGACTCGCCTATTTCCCGGGGGTATAAAGCGCGCACGTATTCGTGACAACTCACTCCTCAGCGTGTCTTTCCCCCAGCTTGAGCTAATCCCCTAACCATGAACTGAATTGTGCGGGTTCTGTTCAATCGTTTGTGGGGCCAGTGTGTGGATTTACAAGGAGGGAATCATGTGGCGAAAATCTCTAAGAACCTGTGTGCTGCTGCTGGGGCTGTTGCTCGGCGCGTCCTCGAGCGCTTATGCGGATGCGGTGTCGACCACGTCATTGACTTTTAGTGGCTTTCAGATCGTTCCCACGTCCGGAACCGTCGTGTTCTCATTACCCAACACACAAGCTCTCGCACGGGCGACCAATAGCTTAGGGCAAGATGTGTTGCAGGTAGTCAATTCAGACAGTCCGATCGCGATCCAATTGGCTACTGCAAGCGTTACTTTTGCAAGTGGATTTGCGATTGCAGATCCCCTCAACTTCATCGGCAGCCAAAACAGCAGCGCCATGGTTTCCGGGTGTAATTGCGCAGCTTTCGGTGTCGGCCAAACCGTGCTTCAAAAGAGTTTTGTGATCACCGGCGGGACTGGCAGCGTTGACGTTACGTTCTCCGCCATGCTGTTGACGATGCAGACGGTAATGACAGACGAGTTTGGTACGTTCGCCGGGTCGAACATCCTCGCCGGCATCCATCTAGGGAGTACCTCAATTTTCCCCGCTATCTTCAGTGTGATCGAGATCGGGCCCAATGATTCGAGGGTCTCAAACATACAACATCAACTGTCACAAGTTCTCACGCTGCAATTCAATACGGTATACAGGCTCGATGTAACCCTCAGTGCCAACTCGACAGTCATAAACCAGTCGCCAGCGGAAATTCCCGAACCGGCGACCGCAGTCCTGCTGGTTTCAGGTCTCGGGTTTATGGCGGGCTTTGTGAGGGGGAAATTATCATGATGGGAAAAACGATAAGAACCTGTGTGCTGCTGCTGGGGCTGTTGCTCGGCGCATCTTCGAGCGCTTTTGCAGATGCGGTATCGCTCACTTCAATAACTGTGAGTAACTTTCAGATAGTACCCACGTCCGGAAGCATCACGTTTCTGGGACCGCAATTCGATCCGCGAACAATAGCTTCCGCGACCGCCTCCAACACTTCGTCAACCGGGTTGTTCGAGGAGACCACAAACATACAACAAAGCCCGACGCGTGCAGAGGCCAGTACCAATATAACTTTTGCAAGTGCGAGTGGGGTGTCGGATTTTCCCAACTTCTTCTTGAGCGCAAACGCCAACGTCATGCTTTCCGGCTGTAGTTGCACAGCTACAGCCGAAGGGGGAGCAGCTCTACACGAGCGCTTTACGATTAACGGTGGCACCGGCAGCGTCGATGTGAATGTCTCGGCGCTCGTGCAGACGCTGCAGGACTTGGTGACAGATCAGCTCAGTCTCTTTGCCGCGTCGGACATCGACATCGACCTGCAAGTCGCAGGTGTCACCATTTTTTCTTTCGACCCCAGGCTCAATATTGCATTCCTCGACTCTCAAAACTTCGAAACGCAAAGACAAATCTCGCAGACACTGACCCTGCAATTCGGTCAGCAATACAATCTCGACCTGTTCATCCGGGCCAACTCACGCGCCGCACAAAACGAAGTGCCGGAGCCGGCAACGACTGTCTTGCTGGTCTCGGGGCTCGGATTTATGGCGGGCTTCGTGAAGAAACGTCGAAATGGTCCGTGACGAAAACTATATGAACTTCGCTGTCTTTCTTCTTGACTCGCCTCTGATAGCGCGATATAAGGCGCGCAGGCACTCGCGTGTCTCCCATACAATTCGCCGCTCACGCGTTTCGCCAGCTACTGACGGAAGTTCACTCCTGAAGTCCGCGAGTCTCGCTCCGGCAGTCTATAGCTCTACTCCGGCGAAAAAAATCTTGTCCTTTCAAGGAGGATCTATGTCCCGTAAACCACTTAGACTGTTTGTTCAGATTCTGCTGGGCGGATTACTGCTCGGCGTCTCGTCGACCGCTTATGCAGACGCCATATCAGTGTCCGCGGTGACTTTCAGCGGTCTCCAGATCACGCCGGCCACGGGAACCGTCGTGTTCACCCCGACGGCTTCGAGCGCTGTGGCACTCGCCACGAACAGTCTGGGCCAAACTGCTCCAGTGATGTCAAACACTTTTCCCATAGCCACGGCGAATACGGCGGTCACGTTTGCCAGTTCGTCTGCCGTGGCAAATGCCAACACCTTTTCGGCCACCGCTAACAGCGTGGTCGCGCTTACAGGCTGCACGTGCATTGCCTCATCGGCCGGACAAGGCAATCTCTCCGCGACCTTTGTGATTACCGGCGGGACCGGCAATGTCAACGTGAATATCTCAGCTCTGTTTACGACGATGTCGAGTGTGATGACAGACCTGAATGGGCTGACTGCTCAGTCGCAAGTCATCACGACTCTGCTGGTCGATGGTGTGGCGATTTTTGATGTGACCAACATCTTCAACGTCACCAACAATGCGTCGGACGTGCAGTCGAGGATACACCAGATTTCAGAGTCAGTTTCGCTTGCGTTTAATGTTCCTCACACGATTTCGGTCCACATCCATGCCGGGTCATTCGCAGAACACCAGGTTCCGGAACCGGCAACCGCCGTGTTGTTTGTCTCAGGACTCGGATTTATGGCGGGCTACGTAAGGAAAAGGAAGAAGACAAAGGACAACGAAGTAGTATAATTCGCGTCTTTTGAATCAATCGTTACACGACAGCGCGTTCATGCGGGCGTGCCGGCGCGAGCCGGTGCCTTACACTCCGATCTGGTTGATGCGGCAGGCGGGCCGGTACATGCGCGAGTATCGCGAGGTCCGCGCCCGCACCAGCTTTCTCGAACTCTGCAAGACACCTTCACTGGCCGCTGAAGTTACGGTCACTGCAGTCGAGCGCCTCGGCGTCGATGCCGCCATCATCTTTGCCGACATCCTGCTGATACTCGAGCCGATGGGTATCGATCTGGAGTTTGCTCACGGTGAGGGACCTGTCATTCACAACCCGGTTCGGAATGCTTCCGGCGTCGCTCGTCTGCGTGAAGTCGAAGACGTAAGCGCGCTTGATTTTGTTTACGACGCAATCCGACAAACCCGCCGCGCACTCAAACCTGACATCCCTTTGATCGGTTTTTGCGGCGCGCCTTTCACGCTTGCCTCATACATGATCGAAGGCGGCGGGTCGAAAAATTACATTCAAACGAAGCGGTTGATGTACGACGACGCGGGCGCGTGGCACGCGATGATGGCGCTGATCTCGCGGGCACTCCCGAAATACTTGAACGCGCAGATTGAGGCCGGAGCGCAGGCGGTGCAGTTGTTCGATTCGTGGGTGGGTTGTTTGAGTCCCGATGATTATCGCGAATTCGTTCTGCCGCACACACGAAACGTGATCCGGAATGTTAAGCCGGGTGTTCCGGTGATTCATTTCGGCACTGGGACGGCGACGTTGCTCGAGTTGATGCGCGAGGCAGGCGGCGATGTGATCGGGCTGGATTGGCGTGTGCGGTTGGATGAAGGCTGGCAACGCGTCGGACATGATGTCGCGATCATGGGGAACCTCGATCCGGTTGTGTTGTTTGCGAAGCAGGATGCGTTGGGACCACAGGCGAAAAGAATTTTGGATCAAGCCGGCGCGCGCGCCGGACATATTTTCAATCTCGGTCATGGCATCCTGCCGGGGACGCCGGTTGAGAATGTCGTTGCGCTTGTTGAAATGGTCCATGAGATGAGTCACAGATAAACACGGATGAATACGGATTACAGTGTCGGGAATTACGATGCGCTGCTCGTCGTTTCGTTTGGCGGGCCCGAGGGAATGGATGACGTGATTCCCTTCCTGGAAAACGTCTTGCGCGGCCGGAATGTGCCGCGTGAGCGAATGATCCAGGTCGCGCATCACTACGAATTGTTTGGCGGCGTGAGTCCGATCAATCAACAGAACCGCGATCTGATCGCAGCGCTGAAGACTGAGTTGGAAAAGAACGGGCTGCGGCTTCCGATTTACTGGGGCAATCGCAACTGGCATCCGTTGTTGCCGGACACGCTGCGGCAGATGACGGCTGACGGTATTCAGAACGCGCTTGCGTTTGTGACGTCGGCCTACAGTTCTTATTCGAGTTGCCGGCAGTATCGTCAAAACATTGCCGACGCGCAGGCTGCTGTTGGACCAGGCGCGCCGCAGGTCGAGAAGCTACGCGCGTTCTACAACCATCCGCTGTTTATCGAAGCGAATGTCGATCGTGTTCGGGACGCGATGGCGGAAGTTGATTCGCCGGCGCCGCTTGTTTTCACTGCGCACAGCATTCCCGAGTCGATGGCGGCAACGTGCGATTACGTTTCACAGTTAACCGAAACCGGCGGCCGGATCGCGCGCGAGCTCGGCGTTACGAACTGGCAACTCGTCTATCAGAGCCGCAGCGGTTCGCCGTCACAGCCGTGGCTGGGGCCGGATGTTTCCGATCACTTGAGAGCACTACGACTCGAGGGGGCAACGAACGTCGTCGTCGCACCCATTGGCTTCGTTTCGGATCACATGGAGGTGGTTTACGATCTCGACGTCGAAGCGCGGCGCGTGTGTGAAGAGATTGGGCTGAACATGCTGCGTGCTCGAACGGCCGGAACGCATCCGGCGTTTGTGAAGATGATTCGAGAGTTGATGCTGGAGCGGATCGAGAACCGCGTGCCGCCGTCTATTTGCGCGCCCAATTGCTGTCTCAGTTTGGACAGGATTACGTGATCAGCAAGATTAACAGGATAGTTATCGTTGGTGGTGGGATTTCCGGGTTGGCGGCCGCGCATCGACTCATCGAGCGTAATCCATCACAGCAAATCATTCTCATCGAAGCCTCGAATCGACTCGGCGGAACAATCGAAACCACGCATCGCGACGCATTTTTACTAGAACGCGGACCCGATTCATTCATTTCCGAAAAGCCTGAAGCACTCGCGCTCGCCAAACGCCTCGGAATCGAATCCCAACTAATCCAGACAAACGAAAAGTTTCGCCGCAGTTTTATCGTCAGAAACGGACGGCTGCGCCCCGTGCCGGAAGGGTTTCAGTTGCTTGCGCCGTCGCGCCTCGCGCCGTTTTTAATGACCGACATCTTCAGCGTCGCAGGCAAAGCGCGCATGGCCGCGGATCTGTTTCTGCCGCGGAAGTCTACCAACGGCACAGAAGACGAGAGTCTTGCAAGCTTTGTCAGGCGCAGGCTCGGGAAAGAAGCGCTCGAACGCATGGCCCAACCGATGGTTGGCGGTATTTACACAGCCGATCCGGAGACGCTGAGCTTGCGCGCGACGTTGCCGCGCTTTTTGGACATGGAGAAACGGCACCGCAGCCTGATTCTCGCGATGTTGCGACAAGGCGCTGCGCAAAAGCGCGGCACGAGCGGCGCCCGCTACAGTCTGTTTCTCTCGTTCGATCGAGGGATGCAGGTACTCGTCGACGCGCTAACACAGATGAACGCCGACATTCGCTTGAACACGCGAGTGCAAAGGTTGTCTATGGATCAAGGATGGACGATCACGACGGATAAAGGCGAGCACCTCAAGGCGGATGCAGTTTGTTTGGCTGTGCCGGCTTATGTCGCAGCGTCACTGTTGAACGACATCGACGAACAGCTCGCACGCAACCTTCGCAACATTAAGTACGCCTCAACAGCAACCATCAACCTCGGCTACAAGCGATCGGCCATCGCTCATCCGCTGAATGGATTCGGCTTCGTCGTCCCATTCATCGAAAAGAGGTCCTTGATTGCGTGCACATTCAGCAGCGTGAAGTTCTCCGGCCGCGCGCCTGACGATCACGTATTGTTGCGCGCGTTTGCAGGCGGCGCTTTGCAACCCGAGGTCTTTGCGCTTGAAGAGGCAGAGATGTCCCAGAGAGTCGAAGCAGACCTGCGCGAATTGTTGGGCATCACTGGAGCGCCGTTATTCACCGAAGTCGCGAAATGGGAACGATCGATGCCGCAGTACGAAGTGGGCCACCTGGATCGAATCAACGAAGTCGAAAACGCCGTCAACAAACTCCCCGGCCTAAGTCTCGCCGGCAACGCCTACCGCGGCGCCGGAATTCCAGACTGCATCCGCAGCGGAGAGGTCGCCGCCGAATCCATCCTATAAAATCTTCGCAAAATCCTGTAAATCATCTTTCATTTACCAAGGGACTGCACCCACTCCGCATTACTCTGCATCAGCGGCCGAAACGCCTCGCGCGGCACCGTCATCTCGATGTGCATGTTGTCATCGGTATTGATCGTCGCGCCTGCCACCGCCGGCCCGAGTTTCGTCTCATCACACACATACCACGCTCGCACGTCAGCTTCCGTTTTCAGATCAACTCTCGCGATTTCCGCAGCCATGCGCGGGTCCGCATACCGTTCCGACAGCCGATCCAGATTCAACGCGCGGTTGCTTCCAACGAGCAACAGGTCCTTGCCCTTGTTCAACCCACCCACACGAAACACCAGCACGTGCGGAAACACTTTGTGATACGTCGCCAGCACCGACCGCAAACTCTCCGTCGACAACTGATAGATCTGCACCCACTGCACGAAAATTCCTTCATCGTTCAAACGCCCGCGCCCGAGTTCGAAAAACTCTTGCGTAAACAGGTTCGCCACACCCGGCACCCACGGATGACTCGGCTCGCTCACGATGATGTCGTAACGATTCGGCGTCACGCGCAGAAACGCTCTCGCGTCGTCGATGATCAGAGTCGTGCGCGGATCGTCGAGCGGTCGATTGTTGATGTGTTCGAAGAACCTCGAGGCATCCACTGTGCCCGGCTCGAGTTCAACACACGTCACAGACTGAATCGGCGACTGCAGCATCGCGCCAACCGTGATCCCGGTTGCATAACCGATAATCAAACCGCTGTCGATCTTTGGCGCGATGAGTAAAGGAACCTGTCCGAGCATCACCTGCGTCGGCATGTCGTAAACACTGTCGGAAGCATTCGTGCGGCCGTTGATGGCCATCGAAACGGTGTTCTCATCTTTACGAACAGAGACGGTGGCGGTCGGGCCTTCCTGGTACATCAGCAGTTCATGGGCTGCCGGTTTGTTTGCCTCGTCAGACGAGTTGTTCGCGCCTTCACGCGTTTGCGCAAGCACGCGCACGAGACTGTCGTAAGCGCCGATCGAGAGGTCTGCGAGATTCATCGGCGGCGCAATCAGGAAGAGGACGATGGCGAGAATCGGTGTCGCGCCGATCGCGAGGCTGCGCTTCAAAGCCGGATCGCGCCCCGCATGCGGTTGATACGCCACGGCTGCGACAACAAGGCAACACACCGCGGCAAGCAGCAACGTGAATCTCGTGCTCGTCTTCGGAATCAACAGGAAGCCGGTGATGAACGCGCCTGCGATCGCGCCGATCGTGTTCACTGCATAACTGCGGCCAACGCGCGCGACTGCTTTCGTTTCGTCGCTACCAGCCCAGACGAGAACGAGGGGCATGACCGTACCCATCAGCGATGCGGGCACGAGGATCAGCAGAGTTGCCGCGAGAATTTGCAGCGCGAGCAGTCCGGTCCACGAGGAAATTTGAAACTTCAGTCCGAGGCTGACGACGATCGCGGGAATCTCGTTGAGCACAAACAAACTTAACAGCAGGCTGATCGCTGTGAGCACCTGGACCCTTAAAACAGTCACCCGCAGTTTTTCAGATCGATCTTTGCGAGCGATCCACCAGGCGCCGGCAGCGAGGCCAATCAGGAAGAGGGCCACGACGATGCTGAACGCGTAAGTGCTCGAGCCGATGATCATCGTGAGGATTCGTGTCCATGAGACTTGCGTGCTGATCGTGACGAAACCGGAGGCGAGGGCGGCGAATAGCCAGAAGGAAATGGGGACAGGATTATCAGGATTTTTAAGACGATGCTGGTCAAAATCAGCTGCTGATTGTGTGCGCTGTTGCAGTACGAGTGCGACGACGCCGACGATGACGTTCAAGAGCGCGGCGACGGCGATCGTGGTTCGGATGCCCAGGGCGGGTAGCAAAAGGAAACCGGCGGCGAGTGTGCCGAGGATCGCGCCCGCGAGATTGCAGGCGTAGAGTTTCGCGACCGAGTTCGAATTTCGCGCCGATGAATGGACCAACGCCGCGGCGAGGACCGGAAGCGTTGCGCCCATCAGAGTTGTTGGCACGAGCAAGACCAAACTCGAAAGCAGGAAGCGCCACAAACTAAACGCAAAGAACCCGGGTTGAAACTGTTGCCAGATCAGCGCATACACGTCGTCGATCCAGCGGAACAGAAATGGAACCAGCAACGCGTAGACGGCGATGCCGATCTCGATCAGGCCGTATGTGCCGAGCGGTTTCTTAATCCGCGACGCGAGCCGCCCCGCGAGGGTGCTGCCGAGTGCGAGTCCGCCCATGAACGCGGCCAGAACCGTGCTTACGGCAAGTGTCGTCGCACCAAACACGAGCCCTAGCATTCGCGCCCAGAGCACTTCGTAAATCAGCCCCGTCGCGCCGGAGAGAACGAAACACAAACCAATCAGGAAAATCGTGGATGGTGAGTAGGCTTTTGAAGATTCAGTCACTCTGCTTTTCCGAAAAGTTTTCACGCAAAGGCGCAAAGATTGACGCAAAGACTAACCTGAGATCTTCCTTGCGCCTTCTTTGCACTTTGCGCCTTTGCGTGAGAACTCTTCCTCCAGTCTACAAGTAGATCACGTGGCTGGTGCGCCAAACGTTCGCGGGTATCGACCCCGGGGACGCGGCGGTCAAAAGGATCGCGTAGTCGTGCTCAACGACATCACGAGCGACGACTGTATCCAGATCAGTTTCAGCACCGTCGCGCGGTGTCACCAACGCAAGCCGCCGCAAACAGCGATACAGATGTTCCGTTCCTGAACCGAATGGTCCAACTTCCTCGTCCAGCACCAGCCTGACTTCCGCGCGCTCGTCAATGAAGTGCTTGAGCAACGACGCCGCCTGCACCACACCGCGTTCGAACCGGTCGGCCGCCTCACCATGCCGCAGGTGCGTGTCCAAAATGATCGTGATGCGCCGTTCGTCTTCAGAAGTAAACTCGCGCACGGTCAGCCGCCGCGATCTCGCCGTCGCTTTCCAATCGATGTGTCGCAAATCGTCCTGCGGTTGATAGTCGCGCAGCGAGAACAGATCGTGTCCCGCGCCGCGCCGCAAAGAAGGTATTCGCCCCGCGTACATCGGCAGCAGGTGCAACTCGTCGCTGATCACTTCCGGCTTCGGATAGACGATGATGTCTACGTTCCTTGCTCGCAGGCGGCGGCGGCGACGAAAGAACCCGAACGGGAAACGAGTCGACAACTCAAAGCCGTCGATGAGTACGTGCCCGCGCGTCGGAAACAACTGCTCGACACGCTGTTCCGCGGCTGCGTGATGCGGCACGTAACTGAAGTAAGCGAGTAAACGTTTTCGATGACGCCGACGCCGTTTCGGATTCGCTGCCGTTTCACTGCTTGGACCACGCGCCTCCACGAGAATGGAAAACGACGGCAACACACGCTTCATATTTCGCAGCGTGACGATCACGGGCGCCGGCTCCGCGGCAAAGATGTGATCGGGAAAACGTGCTGAGACGGTCAAGTCGCGCAGTGAAATGCGAGCTGCGATCCAGCCCACGAAGAGCGTCGAACAAAGCAGTGAAAAGACGAGGAACAGCAGGTTGTTTCCGGTGTTCCAGGCAGCAAAGCCAACGACGATGATGATCACCAGGAACACGCCGCCGCCGCTCGTCGGCTCAAAAGGAACATCGAGGTTCGCGACTTCCAACCGCGCCGAACGCGCGAGTGGCGGAACGATGAAAATCGTCAGCAGCAACGCGATCAGCAACGACAAGATCGCAGCAACGCCGGCTACGCCATTCTCATTCGCGCGACGGGCCAACACAGTCACGAGTGCGGCTGCCAGTCCGGAAAGGACGAGTAGAGTTCCGAGAACTACGCGCAACCATGAGGTCCTTGAAGTCACACCAAGATCATCCACAGATTACGCCGGTACTGCGTAAACTGCGGACTGCCTTTCACAGAGGGACACTGACTGTCTTCAGGATTTCGTTCAGGACGGCTTCTGCCTCTTCACTGCGGCGGAGCGACGATGAGAATCGCGAGCTCACTACGATGCGATGAGCAAAGACCGGGACCACCAGGCGCTTGATGTCGTCGGGAATGCAGTACGTTCGGTCTTCGCCAAGCGCGATCGCCTGCGCCGCACGAAACAGCGCGAGCGTTCCGCGCGGGCTCACACCGAGATCGAGCATCTCCGATTCGCGCGTTGCCGCCACGATCCGCATCAGATACTGGACCAGCGCGTCGTCTACAGAAACAGTAGCAACAGCTCGTTGCAGTTCGACTACTTCGGGCGCAGTCATCACCGGCTCGAGATCGTCCAGCGGATCTGCATACTCGCGATCGCGCAGGATGCGTTGCTCGTCGGCCGGCGCGGGATATCCGATACGCAAGCGCAGCATGAAGCGATCGAGCTGCGACTCGGGCAACGGATAAGTTCCGTGATGCTCGATCGGGTTCTGCGTTGCGAGAACGATGAACGGCGCGGGCAGATTGTGAGTCAATCCCTCGACCGTCACGTGTCT
>JBKPPH010000051.1:0-4442 GCA_046733535.1 Acidobacteriota bacterium
GCGTAACATTGATGCGGCCTTGGAAGTTACGAATGGCGGTCCACGTGCACGAGCGGTCGCGCTCAATAAGTTTTGGGGAGACCATCAGCGATTCTTTCGGCAAGTAATCTGTGCTTTCAAAGTGCCCAGTGTGATTGCGGAAACCGAAGCCGCCTTGTCGCAAGGGAAGTCAGTTGTGATCTCGCTTGTGGGAACCGGGGAAGCGCGAACCAAAGAGCAGGTGGCGAAAGCAACCGCGAACGGCGGCATGCTTGAGGACTTGGACTTCTCACCACGCGAAGTGATCGCCACAATGGTCGATCGCGCATTCCCAACGACCCTTTGTCAAGACGTCACCGACCCAGGAACAGGGAAGACGATCCAAGTACCCGTTAGAGATGCGAGCGGCAATCCGGTACAGAGCCAAGAAGCGTTGCGAATGAAGCAACAAATAATCGACGGTCTGTCGGCTTTGGAGTTGCCAGAGAATCCACTTGATCAACTTGTAAATCATTTCGGAGAGCGTAACGTCGCGGAGCTTACCGGACGAACGCGCCGCCTAATTAGAGACTCGCAGGGACGTGTGCAGTACAAGAAGCGAGCGCCGGAAGGTGTTGCGATGCACCGGACGAACGTTCACGAAATGGAACAGTTTCAGTCGGGCAAAAAGCGAATCGCGATAATCAGCGATGCAGCAGCTATGGGGATCTCGCTTCATGCTTCCAATCGTGCGGAGAATCGACAACGACGAGTACATGTCACACTTGAGCTTGGTTGGAGTGCGGACAAACAGATGCAGACGTTTGGACGAACGCACAGAAGCGATCAAGCCGTACCGCCTGAGTACGTCCTACTTTCAACCGAATTAGGTGGCGAGAAGCGCTTTAGCTCGACCATTGCACGTCGGCTTGGCAGTCTCGGCGCATTGACTAAAGGCGATCGGCGAAGTGCTGACAGTGGCGACCTCGCCAAATACAACTTCGAAACGCAGGAAGGGCGCGCAGCTTTGTGTCTGATGCTGCGGCGAATCGTTGACGGTGGCAATGTGCCCGGAATAGCTAACCCACGTCAGACGCTGCGCGACATAGGCTTGCTAGTTCGCAATCGTGAAGGAATCGAGGAAGTGCGAAAAGACGATCTTTACAATCTGCCGCGATTTCTCAACCGCGTTTTGGCGTTGAACGTTGAGGACCAGAACGCACTGTTTGACCACTTCGCGGATCTCTTTGATCAGACGGTGCGATACGCCAAAGCCAACGGCACTTTCGATGAGGGAGTAACCGACATCAAGGCTCTGGCAATTCGAACGGCAAAGGCGCCTCGCGTAGTGCATACCGACGACATTACCCAGGCCCAAACTACTCACTACACCTTGGAGATTGATGTGCCGTCCGGGGCCGTAAGCTTTGATGAGGCCGAGCGAGTCAGGAGCCGGCGAAACGGCGCATTCTTTCGTCACCGAAACACTGGCCAGTTCATTTTAGCGGTCGAGTCTGGACTACATACCAATGCCGAGACAGGAAACAGCTATCGCACGTTCGCAGTCTGGAAACCGGAAGCAGCACGAAGCAGTTACATTCATGACGACGAGCTCAAGGAGAAGTACACAGCAGTTACACCTGCGAAAGCTCGGAATTGGTGGAATGATAAATATGCGCGTGTGCCACCTATTGAAACGCACGAGATACACATTATCGGGGGAGCGATTATTCCACTGTGGCAGAGATTCAAAACACACGAAGAAGCCCGACTCCGCGTTGTGCGTGTAACGACCGACGAGGGACAACGAATTGTAGGAATTCGAATACCGTCAGAGCAGGTTGGCCCGATCATCAGAGCCCTTGGCGCAAGCCGAGATCTCCAAGAGCCGAAGGAAATATTTACCGGCATCCTGGACGAGGGAGAAGAAGTCGAGCTTGTTTCCGGTTTAAAGCTTTGCCGCAGGTCGGTGCACCGAGAACCGCTCATCGAGTTAATCGGCGTCGATCCGTACAAATTCGCGGAGATTCGCAGCCTGGGTTTACTCAACGAGCAGATCGATTGGAAACAGAGATTCTTTGTTCCCACCGACGAGGAAAAAGGTATTGCTGTGCTGAATAGCCTCCTTGCGCGTTACCCAATCATCCGGAGCGCAGCATCCGACGAACGGCAGATCCCATACCTGGAGACGCAGCCGTTGTCAGAGCCCCGGCGGGTGAACCTCGATGAGTGGTTTGCTCCGGCTAGAGAACCGGCGCCGGTTTCGTCCCCCATGCAAGACAAGAATGCAGACCCGCTACTTGCTGTATCGGCGTTCCAGCTTGCGGAAGCTACAGCCTCCACTCATGGCCTTATAGAAACCCAACTTGCTCTGAACTTCGGGTGAAGGGGAATCATCATGTCCACTTTTCAGGGCCAGGTTAGCGCACCAGTTATTCAAACTTCGTCGCAGCTCGAGCTTAATACTATCTGCTGCTATACCGATACAGCAGTAAGTCGCTGGACTTCACGATTTGGGTTGTCTGGCGATCGTCTACTTGCGCGTCAGGCTTTGCAGCTACTGATGAGATTGGATCGTGAACTGAGAGAGGCCCGTGCCGACTGGAATCAGGATCGCTTCCGACGAGTAATGCGGGCGCGTTCTAAGGCGGTCTTGAGAGTGCGTCGACGTTGGAGTAACCTCCATTCTGCACCGGCTTTTGCGCTTGGGAAACTGCGCCGGCGCTATCACGCTAACCTGGCTGGTTACCTCAATGAGAGTGAGAATAGTCGATTGTAGTCAACACAGTGGCGCCGGTCGCACGAAACGACAATTAGCAAAAAAACGGGCTTTTAACCTTCGAAAGAACTTTGGGGACCGGAGAACAAACTATAAGGTCCGTGTCCGTCGTGTAGGACCATCTCGCAGTGGACCACCGAGGATCTGCAACAGCACTCGTCCTGTGACGAGGAGGGGTCACCCACTGAGTCTGTTATTGTCTAGACGAACATGAAACTGCTTTTTGCCTCCTTTGTCATAGGAATACTTGTTACGGCGGGTACATTCATAACCGTACTCTTTGTTCGAGCCTTGTTCAGAGACGATGCGTCGGTGACGTTTGCGTTGTGGTTTTTTTGGTGGCCTATTTGCCTTATGCGACTATTGCCCGGGCTTTCCAATAGCAATTTGATCTGGCTTTCACTAGCGACAGGAATGGTGTTGGATGTTTTGTTTATCTCCTTCGTAACCTTCGGTTTGCTAAAGGTGGTCCTCTCAAGGCGGCAGCAAGCGCGCGGTGCCATACCGCCGCAAGCTCCGACTTTTTGATCACTCACGCGCACCGGCGCGACCGGCCGAGCCCGGCGGAAGAGAGTTCTTCATCTGCGTGTACCGCTTAGTCCGACAAATCTTTGGACGCGAGCGTTGGCAGTGTTTTGAAGGATGAATTAGTGCCCCGATGTGTTCGTGAAATTTCGCCGCCGCGAAGTGAGTCAGGCATAAGGCAACTGTCGTATGCAACCTTTCAGGAAAACTTTGAGTATGCTTAAAAAAACTGTGCTCGCAATCTGCGTGTTTACTTTCGTGTTGGGCTTCACTCCAACGGTTCGCGCTTGTGTGTGCGGTATGAGCAGCGTGGAAGGTGTGTTCGCAGAATCAGAGGCTGTATTTGTCGGCAGAGTCGTCAAAATTACGGCCGTTAAGCAGGCGAGCGTCGGTCTATTAGTGAAAGATTCAGGAACACTTGAATTGTTGAAGACGTCGAGATGGGAAAAATCGGTGTATAAGGCGCGCAGTGTAACCCTGGAAGTCGTCGAGGCGTTTAAAGGCGTGACAACGCAAACAATCGATGTCCTCACCTCAGTTTACAACGGCGGCGGAACGTGCGGCGTCAACTTTAGACTAGGCGAGAGCTACCTTGTGTATGCACACAAAAGACAAGCATCGTTATCTGATGGTGAGGCTAAATTACCGAAAGAGAGTTGGACGCAGGAAATTCGGCTAAAGGCGCAGGCCGACAAAATCAACCAAAAATTACCTCCGCTATCAACAAGCATATGCTCAAGAACTGAGCACTTGCGTTGGGTGCGGGATGAGGTTGATGAGGTACGCCGGATAACCAAGAATGGCTTGCCTCGCATTGAGCCGGACAAGGATAAAAAACCAGCCCGCGTTCTACAGTAGGTGATGGCTAACAGCGCGGAGTGGGACACGAGATCCTCATCAACCAAGGTGCCGTTGACGCCCGGCCGCCCGTTTCCTCATCGTTGCAGTTCGAATACGGAGTTCCTCGATACACATCATTTAGAAAACTTCCAGTTGCGCGACTGGCATCCATATTGGCGTCGAACACTCGCGACCGAGCCCGATAAATTCACGATGACCGTCGAACTGGTGCTCGCGGTCGCACCAACTTGAATCCAGGTGCTCCCATTGTTTGTGGACGATCACAAATGCCAGGTGCTCGGACCATCGGTGCCGAAGCACGTTTGATGAGGGAGTCACC
>JBKPPH010000052.1:0-10830 GCA_046733535.1 Acidobacteriota bacterium
CTCTTTCGAAGAAGATGTTCAGTCTGTGACTGTCGCACCGCTTCGTGTCGTCAAAGAACAAAGAACTCATCAGAAGCTACGTAAGGAGCCTGGGCCATAGGCACGAAATCGCTTAAGGAAAAGTGGATTCCCAAATCGCTGGTGTGCTTGCGAGCCGGCTACACCGGGCAGGACCTCATCTCAGACTTGATTGCGGGAGTGACCGTCGGGTTAGTTGCGCTCCCGCTAGCAATGGCATTTGGGATCGCGTCTGGCGTCACCCCGCAAGCGGGGATTTACACGGCCGTTGTCGCCGGCTTTCTCATATCTGCTTTGGGCGGTTCGCGCCTTCAGATAGGTGGACCGACCGGGGCGTTCGTCGTGATCGTTGCGGGAATCATCGCGGCTCACGGAATTTCCGGCCTTCTGATGGTTACCCTAATGGCCGGAGCGATGCTTATCGTCATGGCAGTGACTGGTTTGGGGACGGCAGTGAAATATATTCCTCGGCCGGTCACTATTGGCTTCACGAACGGCATTGCCGTCCTCATCGCTTCGACACAGATCAAAGATTTCCTGGGCCTTGATACCGGCGCTATACCAAGCGAATTCCTATTTCGCATCAGGCTCCTGGCGAATAGCCTCGGCAGCGTTCGCTGGCCTACAGTGTTGATTGCCATCAGTTCGCTCCTGATTATTCTGCTGCTGCCAAAACTAACTAAGCGCGTTCCCGGATCCATAGTCGCCCTGGTTGTAGCTACGGTAGCAGTGGCCGTTTTTGGTCTTCCAGTGGAAACCATTGGCAGCCAGTTCGGCGGCATCCCGACTGGGTTGCCCCACATTTCCTTGCCACACGTTCAAGCCGAGTTGATCGTTCCACTGCTGCCCGCGGCCGTCACCGTAGCCATGTTGGCGGCCATTGAGAGCCTTCTATCTGCGGTAGTCGCCGACGGCATGAGCAGCGATAGACACAACTCCAACGTGGAACTACTTGCGCAGGGCATTGCCAACCTCACGGTCCCTTTTGTTGGAGGTATACCAGCCACCGGCGCGATCGCGCGCACCGCAACCAACATCCGGTCCGGCGCACGCACGCCTATCTCGGGAATAGTCCACGCACTGACGCTGCTTGTTATTCTACTGGTCGCCGCGCCACTTGCGCGTTTCATTCCGCTGGCCACACTGGCAGCGATCCTTTTCGTGGTGGCGTACAACATGAGTGAGTGGCGCGAAGTAAAAACCATCCTCAAGCTATCGAAAGCGGACATAATTGTATGGGTGATGACCTTTGCCCTTACTGTGCTGGCCGACCTGACTGTTGCGGTCGAGATCGGTATGCTCTTCGCCGCGTTGCTTTACATCTATCGAGTCTCGCAAACGACCACAGTAGCCCCGGTGACGGAGGAGTACATTGAGGACGGGCGTCCGCACATTCTGCAGGACAAGCTTTTGCCTCCCTACGTCCTGGTGCTGCGCATACATGGCCCGTTTTTGTTCGGGGCCACAGAGAAGCTGTCCGAGGCGACAGTCGATGTAGACTCTCTTCCACCCGTAGTGATCTTACGCCTCAGAAACATGACCGCGATCGATGCTACGGGCCTGCACGAGTTGGAGAGACTCAGTGAGCGATTGCGCGCTACGGGCCGAACGCTCCTGTTGTGTGGCGCCCGCAGTCAACCAGAAGAGTTGTTAAGACAGTCGACATTTCTCCAGTATCTCGGCGAAGAGAATATGCTTCCGCACGTCGAAGCGGCCCTATCGCGCGCCCGCGAAGTCTTCGAGGGACGGGCTGCTAATCCATCCGTCGCGAAGGTGGTCTATCACCCATAGTTTGAACTGGCGCTTCTGATTTGTCCGTTACATTCTTGCCATGCGGTCGTACAGTTCCCGCATTTAAAGAGGCCGCAAAGAATGAAAGTCCCTTCATTTCTATGCCGCACAAAATATCTTTAGTAGCGCAGCTCTCTTGAAAAAGCTTGCAGCTGTCATGCTCGCGCAAAGAGGAAAAGCCCACAGTGTGGCCGCAGATACCTGAAATCAAAAGCGAGAACTCAACTGCGATCATTACGCTTACAAATCAACAAGCATTTCACCGCGCCTGCGCGGGTTGTCACGATCAGGTGATCAAGGTGCGACCCGACTCAAAATCTCCGGCTACAAACAAGTGCACCGCCTGTCATAAGAAGACGGCGTGACAAGATGAAGATCCGTCGTTTCGCTTTTTCACTCGGACCGGCTGGTAAGCGCGGCATCTGGTTAACGGATCAGTGCCGGGCCATCTCGATCCACATAAAAATAATGTGAAGTTAGCGAAACGTTGCAGTGTAGCCCTCGAATGTCGATTCATCCTCAACAAGCGCTCTAAAACGGACCGAATGCTATTAGATCAACCCTTCGATCACGTCCTGTATCTCTGTGGATTTTTGCGTTTAGATCAGAAAAATTCCCTAGTCTCATCAAACAAAGAGTCCTAATACCCAGTATTGTGATGGTATAGCCGTTGCCGTAGAGCGGAAGCTGGGATCCCTCGTGCAGGTGCTATGACTGAAGCAGTTCAAAGATTGCACAATGAGCAGAACACGTCCGCTGAACTGTGAACATCGGATAAAGAAACTCGATCATTTGATCCTCGGTGACGCCACTCTTGGTTCAGCGTTATTCGAACAATTGCGAGCTGCCCAGCGCGAGCTTGGGCTGCTTCAGGGTAACCGTCCAACCTGCCCTTTTCTGCGGCCTCATATTATGCCTCGCACTCAGTATGAAACCGTAAAGCGCGCCGCCGAAACGCTTGCTGGTGCTTTTGAAAAGATTGCGATTGCCGCCCTCAACGATGAAGCACTGTTGGCAGTTCTTGATCTTACAAATGCCGAAGAGAAGGCGGCGCGCATTGAGCCGGGGTATTCCCGCTTGTCTGTGAGCAGTCGTCTCGATGCTCATGTGAGTGCGAAAGGCTTCCAGTTTCTGGAGTACAACGCTGAAACACCTGCCGGTGTCGGTGATCAGATGCAACTGGAGAAAATTCTTTTCCAGTTACCGGCGGTGAAAGAGTTTCTCGAAGCCAATGCTCATTGGCTGCCTCAGCCGCATCGGGCGCTGCTAATGTCTTTGTTAAAGGCGTATCGCGAGTGGGGCGGAGAAGAGGACAAGCCGCGCATCGCAATCGTGGATTGGGAAGGTGTGCCGACCAGTAGTGAATTTCGAATCCTGAAAGACTATTTTGTTGCCCAAGGATATCCTGCGCTCATAGCTGATCCCCACGACCTCGAATACAACGGCGACTACCTATCTGTGGAAGGATTGCGGATCGACATTGTTTACAAGCGAGTCGTCATTCACGAATTTCTGAGCGAGTTTGGGCTGGACCATCCGCTGGTCAAGGCATACCAGGAGGGTCGTGTGTGCATGGCAAACTCGTTCCGTACAAAGCTCGCACACAAAAAGTCTACCTTTGCAGTTCTTTCAGATCCGGCTTACGAATATCTATTCGAGTCTGGTGAGCTCGACATGATTCAAAAACACATTCCGTGGACCCGTTACGTCCGACCGTCGCGAATAGTTTTTCAGTGTTCAGAGGTTGATCTGGAGACTTTGATTTTGAATGAGCGAGAACGGTTTGTTCTCAAACCAAACGACGATTATGGGGGCCATGGTGTGTTTTTAGGTTGGGAGAGCGATAGACAGAAATGGCAGGAAGCAGTCAAAGCTGCGTTACGCAGGCCTTATGTGGTTCAGGAAAGAGTGATCTTGGAAAAGACGAGCATTCCCGCTTATTCCGACCGTGTCTATCTCGATGAATTGTTCGTTGATTGCAATCCATTTCTGTTTCAGAATGAAGTAGAGGGAGCGTTAATTCGTCTGTCGGCGTCTTCACTGTTGAATGTAACTTCGGGTGGAGGACAAACGGCATTATTGGTATTGGAGGAATGAGCTCCTAATCGTATGGTTCAATTCTCGAAGCGCCAAGTTGCTGGATGGGTAGCGGTAGCGTTATCAACCTTGATTGCCTGCTTCTGGGCGTTTTGGGGCATCATTGAAAACTTTCATGAAGGCTGGTTTCGCGATTCGTTCTTCCTGAACGTCGGGTTGATGTTTCTTCAGTATCTCAGCCCGATGATTATTTTCTTATCACTAACTCTGCTCGCCATAACGTTCCCGCGTATCGGCGGTATGGCCCACGCGCTCGTCGGAATAACGTTAGGGTTCGTTCTCTTCGATTGGGATGATGCCGTTGCGATGCAGTTGGTTATTTTGCCGATGATTCTGCTCGGAATACTTTATTGGTATGGCCGTCCGCAGCCGCGCCGCAGGGCTTACTGGATAGCTGTTGGGCTGCCGCTGCTGACTCTTATCATTTGCGGCGCCGAGCCTGTTGTGCGCGTCGCCGGACGTGTTAACGATAATAACTTGGAAGCCCGTCTGGTGGAGGGCAACGGGGTGCGGCTCGTTTGGGCGCCTGATGGTGCTGGCTGGCCGCGCAAAGGCGTTACCTGGCACGAGGCTCTCAGAGGTTGCCAGCATTTATCGGAAGACGGAAGGACGTCGGCTGAAGTACCGCAGAATTTGTGGCGCTTGCCAACCGTAGAAGAAGCGGTGCGATCGCTGTCGCGTCATGGCATCAACAGTGGCGGAATCTGGGATGGGCAGGCCAAAAGGGCGACCTACCGGACCCGTCCGGATAAAGAATCTCCGCTCTGGAACGCCCGCTCTCAGGTAATCTACTGGTGGACGGCAACTGAAATTAATGACGAGCAAGCTTACATGATCGTCTACGATGGTAAAGTATGGCCGAGACGCAAGCGTTTCGCTCCAGACTATTTAGCCTATAGATGTGTAAAGCCAGCGGAAGCGATGAAGTGAATTGCCAGGACGCCGCCGCAGCTCACAACCCGCAAAAGCTTTCCGCCGCAACTCCAGTTCCGGAGTCCCTTCTAGTCCAGAAAACTTTTCGCTTCGGTTCTGAGGTGCTGTCAAATTCATCGACGGAGGTCTCTTATGTCCAGGAAACTGGTTTCGCTCTTGCTCGTTGCACTGGTCATAAATCTAGCCGGTGTAAGGCTGGCCTATGCTGAGTCAAAAGAAGAGAAGCAGGCGCGCTTTGCCGAAAAGATCAAAGCGAATGTACTAAAACTCGGGATCGGTGAGTCGACTCGAGTGAAGGTCAAGCTGCGAGATCAGGCAAAGCTTGAGGGTTACATTAGTGATGCCGGTGCGGAAACTTTTAGCGTCACAAACCGGAAGACAGGAGTAGCTACTACGGTAGCCTACCCGCAGGTAAAGAGCATCCGGGGGAACAACCTCTCGACAGGGGCGAAGATTGCGATCGGTGTTGGGATTGCAGCAGCCGTTATTTTTATCATCCTCTGGTTCACAACTGGCCCCGGCAGTGATTAACGAACGGCCAGTAACATCCCTGTTAACTCAATTGCGCAGTATTCAATCAGCATGGGTACCGCTTTGAACTCGGCTTATTCAGGTTGGCCTGGCTGAATAGGACCAATGCGATATGGCCGCATCATTTCGTTATCCTCGTGCTCTACGATATGACAGTGCCAGACGAATTGGCCCGGTGTGTCGAACTTTGCTCGCACGCGCGTGACCTCACCAGGATATGCAATGACCGTGTCTTTGAAACCGGTCTCCCAAGGTTCTGCAGGTCGCACGTCACCCGTCAGTTGTACCGGCTGCAGCGGCTCTTCTAACTCCTCATCCAGCACCAAGCCCTCGCGATTAACCACCTCGAACGCAACCTCGTGAATGTGCATGGGATGTGCGTCGGCTGTGAGGTTGAAGAATTCCCAGACTTCCGTAGTATCCACAGCCGGATTTTCGCTGACTTCGTCGGCCCACATCTTAGGCACGGCATTTCCGTGATCATCCACATTACCAAGCATGGCTTCTATTGGACCATCGAAACTGATCTCAGGGATTACTTCTCCCTTCTCAAGAAGTGCGAGCGGCCGGGTAGACGTTTCGGCAGGAAGCGGCGTGATAGGCGGAAGTGTCAGAAACCGTGGCGGCGTTGTTGGATCGAGTGCGACCGCCGGCCCAACGCGAAACTCCAACACTTGACCAGTCGAATCCGGATCCGCCGGATCGAAGTCCACATTTGGGGCGCCACCTCCAAACGGCTCGTCTGGACCAACGTTGCCAAGCACGAAACTGCCCTGCGGCACGTGAGTAAAATCAACGATCAGATCGGCTCGTTCAGCCAGAGCCATCAATAAACGGTTGCTATGATTCGCAGTGATATTAACGGGAGCTGCAAGGAAGCCACCTTCATTGCCAATTTGCCAAACCTCCACGCCCGGGATGTTACTGAAGTCAAGAATCAGAAACCGCGATTGGCATCCATTTAATAAGCGGAAGCGATAGCGACGTTGCTCAACATTAAGATAAGGCCAGGTGTTGCCATTGACCATAATCATGTTGCCGAAGAATTCCGGATTCCAGATGGGCGAGATTTCAGTTTCAGGAATGAACGGTTGAAGGAATCCGTCAAAGAAGGCGCGCGAGTCGGGATAGAATAGCGAGCCGTCAGTATTGAACGAGCGGTCCTGAATAGCGATAGGAATTTCGTAGTAGGTTTTATTGGGTGGAAACTTGTCCTTCTCCTTTGGTGCCGGTCCAGGCAAATTCGCAGGCGTCCCGAATCGACTGTCGACGACGGCGTCATCTCCAGACGGACCGCCACGAATGATATAAAAGCCGGCTGGACCAGCGTATACGTTCAGACGAGTCATGCCGAGGGCGTGGTCGTGGTACCAAATGGTGGAGGCGCGGTTGAGATTCGGATACTGGAACGTCGCAAAGCCGGGAGCCCAACTGGCGCCAAAATTTCGCGCAGCTTTGCCTTTAAAGAAGGCGTACCAGGTACCTTCGTGAGCGAAACCGGCCGGAATGTCTCCCGCATCCGGAAGATACCACGCTTCCGCATAGCCGTCTGACTCATCGCCTACGCCCACTGCTCCGTGAACGTGCGTTACCATTGGCACTGGTCCCATGTAGCGGGTGTACTGTGTGTTCGGATCTGTGAAGTCGGATAAGGATACATAGGTCTTGCCAGTGAAATCGGGTCGCAGGTCACGATCCGCGGTGCCTCCAGGTGGATTGGCCCAGTGAAGTGTCGGATCGACAGGCAACAGATGAGGCAGGAAATCTCCGCTGCCGTCCTTGAGATCATTGATCCATTTCACTCGGACTGGCGTATTCCATTTAGCTTCAATCGTCAGAGAAGGGGCATTGTGAAGCAGAACTCCCCTTGTACTTTCGGATGACACTGCACCGTAGCCCCAAACAGTTGTTGGTGGCAGGCGTGCTGGCAAAATCTGCTGGCTGATCTGCTTCAGGGAAATTTCGTAGTAGTCGATTTTCTTGCCTCCGTGCTGTACGAGGTTGGCAGCCCTTGGCATCACGGGTGGAATCAACAGTGGCGTCTGGAACTTTGGGACCAAATTCGGATCGAGTGTTCCGCCTGGAATTTGTGCGATCGCCTTCAGAACTCCAAACCTGTTGAAGGCATACCAGGTCAGTGCCGTGCTTGCGGTGTATTTCAGAAATGTGCGTCGGGTAATCATGATGTTTTCCGCCAGTGCTTGCGAACCGGTGTACGTAACCGGCTGCGAGAGATTTGCTCACTAATCTCGCAACTGCTATTCCGGCCAGTTTGCTTCGATTTGTGCGGTTTACTTCCTTGCGACAGGCTCGTTTCCTGTATTCACGAATTATTTCGCAGTTGTGCGCAACATTGCGCAGCTTTTGGCGATTGGTTTCGGCTTGACACTCTTTTCCGTTGTGAGATCAGCGCAAAGCTTGAAGGTTAGATTTAGTGATGCGGCGGGGAAAGTTTTAGCGTCACAAACCGGAAGACGGGAGTAGCTAGACAGGCGCGAAATGCGATCCGTGCTGAGATTTGCAGCAGCCATCATTTTTATCATTCTCTGGTTCACAAGTGGGCCGGGCAGCGACTAGGGAACGGCGAAGAATCGAAATGGAAGCCGAGTGCGTTAGTGGCCGGTCGATCTGCGGGGATGATCGGACGCCGTTCCACGCACTTCGGGTGAGAGAATCTTCGCAGTTCGGTCGGAATTCTCCACTCCTGCCAACAAAAGCGCTTTAATTAACAGGCGAAAACACACGGCACAACCATTGCGCGCCGAAGGGCGAAATGGTTCAAATTGAACCCACGGTGCAGAGGTTAAATAAAGCTTCGGATAAACTGTGAAAACAGGCACGAGATTCTGCGAATGTCGAAACCAAACTAGCCCAATGGTCGAGTGATCGATGCATTTAACCAATGCCTTAGTTCTGTTTTCCTGGTTGTGCGCGCTATCTTTGTTTGGGGCCGCATCACCGCACAAAGGAAAACAAATAGCGACACAAGCGACGCCGACATCACAAACGGGGCATTCGCCGATTCAAACCCATCAACCTCCACCACCTGCATCGCCAAAAAAAGATGATGAGATAGTTGGAACCGAAGTGCTTGAAGCGCAGCAGCGCACTTTTGCGGCGTCGATCATCACGGCGCTCGCTGATGAGGCCCGCAGCTACAAAGATCCGGCTCTTCGTGCTCGGGTGCTCGCTCGCTCCGCTGACGCACTTTGGGATATGGATCCAGACGCGGCTCGGATACTACTCCGTCGAGCGTGGGAAGCCGCCGAAAGAGCCGATACTGCAGAAGACCTGGAACCGTCGAATGGTTCAGCTCCAGCCATGGTAATTGCGGTGCGGCGAGGCGACGACGGTGATTTTCGTGCTGAGGTTTTGAACGTCGCCGCGCGTCGCGACAGTGCACTCGGAGATGAGTTTTTGGCAAAGCTGAACGACGCCGCGGCCAAAGCCGCCGAACAAGCAAGTGCTCAGACGCGATCCGTTAATGACAGTTGGACCACGTCAGACGAGACGTCAAAGCGACTCAGCTTTGCGCAGCGGCTGCTCAACGACAATAACGCGCAAAAGGCTTTCGAGTTTGCTGCGCCCGCTTTGGAATGGGTTAATGAGGCATCCATCAGTTTTCTTTCCAGGCTTCGACTCCTGAATCCTGCGCTCGCGGACAAGCAATTTATGCGGCTGCTCGCGCGCGTTGAGTTGGATGCGACTTCTGATGCAAACACCGTATCCGGTTTATCGTCATACGCGTTTACGCCGGGTATGTATGTGACGTTCGCAGGCGATGGCGGCGTTCGTTGGATACCTGCTTTAAATACAATCACTACACCCAATCTGCCACCAGAGGTTAGAAGCAGCTTCTTTCGTGTCGCAGCCAGTATCTTGCTGCGTCCTTTACCGCCACCAGATCAAGACCTCACGTCCGCTGGACTCATCGGCAAATACATGGTGATAAAACGGCTGCTTCCTTTGTTTGAACAATACACGCCTGATACCGCCGTCGCACTTCACTCGCAACTCACTGCGTTGGCGAAGCAGGGATCAAACACCATCGAAGACTCTGATGATTTCCTTCTGACTCAGGGCATTGTCCGAGACGCAGACTCTCGCACTGTACTCGACCGGTTGCAGGAGCGCGTGGACAGAGCGAAAAATGACACAGAGCGCGATGGGATCTACGCTGACGCCGCGGCAATATTGGCCGTAGAAGGCAATCCCGCCGCGCAGGATATTGCCGACAAAATCGATAACGCCTATCGCCGTGAAGTGGCACGACGATATGTCGATATATCTCTCCTCCGCACGGCACTCGCGAAGAAGAATAATACAGCGGCTCTAAGGTTAGCCAAGGCTGATAGTTTGACCCATCCGCAACGGACATGGGCCTACCTGCAGATTGCACGGTTGCTGATGGGTTTAGATCGAACGCGGGCTGTCGAGTTGTTGGAGGAGGCGCTCGCAGAAGCTCGACGTATAGACGATGACGATGCTAACCGCGCACTTCTAATCACCGCCCTTGCAACACGATTTTTAGCAGCCGACATGATCCGATCCTGGGAGGTGGCAAGCGAAGTAGTCAAAGCTGCAAACGCGGCCGAAGAATTCTCCGGAGAAGCTAATGGCGGTCTGAGCGTCGCTCTCCTTACAAGTAGCGGCTTGAAGCTAATCGAACTTGATACCTCAGACTTGAATCTCTCTGTTCTTGTTAGCTCACTTGCTGAACAGGACCCCACGAGGGCAAGTGAGCTGGCTAAGAGTTTCAAATACGAAGCACCTCGTGCGGTCGCAACTCTGGCTGTTGCAAGTGCAGTCATGGCAAAAGCCAAAAGGAGGAAGTGAGATCCAGATTTCCGGCGAGTTGTGGGCTTCAAAGACTTTGCGGAAATCTAGCAAGTAGAGTCGATTAATTTCATAAGACACGTCGTGTTTTTTTGAAATGGCCCGCATTCAGTGCGGCACAGTCGTTGCGCTTTTCGACCTGACCAACGGGTGGTTGGTCGCCTTTGAGATACGAGTAACGTGTTACTGAAATAGCTGACGGGGAGTCGAGTTATGGACGCGCTATTGAGAGACATCAGAATTGGCATTCGAAGTTTGCTGAAACGTCCAGCCTTCACAGTGATCGCCGTCCTCACTCTGGCGCTCGGTCTCGGTGCGAACACGGCAATCTTTAGTTTTGTGAACGCGCTTTTGCTGCGGCCACTACCATTTTCAGCGCCTGATAGACTGGTGGTGTTAAGTGAGATCAACCCGGAAAAAAGACGGAATCTGCCTACAGCATCACCACGCAATATCGAAGACTGGCAGAAACAAAGTCAGACAATCGAGCAATTCGGAGCTTGGCGTGATTGGCACTTTCGTGCCAGTACGACTAGTGGGCCTCTCGTGGCCTCGAGCGCGATAGCTTCGCCCGAACTCTTTCAACTGCTGGGTATCAAACCGTTGCGTGGGCGTTTGCCCTTA
>JBKPPH010000053.1:0-3625 GCA_046733535.1 Acidobacteriota bacterium
ATCATGTGCCGCGTACGCGTGATCGGTGTTGAGCGGCTTGCTCACGTCAAAGGCCCGGTGCTGTTTATTTCCAACCACGTGACTGACGTCGACGCGGCGCTGATCCTTTCAGCGTTGCCGGTGCGATGGCGTTCACAGTTAACGATCGCGATGCAGGGCGAGATGTTACGTGATTGGCGTTTCCCGCCGGCGGCGATGGGGTGGCTTGCGCGTGTGAAGTCAAAAGTAACGTATGTGCTCGCCGCAGGCCTCTTCAATGTTTTTCCTTTGCCGCGCGAGAGTGGATTTCGGCAGAGCTTTGCCTATGCCGGTGAAGCAATGGATCGCGGCTGGAGCGTGCTGATCTTTCCGGAGGGAACAGAAACGAAGGACGGGCGATTGCAACCGTTCCGTGCTGGTATCGGACTGTTGGCGTCAGAGCTTCGGGTGCCCGTCGTTCCGATCATGCTGCGCGGGCTTTTCGAATTGAAGCAGAGGCGACAGTTCTTCGTTCGCCCAGGTACGGTGTCGGTTACTTTCGGAGACCCGGTCGAGTTTTCGGGAAGCGAAACACCCGCCGAGATCACAAAAGAGTTAGAACGCAGATTTGCGTTGCCTTAGATCTTTGGATCCGGGAGTGGTCCGTTAATGATAAAGTGTGATTCGTATTAGACCATTCCTTAGCGACGTTTCAAAGAAAACCGTCGTACTCTGGTATGAAATGTCCTGTTTCCCGCCAGCACTCAGAGCACGATTAACCCGCAGGAAGGAATCGCAATGACACGAGATCCAGCAACAACTGATCGTTTGCGGCGCTTTATAGATCACGTTAGCTCACTAACCGAAAGGCGCGAATTGCACTGGGAACGGCAATTGGGCTCGGCTCATCGGTATGCGCGTTTCGATAACCACCTCTTAATTCTCGGTCCAGCGACGCCGATCACAGAAAGCAACATACCGCGTTATTTGTTTATTACCCCATTTGATTCTCCCGAATGTATCGAGATCAATTCCGACGATGTAGATCTGGGCACAGCCGTTACGAAATTAACTCAGGCAGTCGAAGTTATTACGCAGAACCAGCCGGCGACTAACCCGTTCGCAATTAATATTGAATTCCTAAACCGCTTGGGGTTCTAGAAGCGGAACAGAAAGGACACTACATGTCAGCCATCGAAAACTTGAGCGATGAAGCACAGAGTTTGGCGCGAGTTCCCTTGTTTCAGCGTCTCGAACCTCATGAATTGGAGCATCTGGCCGAGGATGTGGAACAGGTTAATTACAAAGCCGGCGAAGTTATTTTTCATGAATATGACACCGGTGACGCCCTGTACGTTGTTGAGGAAGGCGCTGTCCGTATTTGGGTGACTGATGAAGATGTTCAGCAAGTCACGCTTACGGAGTTG
This sequence comes from Acidobacteriota bacterium, assembly GCA_046733535.1. Taxonomy (GTDB): domain Bacteria; phylum Acidobacteriota; class Blastocatellia; order Pyrinomonadales; family Pyrinomonadaceae; genus PSRF01. The sequence continues at coordinate 1,386 of JBKPPH010000053.1, forward strand.
AGCCCAGGTCAGTTCTTTGGCGAACTGGCAGTACTCGATCGGGGCCAGCGTTCCAGTAGTGCATCAGCCATCACCGATGCACACCTGCACCGGCTGAGTAGTGACAACTTTCAGAAGTTCTTAATGGCACATCCTGACTGTGCCATTGACGTCATTTGTGAGATCGGCGCACGCCTGCGCCAAACGAATTTACTGGTGGCTCAACGTGCATCGCGAAATGTAAACGAAGTCATGGAGGAGCGATATACCGTTGGACAACGAGTTGCCGATCGAGTCGCAACCTTCGGCGGATCCTGGACATTCATTTTCATCTTCGGTGCGATTTTACTGACATGGATGGCTGCCAATTCGCTTCTACTGGCGCACTTCGGCCGTGGGGAAACTGGTGCGCAATGGGATCCGTATCCCTACATCTTGCTGAACCTTTTGCTTTCGACCCTTGCTGCGCTTCAAGCGCCAGTGATCATGATGTCGCAGAATCGTGCGGCAGAGAAGGATAGGCTCGCGGCTGAACAGGATTTCAAAGTCAACCTGAAGAGTGAGTTAATGCTTGAAGAACTCGTTCGTAAGCAACGTGAACGCGATGGACAGATTGATAGAATCATTCGCACGCTCCAGGTGACTCAAGCGCCTGCGGAACGTTCATCTTAATCAACTAACTCGCTTCGCGGCGCCGCTCTGCAGCCGTTCGCTCGCGACGATCGCGCGTTTGTGCCATCCGCGACCGACCTCACCGCCGTTATCGGCAGCGACGACTTCAAAAGTGAATAGCTTGCCTTCGCGACCGGCGTAGCGTGCAGTCGCCGTTACTTGCGCGCCCGGCGGTGTGGGCGCGGTGTGGTTGATATCGACGGTCACACCAACGGACAACTCACCTGGTCCAAGCAGAGGTTTCAGCACGCGCGAGGCCGCAATCTCCATCAACGCAACCATCCGCGCTGTTGCTAATACTGGCGGAAACGCGTCACCCGTTTCGATCGGCAATGAGCTCGCGAGATCTTCAGGACCGACGATCAGTTCGGCGGTGGCTGTGGCATTCAACTCCGGTTCGTTTTGCGTAGGCATACGGACAGTTCCTTATCAAACCGCAGCCGCATTATGCAAGGCAGCAAGAAACGCAAAAGGCACAAACGATCAGCCGAAGCCGGCGTTTGTGCCTTCGCGCCTCGTAGGGTGTGAAAGCTATGCCTGCACAACCGACAGAATATTTCCTGCGGGGTCTTTGAACCAGGCTATCTGTGGGCCTGGACCACGAAAGATTCCACGATTGTCTGTCTTGATGTCGGGGAGGTTGTAGTGTTCAAGCGTCACTCCCAGCGCGGCGAGTTCGTCGACTGCTTCTTCGATGTCCTTCACTTTAAAGTTCAGAACGGTGAAAGAGGCCGCGGTGTGATTTGGCTTGGGATACAGGAATACCGTGTTGTTACCGGTCTGTAGTTCGAGCCCTTCGGGTGTTTCGGAAACGTCGAGTCCGAGCGTTTCACCATAGAATTCTTTTGCCTGTTGCAAATCGTTTACAGAAAAACTGGAAAACGACTTCGCTGCCTTGAAAAGATTCGACACTTTTCTCCGGCTTGAAGTCGCTGTTGCTTTCGCTGTCATTACAGATCCCCTTTCAAAATGATTGCATACATTAGACCACGCGAGCCTTGCAGGCGTATCGCAGTTCTTCGATCTCGTTGTTATGTTTCGATGGCGGCAGGATTAAACAACAGCGGAAAGAATTGACCGTCGATCTTCTGTCCTGCCGGAATCGGTGGGACGCCTTCGAGTAACGGCGCATCCGAGGCGGAAACGACTCCATCACGGAATGCGTTGATGACCACGGCGCGTCGCGGTCGCGGAGTTTCGTTCGCATAAGAGCCGTGGACCATCAACGGATGGTGAAATGAACACTCGCCTGCCTTCAACTCGATCGGTACTGGCTTGAACTCCGCGCGCTGCTCCGGCGTCAACGCATCGAGAACCGCGTCCATGCGATTCGCGAAACTCGTGCGCGGCAAGAGTTGCCAGCGATGGCTTCCCGGCACGTAATGCACACACCCGTTCTCACAAGTCGAATCATCCAGGCCAATCCAGCACGAGATATGGGCCACGGGAGTCGTCCTGGTCCAATAGGAGTAGTCCTGATGCCAGATCACTACGCCGCCATGATGGGCAGGCTTGTAGAAGATCTGATCGTGCCAGAAGCGCACAGGCCCTTCGAGCAACTGCGCCGCCGCGACCACGAAAGCAGGGTT
>JBKPPH010000054.1:0-17833 GCA_046733535.1 Acidobacteriota bacterium
CGCGCTGATGCGAAGGCCTTCCGGTAAGCTCGGTCGAAGGCGTCACTTCCTTAATCTCCTTCTTCTTCGCGGCCATGATTCCCTTCAGCGTCGCGTAGCGAATCTGGCTGATGCCCGACTGGATCGTCAGCAGCGCGGGCAGGGGCATCTCGTACCACTGATACCAGCCACTCTCCAGTTCCCGTTTGACGCGCAGCTTATCTGCCGCAGCGTCCAACTCGATGACGATCGTCGTGTGCGGCAGGCCGAGGAGTTCAGCCATGATTACGCCCGTCTGCCCGTAGCCGTGATCGTCTGACTGGAGTCCTGTCATTACGAGATCCGGCTTTTCATCGCGAATCGCGTCTGCCAGCACAGTCGCCGCCGCATACGGCGTCAGGTGCGTGAGGTTATCGCCCACGACGTGAATTGCTCGATCCGCGCCTCGCGCCAGCGCGTCTTTGATCACGCTCTTCACGCGTTGCGGGCCCATCGAGCAAACAACCACTTCGCCGCCCAGCTTCTCGCGCACGCGCAACGCCTCTTCGAGCGCGTAGCCGTCCGACTCACTCACTTCAAAAGAAAGATCGCCCTCTTCGATCCACGTGGCGTCTTTGTTAATTCGCAGGATCGCGTCCTTGTTCGCGACCTGCTTCATCATGACTAGAATTTTCATGTTTATTAGCCGCGGATGAACGCAGATTAACGCAGATCAGATCGGCGTTTATCTGCGTTAATCTGCGGCCCTACTCCTCGTACCTCTTGAACAACAACGCCGCATTCGTGCCGCCGAACCCGAAGCTGTTTGAGAGCACGTACTCGACCCTCGCCTCGCGCGGCTCGTTGGGCACGTAGTCAAGATCGCAATCGGGATCGGGGTTCACATAATTGATCGTCGGCGGCAGCACGTTGCGATGCAGCGACAGCACACTAAACACACTCTCAATCCCGCCTGCGGCGCCCAACAGGTGGCCCGTCATCGATTTCGTCGAACTGACGGCGAGCTTGTAAGCGTGCGCGCCAAACGTGTCTTTGATCGCGAGTGTTTCGAACTTGTCGTTGTAAGGCGTCGATGTTCCGTGAGCGTTGATGTAGCCGACCTGCTCCGGACTCACGCCCGCATCTTTCAACGTTCGCTGCATCACGCGACGCGCGCCCGATCCGGTCTCATCGGGCATGGTCAGATGGAAGGCGTCGGCAGCCGCGCCGTAGCCCACAATCTCAGCGTAGATCTTCGCGCCCCTTCGTTTTGCCGACTCCAGCTCCTCGAGGATCATGATCCCCGCGCCTTCGCCGATGACGAAACCATCGCGGTCTCGCTCAAACGGCCGCGACGCGTGCACGGGATCGTCGTTGTTCGTCGAGAGCGCTCGCATCGACGCAAATCCCGCAATGCTCATCGGCGTGATGGCCGACTCCGCCCCGCCGCAGATCATGACATCGGCGTCGCCGCGTTGGATGATCCTGAAGCTGTCGCCGATTGCGTGCGCCCCGGCGGCGCAGGCCGTGGCCGTGGCCGAGTTTGGTCCTTTGGCGCCAAAGCGAATCGAGACCTGGCCGGCGGCGAGATTTACGATTGCGGACACGATGAAGAAAGGCGAGACGCGATCCGGTCCATCGTCGAGCAGCTTCGAGTGCTCTCGCTCGATGGCCCAAAAGTCTCCGATGCCGCTGCTGATGTAGGTGCCGACGTTTTCCGCGACATCGCTGGGAAGCTTGCCTTCCTCAGTCAGTTTCATGCCGCTGTCGGCCATCGCTTCGATCGACGCCACCACCGCATAATGAATAAAGGCGCCCATCTTGCGCGCCTCTTTCTTGGCGATGAATGCCAGCGGGTCGAAGTTCTTCACCTCGCAGGCAAACTTTACTGAAAACCTCTCGGCGTCAAACTTCTTGATGTAGTCAGCGCCACTGCGCCCGTTCATCAGGGCAGTCCACGTGTCTTCGACAGTGTTGCCAACGGGTGTGACGAGGCCGAGGCCTGTAATCACGACACGACGTGTCAAATCAGAACTCCTTGGAAATCTTAGCCGCAGATGAACGCGGATTAACGCAGATCTGCATCAATCCGCGTTCATCCGCGGCTATAACCGGTCTACTTCTTGTGCTGGTCGATATAGTTATAAGCGTCCCGCACACTCTGAATCTTCTCAGCGTCTTCGTCGGGAATCTCGATGCCAAACTCCTCTTCAAAACGCATCACGAGTTCGACCGTGTCCAGCGAGTCGGCGCCGAGGTCGTCGATAAAGCGTGCGTTGGGCGTGACCTCGTTTTCATCGACACCAAGCTCGTCGACAATAATCTGTTTTACTTTGTTCTCGATCTCTTGATCGGGCATCGTGTTTGCTCCTCTGTGAGTTTAATTGAATATCAATTCCCGGCAGCAAGCGCACTCCGTGTTGTTTCCAAACTTGCTGCATCTTCCACGTTCAATGTCTTAACATCACGACTGATCTGGCGCATCAGACCTGACAATACCTTGCCCGGCCCGACTTCAACAAACGTCTCAACGCCCTGCTGCATCAGCAACTGCATGGACTCGACCCACCGAACAGGTGCTGAGACCTGCCTGACGAGCGCGTCGCGCAATTGATCCGGTGCGGTCGTCGCGCGCGCATCGACATTCGTTACGACCGGCATCGCGGGATTCTCGAAAACAAGCTGCTCGAGATCCGGGGCGAGCCTGTCCTGCGCCGGCTTCATGAGCGCACAATGAAATGGTGCGCTCACGTTTAACTTGATCACGCGCTTCGCGACGCCTTTCAACAACTCGATCGCGCGGTCAATGGCCTCCGTGTTCCCTGCGATCACAAGCTGATTCGGCGAGTTTATATTCGCGATCGAACAAACCCGCCCGTCGCGTGCCTCTTCACAAACGTGCTCGATGTCGCTCAACTCGCCGCCAATGATCGCCGCCATCGCACCGGTCCCAACCGGCACGGCCTCCTGCATGTAGCGTCCTCGAGCGCGTACCGTTCGCACGGCGTCTGACAACTTCAAAGCACCGGCCGCGACAAGCGCCGAGTATTCACCCAAACTGTGTCCCGCGACAAATGCCGGCGCGTCGCTCCCCGCTTCCTTCATCGCCCGGAACGCGGCTACAGAAACGGTGAGAATCGCGGGTTGCGTATTCTCGGTTAACTGTAAGTCCTCTGCCGGACCTTCGAAGCACAGCCGCGAGATCGAAAAACCCAGCGCGTCATCAGCTTCTTCAAACACGTGGCGCGCGACCGGAAACTTCTCAAACAGCTCCCGTCCCATTCCAGGGTTCTGTGATCCCTGCCCGGGAAAGATCATTGCCAATTTGCGATTTCCGATTGCCAATTGATTAAGTTCCATTCGCGCTCATCGCAATTGACAAATCGGGAACTGGCAATTGGAAATCGGCAATGATTTCACCATCGCATCAATACGGCGCCCCAGGTCGCGCCGCCGCCAAACGAACTCATCAACACCAAATCGCCTTCCTTCACCCGGCCTGCGGCAACACATTCATCAAGCGCGATCGGTATCGATGCCGACGAGGTGTTCCCGTGCACGGCGATGTTCGAATACACCTTCGACATATCGACGTTCAGCCTGTCTGCCACGGCTTCGGTGATGCGCTGATTCGCCTGGTGCGGAATGAACAGATCGATGTCGTCTGACTTCACGCCGGCCTGCTCCAGAACTTCACGCGAGATCTCCGCCATCGAACGAACGGCGACCTTGAACAGCTCGTTGCCTCTCATCTTGAAAAAATGATCGCCGGCCGCGATAGTTTCCGCTGTCGGTCTCTTGCGCGTGCCGCCGCCCGGCGAAAAAAGCTGTTCTTCGTAACGCCCGTCCGATTTGATCTTGCTCGCGAGGATGCCGCGATTGCTGTCAGTTGGTCCTAAAACTGCCGCGCCCGCGCCGTCGCCGAACAACACACACGTCTGCCGATCGGTGTAATCGACGTACTGCGTCAGTATCTCAGCACCGACGACGATTGCGTGTCGCACCTGGCCCGTGCGGATCATCGAATCAGCCATCGACACTCCGTAAAGAAAACCGGAGCACGCGGCGACGATGTCCATTGCGGCAGCGTTGTTAGTGCCGAGTTCGGCCTGGATGATGCAGCCGGTCGAAGGAAGTATCTGGTCGGGCGTGACGGTGGCGCACAGAAGCAGATCGATGTCGGACGGGTCCAAACGCGCACGTTCGATCGCCTGGCGCGCGGCGCGCGCGGCGAAAAGCGACGTGTACTCGTTCGGCGCGGCCTTGCGACGTTGTTTGATCCCGGTGCGCGTCGTGATCCACTCGTCAGAAGTGTCGACCATCTGAGCGAGATCGGCATTCGTCAGAATACCGTCAGGGTAGGAGTGGCCCGTACCCAGAATTCCAGCGCGTTGATTCACCATTGATTCCTCAGATTACTACAATCAGCCGCAGTTTACACAGATAGACGCAGATTACCATCCGTGTTCATTTGGGTAAGCTGCGGCTTGTTTTTAATCCCTTCTTCAATTCGTTCGGCCGTCCGGTGCTCGGAAAACTCTTTCACACTCCTGATCGCGTTCCGAATCGCACGCGCGTTCGAGCGGCCGTGCCCGATCACGACGATGCGACTCACTCCCAACAACGGCGCGCCGCCATACTCTGAGTAGTCGAGCCGTTTCTTGATACTGCGAAACGCCGGCTTTGCGAGAACTGCGCCAGCCTTCGTTACCGCAGTTTGCGTCAACTCACGTTTCAACATCGAGAGCATTGCTTCCGTCAACCCCTCCGACAGCTTCAACATCACGTTTCCCGTAAAGCCGTCGGTGACGATCACGTCTACCATGCCCGAGAAAACGTCGCGGCCTTCGACATTCCCGACGAAGTTGATACTGCTCAACTCGCGCAAGAGGGGAAACGCTTCCTTCGTCAGGTCGTTTCCCTTCGCCTCCTCCTCGCCGATGCTCATCAAGCCGACCGAAGGTTTGATCGTGCCGAGCACCGAACGCGAGTAAGCGTCGCCCATGATCGCAAACTGTGCGAGGTGATGGGGTTTGCACTCCGAGTTTGCGCCGACGTCCAACAACAGCGTCGGTTTGGCAGCCTTAGTCGGAATCATCGCCGCGAGCGCCGGCCTGTCGACACCGGGAATCGTGCCGATAACCATCTTCGCGGTCGCCATCGCGGCGCCGGTGTTTCCAGCGGACACGAAACCGTCGCCACGGCCTTCCATCACCAGCTTCGAACCGATCCTCAAAGAACTCTTCTTCTTCCGTCTGACGGAAGTCGCGACGGGATCGTCCATCGCGATCACTTCCGCCGCCTCAACCAACTCAATGCCACGATCGCCGTCGCCGCGCCAACCACACTTTCGCAGTTCCGGCTCGACCTTGTGGGCCTGGCCCACAAGAATGACGCCCACTCCGAAGTCGCGTGTCGCAGCGAGAGCGCCATCGATCTCAACGTGCGGCGCCTGGTCGCTTCCCATCGCGTCGAGAACGACCTTGCCCGTCAGCTTGGGCTGATGCTGCGACTGGCTTCGCACAAACTTGATTTAGCTTTGTTCGACCTGCACCACTTCGCGGCCTTTATAGTGGCCGCATTTGGGGCAAACACGGTGGGGCATGCGGGGCTCACGGCAATTCGGGCACAAGGTAGTTTGCGGCACGCGCAAAGCGTCATGCGCGCGACGTTTGTCTCGACGAGCTTTCGAATGTCGTCGCTTAGGATTTGGCATAATAACTCCGTTATTTTAAATTCTTCAGGGCCGCCCAACGGGGATCGACATCATCAGTAACACACGCGCATTTGCCGGAATTTCTGTCGATGCCGCATTCCGGACAAATGCCTTTGCAATCCTCGCGACACAGCATGCGAGTGGGAACGGCGAGCAAAATCTGCTCTTTTACCATCTCGTCGACGTCGATCGCTTCGCCGTCGAACACTGAAACCGACATTTCCTCGTGCGTCAGTTCCGCCGCTTCGCTCGACTCGTAATCCGAGCCGGTGACGTACTCCAAAGCGAAATCGGCGTTGACGGGTAACTCAGCCGGCTGCAAACAACGATCGCATTCGACCTGCACGCGCGTATCGATGTGGCCGTTGACAACGACCTGGGCGCCGGCCAATTTAACGTTTCCCTTTACCGCGACCGGCTCGACCAATCGTATGCGTTCGTCGAATGGATTGAGATCGTCAGGCTGATAAACATGGGCGAAACCGCCCTTGCCGCCCTGCAGGTTCTCCAGCTCAATCCGCATGACTACCCCGCACTGCAGCCGATAGCGTTTCAGGCGCTATCCGCGCAAAAGGGCAATTATAGCGAGGCGAGGGACTCTGTCAACGCACGACGGCCAACTCGGTTAGACAGGATGAACAGTATTCTTCAGGATGAATCTTGTAAATCCTGAAGAATCCTGCCAATCCGGTCTAACTAGTGTGACTGTTGCTCGCCGGCCTTGAATGCTCCGAGCGCGTCCTCGCGCAGTGCCTCTGCTAGCCGCTTGTCCGCGCCTGTCATCAACCGGCGAGCCCCTGACTTAAACAGATTCACGCTCTTGCGATCTGCTTTTTCCAAAGCCTGCCGCGCTAACTCTTTTCGTCCGGTCCGCTCATAAGCCTGAGCGAGCAGAGAAAACGCCTCCGCATAGCCCTCATCCATCTTCGTCGCTTTTCTCAAGTGCCGGACAGCGAGATCGTCGCGGTTGAGCTCGTAGTAAAGACAGCCGAGCACGTAATGTGCTTCCGGCGAAGGCCGCACCGTCAAAGCGCGTTTGAATTCCCCGAGTGCGCGCCGCCAGTTCTTCTCCGCGACAAACAACCATCCCAAACCGTAATGTCCCGCGAACGAAGAACCGCCCCGCTCGGTCGCACTACTCAAAAGATCTTTCGCGAGCTCCACCTCGCCGTCGTCAGCGCACGTCAGTCCCAACAGCAACGAGATGCGCAGATCGCCGGGCAAAGACGCGTGTGCCTTCGCGAGGTACGCGCGCGCCTGTTTTGTTTTGCCTCGACGGAAGAAGTGCTCGCCGATGTAAAGATTCAAAGCCGCGTTCTCCTCTGACACCTCGGCCGCGCGTTGGAGTTTCGCGATGCCTTGCGGAATTTGCTTGTCTTCGATGAGGAGGAAACCCTCGTTGATGAGCTCTTCGAACGCCTCTTTGTCCGCGACTTTTGCGCCCGCGAGTATTCGCATACGCAACTCGTCGCGATGAACGTTCTCTTCCTGCTCGACCGTGTCTCGCTGGCAGCGCTCGCTCCACATGCGTTCGAGCCGCTCTGTTTCGACGATGCCGTCTTCGGTTAGCAGCGCGACCAGCGCTCGCATGAGAGACCGATCGAAGTACGCGTTCTGAGCGTAGCGCAAGAGCAGATCGAGACTGCGCTCGAGACGTTCAGCCAGTCGCGAGACTCTGTTTTCAGCAGCGGAGATACGTTCGAGAAGATGTTCGTCAGTGGAAAGACTTGCGGGGCCGGCTTCGAACCGTGCAGAAGACGGTTCGACAACGATCATTAAGCGCGTGCCGCAGCGATTGCAAAACTCCTGGCCGAGCGGATTCGCTGCCAGGCACTTCTGACAATAATGCGAGATAGTGGGGCGCATTTTCATTGCCGATTTCCGATTGCCAATTGCCGATTGAGGTTTCTCGATTGCTGAGCTTCCTAATAAATCGGCAATCGGAAATGGATCAGTATTCGTAAAAGCCGCGGCCGCTCTTTCTCCCGAGCCAACCGGCGTCGACATAACGCTTCAGCAGCGGGCACGGCCTGTATTTGGGGTCTCCGAGCCCCTCATATAACACATTCATGATGGCAAGGCATACATCCAGACCGATAAAATCGGCGAGCGTGAGCGGCCCCATCGGATGATTCATGCCCAGTTTCATGATGCCGTCAATGCTTTCGCGGCTCGCGACGCCTTCGTAAAGCGTGAAGACTGCCTCGTTGATCATCGGCATCAAGACACGATTCGAAACAAAGCCGGGCGAGTCCTGGCAGTCGAGGGCGACTTTGCCGAACTGTTCGGACAAGGTGCGGACGCGTTCGTAAGTTTCATCGGAAGTCGCCATGCCGCGGATGACTTCGACGAGCTTCATGACCGGAACAGGATTCATGAAGTGCATGCCGATGACTTTGTCGGGACGTTTAGTTTCGGCGGCGAGTTTCGTGATCGAGATCGACGAGGTGTTGGAAGCGAGAATCGCGTGCGCTGGTGTAACTTCGTCCAGCATCTTGAAGACCTGTGTCTTGACGCCGAGATCTTCTACGACAGCTTCGACGACGAACGACGCTTCTTTGAACGAATTGAAATCCGTTGTGCGCCGGATGCGGTTGATGATCGACTGCTTCCCTGCTCCGTCGAGCCGCTCCTTCTCGACGTCGCGTTGCAAGCTCTTATCGATCGCACTCAATCCGCGATCGAGAAACTCGTCGCGCACGTCGTGCATGATTACGTTGTGACCGGCACGGGCCGCAACCTGCGCGATCCCATTCCCCATCGTCCCTGCGCCCACTACCCCAATCACATCATCCATCTTGTCTAATCCTGTCTACCTTTCGATAGCCATCGCAACCGCATTACCACCACCAAGACACAACGAAACGATCGCGCGCCGCGCCTGACGCCTCTTCATCTCATACAACACCGTCGTCAACAATCTCGATCCTGATTGCCCGATCGCATGACCCAGCGCCACGGCACCACCATTCACGTTCACTTTCTCCGGATCGAGTCCAAGCTCACGCGTCACCGCGATCGCTGCTACTGAAAACGCCTCGTTCAATTCGATCAGATCGACTTCACTCGGCGACCATCCCGTTTTCTTGAACAACTTCTTCACTGCCTCGACTGGCGCCATCATCACGAGCCTTGGTTCGAGTCCAGCGACTGCCTGCGCAACGATTCGCGCCATCGGCTCCACGCCGAGTTCGCGTGCACGTTGCAACGATGTAACGACCACTGCCGATGCGCCGTCGTTAACACCGGGCGCGTTACCTGCCGTCACCGTCCCGCCTTCCTGCTTGAAAGCCGGCTTCAGCTTTCCGAGCACTTCGACAGTCGTGTCTTCGCGCACAGTTTCATCGGTATCGAAGACGAGCGTCTGTCCCTTCTTCTGCGGTATCTCAACAGCCACGATCTCATCTTTAAACTTGCCCGCCTTCGTCGCCGCCGCCGCCTTGCGGTGCGAGTTCGTCGCAAACTCGTCCTGCTCGGCCCTGCTGATCCGATACTCCTCCGCGACGACTTCACCGGTGCAGCCCATGTGATAATTCTCAAACGCGCACCACAGCCCGTCGTTGATCATCGAGTCGACCAGTTCGCCATTACCGAGCCGGTAACCTTCGCGCGCTTTCGGTATGAGATACGGTGCATTGCTCATCGACTCCATGCCGCCGGCAACAACCAACTGCGAGTCGCCGAGTTGAATGCCCTGTGCGGCCAACATCACCGCCTTCAAACCCGAGCCGCAGACTTTGTTGATCGTCACTGCGGAAACTGTCGACGGAAGGCCGCCGTTCAACGCTGCCTGTCGCGCGGGATTCTGTCCGAGGCCGGCTTGAATTACGCATCCCATGATCACTTCGTCGACGTCCTCAGGCTTGATGCCCGCGCGCTTCACACTTTCGCGCACGACAATCGCGCCGAGTTGCGGCGCGGTGAAACCTTTTAGTGAGCCGAGAAACTTTCCGACCGGCGTACGCGCCGCGCTGATGATTACTACTTCGTTCAATTCCGGCATTTCAAACTCCCTTATGTTAGACTTGGCCCGATATTAGACTTTCTTTCGCTATTCATAAAGCATGCAGGCACTCATTCTCGCGGGTGGCAAAGGCACGCGCCTTCGGCCGCTGACAGTTTACACTCCAAAACCGATTGTACCGATTTGTAATCGACCGTTCCTTCTTTATCAAATCGACACGCTGCGACGCGCTGGCATTACCGACATCACATTATCGCTTTCGTACCAGCCTAACAAAATCGAGCAACTGCTCGGCGACGGATCCGATTTTGGCGTGAAGCTGAAATACACAGTCGAGCCGCAGCCGATGGGAACGGCGGGCGCTTACAAGTTTGCGGAAGATCTCATTCGCGAGCCGACGGTTGTTTTCAACGGCGACATTCTTACGGATCTGGATCTCAAAGCTGTAATACGCGAGCACAACGAAAGGAAAGCAACGGCAACGGTCGTGCTCACGCCGGTTGAGAATCCGCAAAGCTATGGACTGGTCGAGACGGAAAAAGACGGAAGCATCCGCCGGTTTCTCGAAAAGCCGAAAGCCGATGAGATCACGTGTAATACGATCAACGCCGGCACCTACATTCTCGAGCCGAAGGTGCTCGACTACTTGCCTGCGGGTGAGAACTATTCGTTTGAATATGGGCTCTTTCCTGACCTGCTGAAACGCGGCGAGAAGTTTTATGCGCACATCCCTGCGCGCACTTACTGGATCGACATCGGAACACCGGAGCGGTACCTGCAAGTGCACGCCGATCTGCTTGCGAATCGCGTGTCGCGGTTTCACATCAAGGAACGGCGCGGGCAGTTTGACGCGGCGACAGTGGCGGAGATCGATGAGTTGTCGATGATCGGCGACGACTGCCAGATCAAGCCGGGCGCGCAGATTATCAACTCAGTGTTGGGCCAGGGATGTTTTGTCGAGGAGCGTGCGCGCGTCGAGAACTCGGTGATCTGGCCGCACACGCGCATCGGCACCACAGCGCAATTGACCGGAGCGATCGTCGGGCGCGGTTGTCACATCGGTCGTTCGGCAGTAGTTGGACCAGGAACGGTACTCGGCGACAAGACTTCGCTCACCGACTACACGTTCACTTAACGGAGGGCAATCGTGAATTGGGACGTTTTTCGAGCTTACGACATCCGCGGAATCTATCCTGAACAGATCGACGAAGAGGCGTATCACCGAATCGCGAAGGCATACGTTTACCTGTTCAAGCCCAAGACGATGGTTGTCGGGATGGATGCCAGATCGTCCTCGCCTCCACTGAAAGCAAGTTTGGTCAGAGGCTTCCTCGATGCGGGTGTCGACGTCGTCGACATCGGCCAGATCACTACCGACATGCTCTACTACGCGGTCGGTGCGTCGGAGGAATACTCGGGCGGAGCTGTCGTGTCCGCGTCTCACAATCCGAAGGAATATAACGGACTGAAGATGGTGCGCGAGAAAGCGGCCGCGATCTCCTCCGACACTGGTCTCTTCGACATACGCGACGCGTTGAAGGCCAACAAAGACGCTGAAGTTACTGCGGATAAAAAAGGCACATGCAGGGAACGCGACATCCTCGACAACTACCTGCAACACGTCTTGAAGTCTGTCGATCGAAGTAAGATCAAACCGTTCACGTTTGTCGGGAATGCCAACTTTGGATTTGTTTGCCGGCCCGCAGCAAAGCTCGCGCAGGATCTGGGCCTCAATCTTCTACCTTTGAATTTCGAGCCGGATGGCACGTTCCCCAAGGGACCGCCCGATCCGATGTTGCCCGGCAACCGCACCGAAACCGAAGCGCTGATCAAAGAGCGTCGCGCCGCCTTCGGTGTCGCGTGGGACGCGGATGCGGATCGCGCAATGTTCTTCACGGAGAAAGGTGAGTTCATCTCGGGCGCGTACATCATCGCGCTGCTGGCGGACATACTGCTCACGAAGTACGGAAGCGACAATACGATCATCTTCGATCCGCGCGTGATATGGCCCACGCTCGATACAGTGCGGCGCAAGGGCGGCAGGCCGATTATCTCAAAGGGCGGTCACGCGTTTATGAAAGATCGTATGCGGCGTGAGAATGGACTGTTTGCGGGCGAGTTGAGTGGGCATTACTACTTTCGGGAAAACTTCTATGCCGACAACGGCGTGATTCCCTTCCTGCTGGTGCTCGAACATCTTTCGACGCAAGACAAACCCTTCTCGGAAATCATCGCGCCATACATGGCTGGTCACTACATGTCCGGCGAGCTCAACTACAAGGTCAAAGACATCAAAGTTGTGATTGAGAAGGTGAAGGAGAAGTTTCACGGTGAGGGACAGGAAGACTTCACCGACGGCTACTCGCTCGAGACCGCTGAGTGGCGCTTCAACATCCGCGGCTCCAATACCGAACCCCTGCTGCGACTGAATATCGAGGCGCGCAAAGCAGAATTGATTGACCAAATGAAACGAGAGATCGAAAATATTATCGAAGCCGACTAATTGACGACGGTCTTGGCAGACAGGATTTACAAGATGTTTCATGATTGACAAGATAAATCCTGTTCATCCTGAAAAATCTTGTAAATCCTGTCTAAAGTTTCTCCCATGCCTGAGCTTCCAGAAGTAGAACACGTCGTTCGAGCCCTCTCTCCAGTCATCACGGGCCGGCGTATCCTCGCCGCCGAACTGAATCTCAAACGCATCGCCCCCGGCATCTCGCGCCCGGCCTTCAACCGTCAACTCAACAACGCTCTCATCACCGGCGTGGGACGGCGCGGCAAGTACATCCTCTTCGAACTCGAGTCAGGACACGTGCTCGCGACACACCTGCGCATGACGGGCAAGTTCGTGTCACTCACTGTCGATCAATCATTGCCGCCCTACGCGCACGTAATCTTTTATCTCGACGACGAACGGCGACTCGTGTTCTGCGATATGCGGCAGTTCGGCCGCATGCGTATTTTCACGAAGCAGCCGAAGGAACTCTCATCACTCGCGCCCGAGCCTCTCTCCGATCAATTCACTGAAGCTTATTTTCTCCAAACGCTCTCGCGCTCGCGCCGCCCGTTGAAACACTTGCTTTTGGACCAGACGCGCGTGCTCGGCCTCGGAAACATCTACGCCGTGGAAGCGCTTTTCCTCGCGGGCGTCAATCCGATGAAACCCGCAAATCGATTATCGAAGCCGCGCGCGCGGAAGTTGTATCAAGCGATTCGCGACACATTGCAGGAAGCGATCGATGCGGGCTCCACCTTGCGAATCGATCTCGCCGACGGCAATGGCAGTTACTTCGGCACGAGCGAACGATTCTGGCGCGTTTACGAACGTGAAGGCGAACCGTGTGTGAGATGTGGAACGAAGATCAGGCGCGTGGTCCAGGGTGGAAGATCGACCTACTACTGTCCCAAGTGTCAAAAAAACTAGCCAAGTAACAAAATCTGTTACCCGGGCCTAACAGTTTGCGGCACCTCAGAGCTCCTCATCGCCTCCGGAATACGGGAAATCATCGGCCAGCACAGCGCGCATCTTGACGTGGCCGTACAGCACTTCCAGGTAGCAGAGAAACCGGTGCAATAACGGTTTCGATTCGAGATTGTTCTCGATGGCCGTGATCACTTCGAGCGCCAGGCTCTCGTAACCACGCCAGTCTTTGTACATCAGATACTGCATGCTGCCGTCGCGGAATTCGAGGATTCTCGTGGTAACAGACCGCAGCACGTCGGGATCGTCATTGGCTTGGGCGAGGCGCACAAACCGCATGAGTGACGCAAGGTCGCGGCAGAGTATGAGTGACTGCTGGAGGCGCAACTCGACGTCGTTAAAAAGCTTCGAGGCATCCAGGCCGGGATTGAAGACCTGCAAGAGAGTGATGGTTGATTGTTGAAAGCAATTGGTCAATAAACCGTGGGCGTGAAGAATCTTTCCATAAACGAGCGGAATCGACTGCTCGGTGACCCCGCGGACCAGCTCACGCTCGAAAATCCTGCGTAAATCGTGAATAATGCCGTAAGAAATGCCGTCGAGGACCTCGTGCAATCGCTCGTGCCCCTGGGCGGCTTTAATGGCTTTGGTATCGATGTAATCGGTTAGCGAACGCGCCTCGAACTCGAGCACTTCGAGAAGCGAAAGACTCTCGAGGAGGGTGTCGAGTTTGTGAAGGTTATTCTCGATGCGAGCGAGCCAATCGAAGAACCGGAGCATCTCGCTGAGGATGGTCTGCGAGATTTTTCGCAGCTCAGGATTTGTAATTAGATCGGTGACTAAATCGACTTCGTGCTGGAGGTTAGCCTGGACCTCGCGCTGGAGCTGGGTCTGAGAATCGACTGGGATCTGGTCCGTCAGCAGAGGCAGCTGAGGTTCGGGTTCTGGAATGACGAAAGCGAGGGACGTGGCCATGGGGGACCTCCTTCGGCAGGTGAGGAGCAAGGCCCGTGCCACCTTTGGAACAGGATTTACAAGATTGTTCAGGATGAACAAGATTTCATCTGTCAATTCTGCATCCTGTCCATCCTGCAAAATCTTGTAAATCCTGTCTAAAGGTTTTGCATGACGAAATCAAGCATGATCTGCCGCAGGTGCTTCAACAGCACCGGATCAGTTACGCCATGCCTCGACTTCGGATACAGCATCAACTGAAACTGTTTCCCTGCCTTCTGCAACTCGTAAACGAACTGCATCGTGTTCTGCATGTGCACGTTGTCGTCGATCGCGCCGTGGATAAGTAACAACTTCCCATGCAGGTTCTTCGCCGCGTGCACCGGCGAACTCTTCTTATAACCTTCGGGATTGTTCTGCGGCGTTCCCATGTAACGCTCGGTGTAGATCGTGTCGTAATCGCGCCAGTCGGCGACGGTGCCGCCGGCGATGCCGATCTTGAACGACTCGCTGTGGGTTAACGCATAGCTCGTCATGAACCCGCCGTAGCTCCAGCCCCAAATGCCGATGCGAGATCCGTCGACGTAAGGCTGGCTCTTCAACCACGTCACACCGTCCTCGAGATCGCGCAGTTCGAGCTCACCGAAATTCTTGTACACGGGCCAGGTCGCCTCCATGCCTTTCCCACTCGCGGTGCGATTGTCGCAAATCCAGATGATATAACCCTTCTGCGCCAGCAGTTGATGGAACATGTACGTCTGCGAGCCCCAGGCATTTCTCACTTGCGGCGCGTGTGGTCCACTGTAAGTAAAGCTCATCACCGGATACTTCTTGCGCGCGTCGAAGTCGGGCGGCTTGATCATCATCGCTTCCATGACAAAGCCGTCGCGCGTCTTCACTTGTAACAGCTCTGCCGTTCCGAGTTTGTACTGCTTCAGCGCGTCTACTTTGTTTTCCGCGATCACACGCACGAGCTTGCCCGAGGCGTCGTAGAGACGAACTTGCGACGGCGTGTTGAGATCGCTCCAAACGTCGATGAAGTAATTAGCCGCCGGACTGAGATCGACGCGATGCGAGCCTTCCGTTTGGGTGAGACGTGTCATGCCGCTCCCGTCGAACCTGACACGATAGCCATGCGTCGCGATGTGACTGCGCTCCGTGCCGGTGAAGTAGATGTAGCCGTCCTCTTCATCCACGCCTTCGATCGAACGCACTTCCCACTTGCCGTCGGTGATCTGTCGCAGCAGTTTTCCGTCGGCGGAGTAGTGATAGAGATGTTCCCAGCCGCTGCGCTCGCTGGCCCAGATGAAGGAACCGTCTTTCAGCCAGATCGGCTGCTCGTTAATTGCGACCCACGCCTTCGACGTTTCGTGAATGACATTGCTCGACTTGCCTTCACGCGCATCGGCGAAGTTCAGGTCGAGAAACGTCTGCTCGCGGTTCTGAGCCTGGTACACCACCTTCTTACTGTCTGGAGTCCAGGTGACGCGCGAGATCAAAAGGTCGGTAGGTTGATACTGGAACGTATCGATCCAGCGAATGTCGCCGCCCGCGGCATTCACCACGCCCAACTTCACGATCGGATTCGGATCGCCGGCCTTTGGATACGGTGTGACTTCGACGTTCTGGTCATAAGGAATGTGATCGACAACCGTGAACTCAGGCACCGGCGATTCGTCGAAGCGCAGAAACGCGATGCTGGTTGAATCCGGACTCCACCAGTAAGCGCCGAAGTTTCCGCGGCCGTACAGTTCTTCCTGGTAAACCCAGTCCAGGCGGCCGTTGAGAATGTTTGCGCTGCCGTCGCGAGTCAAAGCACGCTCGCGGCGCTGCATGCCGAGATCTTCAACGTACAAGTTGTTCTCACGCACGAAGCTGATCATGCGCCCGTCGGGACTGAACTCTTCGCTCATTTCCTCTTCCGGGTTGCTCGTGAGCCGGATGGCGCGGTCGCCGCCAAATTCGTAATAGAAAAGATCGTTGGACCAGTTGATCAGAGCGGCAGTCTCAGCCGCATTGAGATTGTAGTTGCCACGGTTTGCCAGTTGTCGCGCATCCTCTGCGGTGACGCCCGGCAACGCGGCAAACGCAGCCTGCATTTTTGCAGTGTCGAAGAAAGCGACAGCTTCACCCGTTGCCGCGTCTACTTTTTGCAAGCGCGGCACGTCGCGACGCGAAGACTCGTTTGTGATCAAGTAGTGCTTACCGTCCTTGAGCCAGCGAACGGTTGGCGTGGTGCCGTTGAAGTTAACTTTTTTTACCGGATCGAAGATGTCGTCGATCGTGAGTAGTTTGTTCTGTGCTCTTAATGAATGGGTGGCTAGTGCCAGTAAAACAGTTGCAAGCAAGAATCCTTTGAGACGAGTCATATTTTTCATTGTGCTCTTGGCGTCATTCTCTTGATGAGCGGTGTCAGGAAAAGCAGGAGAACGGCTGCGACGAGGGTAACGCCGGCGAAGATGCCGAAGCCTCGGGTTAACACGCTGGTGTCGTTGCCCTCGAACAATCTCGTGGTTAGACCGGCAATAAAGCTGCCGATGGAAATCGAGAGGAACCACACTCCCAACATCAGTCCGACCATTCTTCCCGGCGAGAGTTTAGTTACCGTGCTGAGGCCAACCGGGCTCAAACAAAGCTCACCGATCGTTTGCAGAAAATAGACCAGTACCAGCCACATGGGGCTAACGCGTCCGGTCGCCGCCAACGTGGCGGCGAACGCGATGACGACGAAAGCAACGCCGGCAAAGAATAGCCCGATCGTAAATTTACCGGGACTGGACGGTTGGCGATCTCCCAGTTTTTGCCACACCGCTCCGATGATGGGCGCGAAGATGATCACGAAAATCGCAGGAACGGATTGAAACCAGCTCGACGGGTATGTCCATCCGAGAATCGTCGTTTGCGTTAATCGATCCGCAAATAGTGTCAGGCTCGAGCCGGCCTGTTCGTACGTCATCCAAAACAAAATCGAGAAAACAAACAGGATAAAGATCACGAGTACTCGTTTGAGTTCCTCGCCGTTTAAGTGACGCATGATCCCGCCGAGGTATCCGACAAAGAATCCAACCACCGTGGGGAACAGCGCTGACAGCACGCCGGCCTCGCCATAGATCATTCCGAGCGCCGCACCCGCTACTCCGCCCGCGAGGGCGAGCACAAGCGTCAGATAATCCACTCCCTCCCGTGTATCCGATTCTGGCCCGATTGGCGGCAAGATCGGTCTTTCTCCGACTGCCGACAGTCGCTTCTGACCAAGCACGTACTGAATTACACCAAGCGTCATGCCGACACCTGCCGCAGCAAAACCCCAATGCCAGGTCGAGGTGGGACTAAAGCCGAGTGAAGTAATAAAGTTTCGGAAGAAGGCGGACTGCGCGAGGAAGCCGACTACGAGCGGCGACAGAAACGCGCCGAGATTGATTCCCATGTAAAAGATCGAAAACCCCGCATCGCGTCGCTTGTCCTTTTCAGAATATAACTGGCCCACCATCGCGCTGATATTTGGTTTCAGCAGTCCAGTTCCGCACGCAATCAATATTAGACCAGCGTAGAAGGTGAGTTTCGAGTTGATGGCCATTGAATAATGGCCGCACGCGATGATGATTCCACCTAACAGAACTGCTCGCCGCGCGCCCAATATTCGGTCTGCGAGCCAGCCGCCGGGCAGCGGCAAATACCAAACTGAGGAAACATACGTCGCGTAGATGATGCCCGCGTATTTCTCGTCGAGACCCAGCCCGCCTTCTGCAAACGTCTTGGTCATGTAGAGCAGCAGGATGGCGCGCATGCCGTAGTAGGAAAAGCGTTCCCACATCTC
>JBKPPH010000055.1:0-64440 GCA_046733535.1 Acidobacteriota bacterium
ATGATCTTGGCGACTCTTTCATCGCGTTCTAACGGGAGGGCCGAACGTCTGATGCTTCGCGTTGTGTGCCAGGCTTGGACGAGTTTGAAACTGCGATAAAGAACGAAGCCGCAGTAGATCGCGAGCAGCGCGAGTGCAAGCGTTTGATTTAATTGAAACGTCGACCGCGCCGGCAGAGCACGAGCTGGTAAGTTTGGCGCGCTTTCATTTGACAAACGCCTAACCGGCTCGCGCGCATACATGAGTCCCGCGTTGGAGGAACTTGGCTGAACGTTGTCGAGCAGCACGCGCGCCGATGTGATCGCCGGAACGAAGAACGCCAAGCAGAGCGCACTCACCCAAACCCAGTGGCGATATCGCGCGACAGAATTTCGCAAGAGCATCGAGCTAAGAGCGGCGAGCGCCGCGATGAGTGCAATTTGCCAGCAGGCGTTCAAGAGAAAGGTCAACAGCAGTTGGCTACTCGTTCTCATCGGCTTCTTCCTTGACCTGTTCTACGAGCTTTTGCAAGCGCGCGAGTTTTTCCGGCGTGAGATGCTTGGTTTCGACGAGGCTCATCACGAGGCTTTCGGCCGAGCCACCGAAAAGACGATCGACAACGTCTTTCACGTGCTTGCCGACGACTTGTTTGCGGCTGACCGCAGGCTTGTAAAAGTAAGCGCGATTCTTCAGCGTCCGTTTCGCTTTACCTTTGCGCTCGAGAATGTTGAGCATGGTCTGGACGGTGGTATAAGCGAGATCGCGTTTGAGTTTTTGCTGCACGGTTTGCACGTTCGCGGGTCCGGTTTCCCAGAGCACGTGCATGATCTCCAACTCGAGCGGCGTCAGGTTCTCCGTCTTCGGTCGCGCCATCGTTGTCTCCTAAGTTTTTAGGAGTATAGGCGCGACCTAAAACCGTGTCAACTAATTTTTTAGGAGTCGCGGAACTGTTTGACAACGAGGCTCAGGCGGTTCTACTGTTTCGCTCTCAAAACAGGTCTGTTTGGCCACGCACGCAGAAGGTTCCTTTCGCCACCATTTGTGCGGGTCCGGGATTTCCATATGCAACTAGCTGAGTTTCAAAACCAGGCCGACATTCCAGAGCGGCCGTACTTCTATCTCAGTTATGCGCGAGCCGGTGCTGAAGAGACATCGAGGGTGCAGCAGTTTTTCGAAGATCTCTCAGACACAGTTCGCATCCGCGCACGACTTCCGCTTACGGCAAAGGTCGGCTGTTGCGACGCTTTTGAAGAAAATGCCGGGGATCGCGAAACAGGTGTACGAACAAGTTGCTTGATGATCGCGCTGCTCTCGCCCGCTTACTTCCAAGACGAAACGGCTGGAGGAGAATGGCAGATCTTTGAAATGCGAAAGGCAAAGGCGAGCTCCACCGATCAGAAAGCGCTTACACGTTCAATCGTTCCCATAACCTGGTCGCCTTATGCCGGTCCGCTGCCGTTCGTCGTCAGGCAAACGCCAGTTTTTGGTAAGAACGTGAATGGAGGTCACACACAGGAAACAGTCGGCAGCATGCTTCGATGGCGGGGAAAGAATAGGATGTATGCTGATTTTGTAAAAAGCCTGGCTGATTACATTGTTACTTCCACAGCTTCTTTTCAGTTGCCTGAACTCGATGAAACCCCGGATGAAGTGCCGAACGCGTTCATAGATCGCGATGACTCAGGAGCGACTGCACACACCACTAACACTCTGCCAAATCAAGAGGGCTATCAGACTCTAAACCAGAACGTAAACCAGAACCTTCTCATTATCGATGGGGCCTTTCTTAAAGGTTTCGTTGAACAGGTCAAACAAACTGCGCCCCGACCTGCTCCAACTCCCAAGGTAGAAGCATCCGGTGAAACCACCCAGTCGAGTAAAGCAGCCAAGGAAAAATATCTCGTCTTCGCAATCGACGATGACGCCGAATTGGGACAAATCGAAGCTACGGCCGGTTTCTCTCCTGAGTTCGAGGTAAAGGGTTACAAGGACTCTGACCAACTTCTAAACGACATCAGCAATCTTTTAGCTGACCGTCAGGAGCCCGATCTCGTGGTGCTGAATCCGGAAATAACTATGCCCAAAACGCACCGGTACAAATTGATCGATGCGCTGCTGGACAAAGGAATTCCCTCGGCCATTTTGGCCACCTCTAAAGATCCTGACGCGGGACGCTCGTTGAAGTCCGCCGGCATTAACGACCTGGTTGGCATCCTGCCAAAACCTTTTACTTCGCTGGACTTGCTGCAGCGGATGAGACATTGGGCGAAAACAGGAAGAGATAAACGGTATCGAAGAGGAAGATCAGATCAGCGACCTGTATTTCTGAGTTTTTCAACCCGGGATGAGGCGATGGCAAGCAAGCTCTGCAAATGGCTTGAGCTTCGCGAGATCGGAGTTTGGTACTCCATGCAGTCTTTGGAGCCGGGAGATCCGTGGATTGACAAAATAACTCAGGGTCTCGTTAACGCCGAAGTTTTCATTGCCTTGATCTCCAATCATTATTCTGAGTCTAAGTTTTGCCAGGCAGAACTCGGGATCACACTTGATCGACTGCCCGCAGCGTCGAATAACCTTCGTGTGATTCCAGTTCTTTACAACTCTCCCACTACTGCTCTCGACGATCCACAAATCAAGAAGGTTATGAACCAACAGGCAGTAAAAATTTCCGATATGGAATGGCTGCCGGGACTTCAAGACATGCTGCTGAGTGTTCAGA
The DNA here is from genome assembly GCA_046733535.1 of Acidobacteriota bacterium. GTDB lineage: Bacteria > Acidobacteriota > Blastocatellia > Pyrinomonadales > Pyrinomonadaceae > PSRF01. Next base: position 2,699 of record JBKPPH010000055.1, read on the forward strand.
ACTTTTTAAAGCGACATCATTCTGAACCTTCCTCCGCGTTGTGAAGAAGACGCTCATCCACACACTCATCTACGGCCTATGCGGCGGGATTCTGATCGTCGGGCTCAAGCTGATCGAGTTTCGCTTCCTCGTCCAACAGCACTCAATCGAGATCTATGGCGGGCTCATCGCCGCCCTCTTCGCCGCTCTCGGCATCTGGCTTGGCTTGAAGTTGACGAAAAATAAGGAAGTCGTAGTGGTGAAGGAAGTGCCCGTGCCAGCCGCCACACCACCTTTCGCGTTAAATGAGGAGCGCCTCAAAGATCTCGGCATCACCAAACGCGAGCTCGAAATCCTCGAGCTGATCGCACAGGGCCTCAGCAACCGTGAAATCGCGGACAAACTCTTCGTCAGCGAAAACACTGTCAAGACCCACTCAAGCCGTCTCTTCGATAAACTCCGTGCGCGCCGCCGCACTCAAGCCGTACAGATCGGAAAAGAGATGGGACTGATTCCTTAACTCAAAAGTATGATTTATCGCGGCAACTGCGAAATCACCCGAAAGTATGACGACAACCCCAGCGCACAACAGTAAATTGCGCCGCGAGTTTCAAGTTCACCACTACAAAATCGATAAGGAGACGTTCTTATGAAAAGAGTCGTTTTGACGTTCGGTTTGATCTCCGGCGCGATCCTGTCCGCGATGATGAGCCTCAACGTCGCTTTCATCGAAAACATCGGGTTCGACAAAGGGGTGGTCATCGGCTACACCACGATGGTGCTGGCGTTTCTACTCGTGTTCTTTGGAATTCGATCTTATCGCGACACAGTCGGCGGAGGACGTATCAGTTTTCTCAGAGCACTCAGTATCGGGCTGTTGATAGTGGCGATTGCCGGCGTCGTGTACGTCGTAACGTGGGAAATTCTCTATTTCAACTTCATGCCTGATTTCATTGAGAAATACACGGCTTACGCGACCCAGGAGCTGCGTAACTCGGGTAAGCCGCCCGCTCAGATCGAGCAGGAACTCCAGGAGATGAACAGAATGATGACTCTCTACAGAAACAATATCTTCGTGAATCTGGCGTTTACATTTCTCGAGCCGCTGCCGGTCGGCGTCATCATGACGTTAATTTCCGCTCTCATACTCCGCCGGCGTGAACCGAAAGAGCGCCTGGCGACAGGATTACCGGATTTACAGAATTGACAGGATCAAGTAAAAATCCTGTCTATCTTGCGAATCCTGTAATCCTGTCAAAAACATGATGATCAACTCCGCGCTGCGTTTCCTGCTCTGCCTGCTGTTTCTCAGTTCAATCGTTCACGGCCAACCGGCGGATTTCTCCCCCGCGCTGAAGTGGCGGATGATCGGGCCATTTCGCGGCGGACGCACGGTCGGCGCGACCGGCGTTCCGGGACAACCAAACGTCTTTTATATAGGAGTCAACAACGGCGGCGTTTGGAAAACCACCGACTTCGGACACACGTGGAAACCCATCTTTGACGATCAGCCAACGGGTTCGATCGGCGCGCTTGCGATTGCGCCGTCGAACCCCGAAACGATTTACGTCGGCAGCGGCGAGGGACTCCAGCGGCCCGACCTTTCCACCGGCGACGGCATTTACAAATCGACTGACGGCGGCAAGACATGGCGACACCTCGGACTGCGCAACGCGCAACAGATCGGCGCGATACTCGTTGATCCGCGGGATCCGAATCGCGTTTACGTCGCGGCGTTGGGACATCCATACGGCCCCAACGAGGAACGCGGAATCTTTCGCTCGACCGACGGCGGCGAGACGTGGCAGAAAGTCTTATATAAGGACGAGAACACTGGCGCCATCGCACTCGTGTTCGATCCGAGCAATGCAAAAGTCATCTACGCGGATTTGTGGTCGGCGCGGCAAGGTCCGTGGGAAAACGGCGCGTGGCAAGGACCAGGCAGCGGACTTTACAAGACAACGGACGGCGGCGATACGTGGCACCAGTTGACGAAAGGTTTGCCGACGTTCGAGCAAGGTCTCGGCCGCATCGGTATCGCAGTCGCTCCGAGTGATCCAAACACCGTTTACGCGACAGTCGATGCGCCACAGCTCGGAGGCATTTATCGCTCTGACGACGCAGGGGAGAATTGGCGACGCGTCGGCACCGACAGACGCGCGTGGGCACGCGGCAGTGACTTCGCCGAGATCGACGTCGATCCTCGCAACAAGGAACTCGTCTACACTTCGTCGATAGCCGTTTATCGTTCAACTGACGGCGGCAAAACGTTCACTGCGTTCAAAGGTGCGCCGGGCGGCGACGATTACCACACCCTCTGGATCAATCCTGACACTCCGCAGATCATGTTGCTCGCCAGTGACCAGGGCGCGGTCGTCAGCGTCAACGGTGGCGAAACGTGGAGCTCGTGGTACAACCAACCGACCGCGCAGTTCTACCACGTCATTACCGACAATGAATTTCCGTACTGGGTTTACGGCGGACAGCAGGAGAGCGGCTCCGCGGGCGTGAAGAGTCGCGGCGATAATGGCGCGATTACGTTCCGCGACTGGCGCACCGTCGGCGTTGAAGAGTACGGCTACGTCGCGCCCGATCCACTTCACCCGAACCTGATCTACGGCGGCAAGGCGACGCGCTTCGACATGACCACGGGCGAGGTGCAAAACGTCGCGCCTGAAATTCTGCGCAGTGGCAAGTACAGATTTCTTCGCACCGCGCCGATTCTCTTCTCGCCTGTCGATCCGCGTGTGCTTTACCTTGCGGGTAACGTGTTGTTCAAGACGACGAATGGCGGTTCGAGTTGGGAAGTTATCAGTCCCGATCTTTCACGCGAGAAGCCTGACGTGCCGGAGAGCATCGGCGTCTTTCGTCGGCCCGAGATGGCGACGCAACCACGACGCGGTGTGATCTACGCCGTTGCGCCGTCGCCGAAAGATGTGAATGTGATCTGGGCGGGCACAGACGATGGGCTAATTCATGTCACGCGAGACGGCGGCAAAACGTGGAAGAACGTGACACCTCCGGCAATCACTTCGTGGAGCAAGATCTCTCAGATCGACGCCAGCCACTCCGATCTCAACACCGCTTACGTCGCGGTAAACCGGATCAGGCTCGACGATCAGAAACCGCACATCTATCGCACCACCGACGGCGGCACAACGTGGAAAGAGATTGTCAGCGGATTGCCGGATGGTCCAGTCAACACGGTGAAGGAAGATCCCCAACGTCGAGGATTGTTGTTTGCCGGAACTGAGCTCGCCGTCTTCGTGTCTTTCGACAACGGCGATAGGTGGCAGCCGCTGCGTCTGAACATGCCGGCCACGTCGATTCGCGATCTCGTGATTCACAACGACGACGTCGTCGTCGGCACGCACGGGCGCTCGTTCTGGATCCTCGACGACATCACACCGCTCAGGCAGTACAACTCTGCCCTGCGCGATGCGGACGTTCACCTGTTCGCTCCGCAACTGGCTTATCGTGTTCAGCGCAACGTCAACACCGATACGCCGCTCCCGCCGGAAGAGCCCGCGGGACAAAATCCACCCGACGGCGCGATCATCAACTATTATTTGCGTCGAGATGCGACGACGCCAGTCACGCTCGAGATCTTCGATAGTAAGAACCAACTCGTACGCCGTTATTCAAGCGACGACAAACCGGAACCGGTGAACCCAACCGATTACGCTGTGCCGGAATACTGGTTTCGCCCGCCTCAGATGCTCGAAACGAAGGCAGGAATGCAACGCTTTATTTGGGACTTGAAATACGCGGCGCCCGCAGCTTACGGACATGGCTTTCCGATATCAGCCATCTATCGCGACACGCCCCTCTACCCGCTTGGTCCCGCAGTGTTGCCGGGCACATACACCGTGAAGCTGACGGCAAATGGCGCCTCGCGTTCAGAACCGCTGACCGTGAAGATGGACCCGCGCTTGAAGACGCCGCTCGTCGATCTAACACGACAGTTCACGCTTTCGATCGAGGCGTATCAAGGAATGAACCAAACGTTCGCGACGGTGGACCAGATCAAAAAACTTCGCGCTCAGATAAAGACTGCGATCGAGCGCGTCGATCGAGGACCACTTGCAGAGGCGCTGAATACGCTCGATAAGAAAGCGGCCGCGATCGGCGGCGAGGGACGTGGCGAAGCGGGCTCACCCGGACTGCCCGGTGGAACAATCGACCTGCGTGAGCCGAACCTAACGCGTTTGAACGGAGGCTTCTCGTCGTTACTCGAACATCTGCAAAGCGCAGATCTCGCGCCGACAGAGCCGATGGTTACTGCCGCAACTGAGTTGCAAAAAACACTGGCGAGACTGATGGCCGACTGGAACGGGTTGAAGACGAAAGACGTCGCCGCAATCAATGAACAACTGCGCGCGGCAAATCAGCCTTTGCTGAACCCGTGATGCCCGGTGCAAATCCAATCATGTTCTACGACGGCGTGTGCGGGCTGTGCAATCGGCTGGTCCAATTTTTACTGAAGCACGATGAGCGTGGGCGCTTGCGTTTTGCGTCTTTGCAGAGCGACTTCGCGAAGAAGGTGTTGGGCCGGCATGGTATAGATCCGACGGACCTGGACACCGTTAACGTCGTGGTCAATTATGACGAGCCGGATGAGCGAGTGCTGCAAAGGTCTGATGCGGTCCTTCGAGCAGGACGCGAGCTAGGTGGTTTTTGGGGCACGTCTTCGTCGATCGCCGGAGTCGTACCGCATGCGCTTCGCGATCTGGCCTACCGCTTCGTCGCTCAAAATCGATATCGCGTGTTTGGAAAATACGACACCTGCATGCTGCCCGATCCGAATCAGAGGAGTAGATTCCTTGATATTTAAATCCGCCTTCATCTGCGTTTTTCTGTGGTCGATGGTTTTGATGCCGTTGCCGCAATCACCGCAATACGATCTCCTGATCAGAAACGGGCGCATCGTCGACGGCTCCGGACGCGCCGCCTACATCGCCGACGTCGCAATCAAAGGCGATCGCATCGTCCGCATCGGCAAACTCGCGCAAGCAACAGCTTCACGAACGATCGACGCGCAAGGTCTCGTCGTCGCACCTGGCTTCATCGACATGCTGGGCCAGTCTGAAACCTACCTGCTGATCGATCCGCGTGCGATGAGCAAAGTGATGATGGGCGTCACGACCGAGATCACCGGCGAAGGCGAGTCGATCGCGCCGATCAACGAGCGCCAGATCAAGGAGCAGGCTGACTTCCTGCGCCGCTTCAATCTCACGATCGATTGGCGCACGCTCGACGAATACTTCAAACGCCTCGAGAAGCAAGGATCAGGCGTGAATCTCGGCACGTTTGTCGGCGCGACTCAGGTTCGCGAACACGTCATCGGTTACGACGACCGACCACCGACTCCTGCGGAGTTGGAGCAGATGAAGAAACTCGTGGCCGATGCGATGCGCGAAGGCGCGCTCGGACTTTCTACTTCGCTCCAATACGTGCCGGCACGTTTTGCTGACACTAAAGAATTGGTCGAGCTTGCAAAGGTGGCGCGCCAGTACGGCGGCATCTACGCAACTCATCAACGCAGTGAAGCAAACAGGATCGACGCGTCGTTGGACGAAGTCTTCGAGATCGCGCGGAAGGCGCAGATACCGGTTGAGATCTGGCACCTGAAGACCGCGTACAAGAAGAACTGGGGCCGCATGTCGCACGTGCTCTCGCGCATCAAGCAGGCGCGCGCGCAAGGCCTCGATGTTACAGCAGACATTTATCCTTACATCGCGGGCAGCACGTCCCTCAGCGCGTGTTTGCCGCCCTGGGCGCTCGAAGGTGGCGTCGAAAAGATGCTCGAGCGTCTGCGCGATCCGGCGACGCGGCAACGTTTGAAGAAAGAGATCTCGGAGGACCAGCAGGAGTGGGAAAATATCTATCTCGGAAGCGATGGACCGGGAGGAGTCTTGATCAGCGCGGTTGTCAATCGCGAGTTGGAGCCGTTGCAAGGCAAACGTGTTTCAGAGATTGCAGCGGAACAGAAAAAAGATCCGCTCGATGCACTGTTTGATCTGCTGCTGGCTGACAACGGCCAGACGAGCGCGATCTATTTCATGATGAGCGAAGCCGACATGCGCGCCGCGATGCAGGCGCCGTTCGTCAGCTTTTGCACTGACAGTGGCGCCCGAGCGACAGATGGCCCACTCGCCGGATCGAAATCACACCCGCGTGGCTGGGGAAGTTATCCGCGCATTCTTGGTCACTATGTGCGTGACGAAAAAATCCTGTCCCTCGAAGCTGCGATTCACAAGATGACCGGAGGCCCTGCTGCGCGCGTCGGCTTACGCGATCGCGGTTTGATTCGTGAAGGAATGTTCGCCGACATCACGATTTTCGATCCCGCGAAGGTGATCGATCGCGCCACCTTCGAGTCGCCCAATCAATACCCAACCGGCATCGAATACGTGCTGGTAAACGGGCAAGTCAGCGTCGATAAAGCGCAGCGCACGAGCGCTCTCGCGGGGCGCGTGCTGCGTGGCCCGGGTTCAGGCCGCAGATAAACGCAGATTAACGCAGATTAGATCTGCGTGAATCTGCGGCTTAAGTCATACTTTGATAAAGATGCGCTTCCGGTAAAGTAACCACATTAAAAACAACCACAGCAGGATAAACGCAATCGCATAAAACAGCGACGCATTGATCGGCGAGGCCCACGAGAGAAACAGCGTGCGAAAGATCCAACCCTGCACGTGCAGCAGTCCCATCAGCTTCACCATCAACCCTGTTCCGACAAACAGCGCGAGGGCGTTCACACCAAACACTTCAAACGGCCAGGCCCAACGGCGGTAGCCTTTGATGTCAATGAGCCAGTAACACAGCGCGAGCAGTTGCAACGCCAGCCCCGCCGTGAAGAGCACGTAAGAACTCGTCCACAGCGACTTATTGATCGGGAAGAACGGATTCCACACCCAGCCGAGTACGACACAAACAGCACCGGCAACGAACATCCCCACGACTTTCTCCATTCGCGTTCGTTCCGTGCGCAACCAGTGTCCGGTCAAGACGCCGAAGAGTGTCGTCGCCACCGCTGGAATCGTGCTGAGCAGACCTTCGGGATCGTAAACCTTGCCTTGTTTCCAGATGTGTGGTCCAAGGAGCACTCGATCTATAAACGACGCGATACTTCCCTCCTTGCTCAGATCTCCCGCCGCAAATCCCGGAGCTGCGAGGCGAGTCATAACGAGGCAATAAACAATCAGCAGCGCCAAAGCGATCAGCAGTTGGGTCCTGATTCTCGTCGTGAGGAAGATCAGCGACGCGACGAGATAACAGATCGCGATGCGCTGTAGCACTCCGGGAATACGAATCGTGCCGAGTTGAAAATACGGAAAGCCGTTCAGAAACAGACCGAGACCAAAGATGATCGCCGTGCGCTTGATGACCTTGAGGTAGAGGTCGCGTTTGACGCCGCCTTCTTCGACGCGACGGCCGAACGCAAGCGTGATCGACACACCGACAATGAACAAGAAGAACGGAAAGACGAGATCGGTGGGCGTCCAGCCATGCCACTCTGCATGTTCCAGTGGCCAATAGATGCTGGACCAAGTGCCGGGATTGTTTACGAGCACCATTCCGGCGATCGTGAGCCCGCGAAAAACGTCGAGCGACACCAGTCTGGACGACATAGGCCCACAGATTACCACGGATCAATCCGTCTTCATCCGCGTTTATCCGCGTTCAGGATCGTGTTAAAGTATCCGCCCGTACATGTCATTAATGCTTGCGGAGATCGCCGAGCAACCGGCCGCCCTCGAACGCACGATCGCGGAAGAGCGCGTCAAGATCGCGAAACTCGGAAACCTGCTGAAGGCTCGCGACATTCATCTCATCGTTCTCGTCGCTCGCGGTAGCTCCGACAACGCGGCCCTGTTTGGTCGTTATTTACTCGAAATCACAACCGGCATCCCTGTTTCACTTTCTGCGCCCTCGGTCCATACGATCTACAACGCGCGTCTCAAGTTGGGCCACGCGTTAGTTGTCGGCGTTTCGCAATCAGGCGAAGGTGAAGACATCAATCGCGTTCTCGAAAGCGCTCGCCGTTCGGGCGCCTACACGATCGGCATCACGAATGAACCAAACTCGTCGATGACCGGGTTGGTAGATGAAACATTACAGACGCACGGTGGACGCGAGCGCTCCGTAGCCGCGACGAAAACTTTCACCGGCCAGATGCTCCTCTTTCATATGCTCGCCGCCGAGTTGGCCCAGACTCCTGCGCCGTACGAAGCGATTCCACAACTCGTCGCGGGCGCGCTCGAGCAAAAGCCCGCGATACTCGAGTTGGTCCAACGTTACGTGTTCATGGAAAACTGCGTCGTCGTCGGACGCGGCCTGGCCTACGCCAATGCTTACGAGCTCGCATTGAAACTGATGGAGACTTGTTATGTCGTCGCGGAGCGTTTCTCGTCAGCGGATTTTTTGCATGGACCACTGGCGATGGTCGAGCGCCACTTCCCGGTCATTCTTTTTGCCCCACCGGGTGTGATGTTGCCCGGCGTGAAGAGCCTGATCGAACGTCTCCGCGAGTTGCACGCCGACACTCTTGCGATCACGAGTGACATTGACGCGGCGAGTATGTGCACACGCTCGATCGTGATGTCTCGTGAGATTGATGAGTTTCTCGCGCCGATACCGTACATAGTTCCCGGTCAACTCTTCGCGGCGCTGCTGGCGGAGGCGAAGGGACTCGATCCGGATTCGCCGCGATCGTTGTCAAAAGTGACGCGGACGCTTTGAGCCACAAAAGATGAAAATCGAGTTGAGAGATCGTTCCCACAATCCCGTGTACGCGCAGGTCCGCCAGCAGATCGAGAACGAGATCAAAGCGAAGACTGTTGCTCCAGGCGAATCGCTCCCCTCGCCCGCCGCGCTCGCGCAAAAACTCTCCGTCGACAAAGGCGAAATCCAGCGCGCCTACTACGAACTCGAACAACTCGGCCTCATCACGAAGCAGACCGGCAAAGACTTCCTCGGCAAGCCGCGAATCGATTACCGCGTCCGCTGACACCTATTTTTTAAATCCTCACATCGCGTGCTATTCTTCATCGACGCTTTTTAACGAGCGAAAGTGGCGGAATTGGCAGACGCGCCAGACTTAGGATCTGGTACCGAAAGGTGTGGGGGTTCGAGTCCCCCCTTTCGCACCAACAGAATTGAATCAAAATGAAAACCGAACTAATTGACGTCTCTCCAACTCGCAAAGAGATCAACATCGAGATCGAACCGGAACAAGTGCGCAGCGCTTACGATCGGGTGAGCCAGAATTACAGCAGAGCCGCGACTGTTCCCGGCTTTCGTCCCGGACATGCACCAACATCCGTAGTCCGCGCTCGATATAAAAGCGAGATCCAAACTGAAGTGCTGCGTGAGTTACTTCCCGAAGCCGTTCAGAATGCCGTTGCCGAACACAAATTGGCCGCTCTCGCCGAACCGCAGGTGCACTTTGACGACCAGGAGGGTCTCAAGGATTTCGGTCAACAGCCGCTGAAGGTCAGGGTCGAGGTCGAAGTCCTGCCCGAGATAACTCTGGACACTTATAAAGGACTGGAAGCCGAACGACGCACGCGGCCGGTAACAGACGCAGATATCGACCAGATGATCGACAGCTTGCGCGACGCATCCGCCTCGCTCCAACCAGTCGAAGATCGCGCCTCCGTATTGGGCGACACCGTCACCATAAATGCACGCGGAAGAATGGTGGACGACGAACCGGAAGCGGAAGATATCAAAGTCGATGATGTTGAAGTAATTCTGGGCGGACCCGGCGTGATGCAGGAGTTCACGGAGAACCTGACCGGCGTCAAACCTGACGACACCCGCACGTTCACAGTCGATTATCCGCAAGACTACAACTCGGCCGGGTTGGCAGGAAAGAGCGTCGAGTATGTTGCTGAGGTAACGGCCGTTAGACAGAAGGAACTGCCCGAGCTCGACGACGAATGGGCGAAAAGTCTCGGCGGAGACTTCGATTCCGTTGAGACACTCCGGGCAAAGGTGCGCGAAGATCTCGAGTCGAGATCGAAAGCCGAGTCTGATCGCGAGCTTCGCGACGACGTCCTGCGCAAATTGCTCGACGTGCACAAATTCGAAGTGCCGCAGAGCTTAGTAGATGAACAAACAAATTATCGGCTGGAAGGTGTAGCGCGCCAGATGATGGGGCGCGGCATCGATCCACGCCGCCCGGAGCTCAACTGGGAAGCGGCGCGCGAAGATGTGAAGGTGCAGGCCGAGGCAGATGTACGGGCAACAATGTTGCTTGAAAAGATTGCCGAAGCCGAGAATATCACCGTCTCGGATGAAGAAGTAGAAGCAGAAATTCAATCGATCGCAACTGCGTCACAACAACCGATAGAGCAAGTGCGTGCTGCCTTGACAAAGAATGGAGGCGAACGTAGCATCGCGCACAGATTGCGCAATCGTAAAGCGCTTGATCTTTTGATCGAAAACGCGCACGTAACGAACGCAGAGTGGGTCGAACCAAAGGAAGGTTAGATTCTATGGCTCTAGTCCCAATGGTCGTCGAACAAACGTCGCGAGGCGAGCGCGCCTTCGACATTTACTCACGACTACTGAAAGACAATATTATTTTCCTGGGTACCCCGATCGACGATCAGATAGCCAACCTTATCGTAGCCCAACTTCTATTTCTCGAAGCGGAAGATCCTGAAAAGGACATCAACCTCTATATCAATTCACCTGGTGGTTCGATCACCGCGGGAATGGCGATCTACGACACGATGCAATTCATTCGCCCGGACGTCACGACTATCTGCGTCGGACAATGCGCATCGATGGGAGCGCTGCTGCTGGCGGCCGGCGCAAAAGGAAAACGTTTCGCTCTTCCCAATTCGCGTATCCTCATTCACCAACCCTCAGGCGGATCGCAAGGTCAGGCAACAGACATCCGTATTCAAGCAGAAGAGATCCTGCGAATGCGCGAGCTCACCTCGCAAATCATCGCGAAGCACACAGGGCAGTCTTACGACACTGTCGAACGCGATGTCGAGCGAGATAAAATTATGTCTGCCATGCAGGCCAAGGAATATGGTTTAATAGACGAGGTCATCGCGCACCGAGAGTAAACAGCGCATTTCCCCCAAAGGAGCTTCATCCCTAGAATATGGTTAGACGAACCGATGATACTCTGCGCTGCTCGTTCTGCGGCAAGTCACAGAACGAAGTCAAGAAGCTCATTGCCGGTCCCACTGTTTACATTTGCAACGAATGCATCGACATCTGCAACGAGATCATCACCGACGATCAGCAGGCAGAGTCAGTAGCCACTCGCCCACCACTGCCGAAGCCCGGCGAGATTAAGAACTTTTTAGACGAATACGTGATCGGCCAGGAGGAAACCAAGAAGCGCCTGGCCGTCGCCGTCTACCAGCACTACAAACGCATCGAGCTCGGTCGTCGTCGTTCCGACGTCGAGATTCAGAAAGCCAACATTCTTCTGATCGGACCCACCGGCACCGGCAAAACCTTGCTGGCACAAACGCTCGCGCGCATGTTGAGTGTGCCGTTCACCATCGTCGACGCCACCACGTTGACGGAAGCCGGCTACGTCGGTGAAGACGTTGAGAACATCATTCTCAAACTGCTGCAAGCCGCGAACGGCGATGTCGAACGCGCGCAACAAGGCATCATCTATATCGACGAAGTCGACAAGATTTGTCGCAAGGATGAGAACCCGTCGATCACGCGCGACGTCTCCGGCGAGGGCGTGCAGCAAGCGCTGTTGAAGATCCTCGAAGGGACAGTGGCGAACGTTCCGCCGCAAGGCGGCCGCAAGCACCCGCACCAGGAGTTCTTCCCAGTTGACACAACGAACATTCTGTTCCTGTGCGGCGGCGCATTTGTCGGACTCGAGAAGGTGATCGAACGGCGACTGCGCAACAAATCGCTGGGTTTTCATGCGGAAGTTAAGTCTGGCATGCATCGTCACGCTGAGGCGCTGGCGGCGGTGCAGCCCGAGGATCTCATTCGTTTCGGATTGATTCCGGAGTTTGTTGGCCGATTGCCCGTGTGCGGCGTGCTCCACGAGCTCGACGAAGGCGCCCTCATCAAGATTCTTACCGAGCCTAAGAATGCACTCGTCAAGCAATACCAGAAGAAATTCGACTTCGATAATGTCAAGCTGAAGTTTACCGAGGATGCCCTCAAGGCAGTGGCGCGCCAAGCCGTCGAGCGTAAGGTCGGCGCCCGCGGCCTGATGATGATCCTCGAAGAACTCCTGCTTGACGCCATGTACACCCTTCCCTCGCAGAAACGCGTCAAAGAATTCGTAATAACCAGCGAAATGGTTGAACGCCGCCGGGCAGTTCCGGGTGAAGGTCTCACCGGCATCGACGGCGCGGCAGCCTAAGACACCCGCCCGAACAAAGAGATTTCACGCCAAGGCGCAAAGGACGCCAAGCACTTTCTCATCGCGTCTTTGCGCCTTAGCGTGAAAAACCTTGAACCGATAGCGCCCCTGCAGGAAATGTTTTACAATTAGGCCTCTTTCTCAGGTAGAGTTTGATCATGGAAGAATATTCAGACAGAACCCCCGCCGACGTAGCCTGGTACCCGATGGTGCCGATTCGCGACGTCGTGATATTCCCTTTTACAAAGGTGGCTTTCAAAATCGGTCGCGCCGGGTCCGTCCGCGCACTCGAGCAGGCCCTGGCCACTGACCGCACGATCTTTCTTGCCACTCAGCACGACGCCACTGTTGACGAACCCGGCCCCGAGCAGATTTACGGCATCGGGACGCTCGGTCGTATTCTTCAGTCGCAGAAACAGGAGAATGGCCAGATCAAGGTCGTGGTTGAAGGTCGCGAACGCGCCACCACTGTGCGTGTCGAGAATACCGATGGAGCGTTCATGGCGCTCGTACGCCGCGCGCCCATAGTCAACGAGGAAGGCACACGTCTCGATGCGCTTATCCAGAAAGTAGGCCAGCTCGTCGAGCAGCACTTGCGACTGGCGCCCGATACGCAAACCGACGCTCTGCAAACCGCGCTGCGCAATCAGGAACCTTCTCATCTCGCAGACGCTCTTGCATCACAACTGCGAATCTCAGTAGAAGACAAACAGGGACTGCTCGAGATCTTTTCCACTCAAGCGCGTCTGCAACGCTTGATCGAGCTGCTGGAAACCGAGATCGAGAAACGACAACTCGATCGCACGATCCAAACGCGCGTCAAGCGACAGATGGAGAAGGCGCAGAAAGAGTACTATCTCAACGAGCAGATCAAAGCGATTCACAAAGAGCTTGGTCGCAAGGATGAGAAAGCAGAGCTCGAAGAGCTGAAGAAGAAGATCGAAGAAGCCGGCATGACCGACGAGGCCAAAGAAAAAGCGATGCAGGAACTGCACCGCCTCGAAGCGATGCCGCCGATGTCTGCTGAAGGCACAGTCTCGCGAACTTACATCGACTGGCTCATCAGCGTGCCGTGGAAACAGAAATCGAAAGAAATCAAAGATCTCGCTAAAGCTGAAGAAGTATTGAACGAAGATCACTTCGGACTCGAGAAGATCAAGGAACGAATTCTCGAGTACCTTGCGGTCCGTCAACTCGTGAAGAACCCGAAGGGATCGATTCTCTGCTTCGTCGGTCCGCCGGGAGTCGGCAAAACGAGTCTTGGCAAATCGATCGCGCGAGCTACCGGACGTAAGTTCGTGCGCCTCTCGTTAGGCGGCGTGCGCGACGAAGCCGAGATCCGTGGTCATCGCCGTACTTACATCGGCGCACTGCCTGGACAGATCATTCAGATGATGAAGAAGGCCGGAGCAGTGAATCCGGTGTTGTTGTTGGATGAGGTCGACAAGTTGGGCGCAGACTTCCGCGGCGACCCGAGCGCGGCGCTACTCGAAGTTCTCGATCCGGAACAGAACCACACGTTCCAGGACCACTATCTCGACGTTGAATACGATCTCTCCAAAGTATTTTTCATCGCGACTGCTAACGTCCTGCACACCATTCCACCCGCACTGCAAGACCGTCTCGAAATACTCAGGCTGTCGGGCTATACCGAACGAGAGAAACTCGAGATCGCCAAGCGGCATCTCGTGCCCAAACAAGCCGAGGCCAACGGCCTGAAGGTGGATCAGTTCGATTTTACCGATGAAGGCATTCTCGAAGTTATTCGTCACTACACTCGCGAGGCCGGCGTTCGCAATCTCGAACGAGAGATCGGATCGTGCTGCCGTAAGCTCGCGCGTAAGTTTGTGGCTGAACAGCCGGATGAGAACGCGATCGTGATGGTTGATGCGGAACGTGTTCGCGAGATGCTCGGCCCAATCAAGTTTCGCCAGCAGGGCATTGCGGCCAACAGTGAAGTCGGCCTCGCGACGGGCCTGGCGTGGACTGAAATCGGCGGCGAGGTGCTACAGATCGAAGCCACTCTCGTTAAAGGACGTGGCGGCGTAACTCTCACCGGAAAACTCGGCGACGTTATGCAGGAGTCGGCACAAGCCGCGTTGACTTGCATCCGTGCACGGGCAGAACGCCTCGCGATGAGTCTTGATTTCATTCGCAAGCGCGACTTGCATATTCACATTCCCGAAGGCGCGATTCCAAAAGACGGACCGTCGGCTGGTATCACGATGGCGACTGCAATGGCTTCTGCTTTAGCGCGAGTCGCCGTCAAGAAGAACGTTGCCATGACCGGCGAGATCACTTTGCGCGGCAAGGTGCTCCCGATCGGCGGTGTGAAAGAGAAGTTGCTCGCAGCGCATCGCTTTGGCATCGACACGATCATTCTGCCGAAGGACAACGAAAAGGATCTCATCGAATTGCCCGAAGAGGTGCGCGACTCGCTGTGTATCCATCTCGTAGAGACGATCGACGAAGTGTTGTCGCTCGCACTCGAGGATTCGTGCCCGACGCAGGCAGCGGCCACCGACGAAGGTCCGCCACTGTGGACGACCGAGCAGCCTTCACAAGGAATTCAGACTAGCTAACTACATTCCGATTTACCACCTAAGCTGTGGTTTTCCACAACAGGAGAGATTACTATGAGCAAACATCATGATGCCGATCTGATTTTGAAGCTTTACGACCTCCGGCGCGAGAAGACGATGCGTGAAGCGCGGAATTGGTTTTTTCAATTCAACCCCCAATCCCCGAAAGATTTTCTGGATGTATTGACCAGCGATAAGAGCGGTTACTACCGCATGGTTGTTTCCTACTGGGACATGGCTTGCTCCTTCGTGACGAACGGCGCGATCGATGAGCAGATGTTCAACGACGCTAACGGCGAGCACATCTTTGTTTACGCGAAAGTTGAACCGTTCCTCCAGCCGTTGAGAGCGGAGAGTAATAATCCCGAGTATCTTGCGCACCTGGAGAAGGTCGTGAAAGGGATGCCGAACTACGAGAGTAGGATCGCGAACGTCCGCGAACGCATTCAAAAAATCGTCGAGCTGTACCAGCAACGTGCTGCTGCCCAGGCCGCTGCCGCCGGGAACTAGGTTATGCCGCGGATTCGCACGGATGAACACGGATCCAATCCGCGTTCATCCGTGAAAATCAGTGGCCGCTTCAATGCCGAGTTTCTCAAGAGCGCCTTCAAAGAAGAAGATTGGCCACGAGACTCAAAACCCGAGATCGCTTTCCTCGGACGTTCCAATGTCGGTAAGTCGAGCTTAATCAATTCCCTGCTCTCGGTCCGCGGCCTCGCACGCACCTCTTCAACTCCCGGCCGCACTCAATCTTTAAATTTCTTTTTAATCAATGATCAATTCAAGTTTGTCGATTTTCCGGGCTTTGGGTACGCTCGTGTACCAAGAGAAATAAAATCGAGCTGGGGAGAGATGGCCACCAGTTATCTTGCCAAGCGCCGCCAGCTTGTGCTATCAATTCAAATCGTAGATTCGCGCCACGAACCCACAAAACAGGATTTGCAGCTTCACGAATGGCTTGAGGAAAGTGACAAGCCTCGGTTACTTGTTGCCACCAAATCCGATAAGCTTTCGAACAATGAGTTGAGGAAGAACATGGAGCACATTGCACGCGTGCTCAATGACGACAGCGTGATGGCCTACTCGGCCAAAAGCGGCCGCGGTCGCGACGAGCTTTGGCGTGCGATCAAAAGCGCAATTCAATCTGTGTAATCTGTGGAGAGTTTGATCCACGGATTACACAGATTCGTAACACTGAGCTTGTACGCTTTGGATTAAATCGGCATCCGAAATTCTCATCTGCCCCCTTTTGGTCAACCTAAACTTTTGGGCCACGCGCTTCGAGTCGGTGGCATCAAAAACATTACCGATTTGCTGCGCGCGAAAAGTTGAGTTACATTGCACGGTACCGTTTGAGGAGAATTAGTTTATTGCCCCGCGAATGAAGTGGGAGACATTGCGCGCGTCCCGCGTCCAGTCGCTTACCGCACAATCGTTCAATATCCACCGTTTTGTTAATTGATAAACCGCTGAAACTACGTAAAGAATTTTAGAGAATAACTGACATGTCACAACGAACACGTTCACGCGCTTCGAGCGCGAACACTGACGCCAATGGAGATGACGGCGGCGCAACTGTAGCAACTGCCGAAGCTCCTGAAAGAGAATCCAGAGAAGGCCGCGACGGCAAGAACGAGGGCTTTCACAATCTGGCTGATCTGAAGGAGATGTCTATCTCCAAGCTCACGCAAATTGCCAAGAGCATGGACGTACCCGGCGCGACCGGGATGCGTAAGCAGGAGCTCATCTTCAAAGTACTGGCAGCGCAGACCGAAAAGAGCGGTCTCATCTTCTCCGAAGGTGTGTTGGAAACGTTGCCCGATGGGTTCGGATTTCTCCGCGCTCCTGAGTACAACTATCTGCCGGGCCCGGACGACATCTACGTCTCGCCATCGCAGATTCGCAAGTTTGACCTGCGCACCGGCGACACCGTCAGCGGCCAGATCCGGCCGCCGAAAGAAGGTGAACGCTATTTCGCACTGATCAAAGTCGAGGCGATCAACTTCGAGTCGCCGGATCAGGCACGAGAGAAAGTCTTCTTTGACAATCTCACGCCGCTCTATCCGGAAGAGCAGTTGAAGATGGAGACCTTGTCCGAGAACCTCTCGGCGCGCGTCATCGACCTGGTGACGCCGCTCGGTAAAGGACAACGTGGACTGATCGTCGCGCCGCCGCGCACCGGTAAAACGATGCTGCTGCAAACGATCGCGAATTCAGTCACACAGAACCATCCCGAAACCACATTGATAGTCTTACTGATCGACGAGCGACCCGAGGAAGTCACTGACATGCAGCGGTCGGTCAACGGTGAAGTAATTTCATCCACCTTTGACGAGCCGCCGACACGTCACGTGCAAGTCGCGGATATGGTGATCGAGAAGGCCAAGCGCCTCGTCGAACACAAGCGCGACGTCGTGATTCTGCTCGACTCGATTACACGTCTCGCGCGTGCACACAACGCGGTCGTGCCGCCGAGCGGCAAGATCCTCTCCGGCGGTATTGATTCAAATGCGTTGCAGCGACCGAAGCGGTTCTTCGGTGCAGCGCGCAACATCGAAGAAGGCGGATCGTTGACGATCATCGCCACTGCGTTGATCGACACCGGTTCGCGTATGGATGACGTGATCTTCGAAGAGTTCAAGGGCACCGGTAACTCGGAAATCCATCTCGACCGTCGCCTGAGCGACAAACGCCTGTTTCCTGCAATCGATTTGCAACGCTCCGGGACGCGCAAGGAAGAGCTGCTGATCAGCAAGGAAGATCTCAATCGCATTTGGGTGATGAGGCGTGTGTTGAATCCGCTGTCACCTGTCGAGCAGATGGAAGTCGTGCTCGAGCGATTGGAGAAGACGAAGTCCAACGCGGAATTTCTGGCCTCGATGCAGAGCTGATTGTAGGGGTGGCCCTCCGTGGCCACCCCTCCGCGGAATCCGACCAACCGATTACTTAACAAGGGGCGGCCACGGAGGGCCGCCCCTACAAATGTTCACCCAAAATGCGCGTCGCGATCCTTACTTCTGAAGCTGTGCCTTTTGCCAAGACCGGCGGGCTGGCTGACGTTTCCGGCGCTCTTCCCAAAGCACTAATTAAACAAGACGTCGACGCGCGGCTCATACTGCCGCTCTACGATCAAATTGATCGTGAGCTATTGAACGGCGGTTCGCTGGAGAGCGTCCGCGTTGAGTGGCGCGGTCAGGTTCATAACGTTCGCTTCCTGTATAGCGACGCAGTCGGCGCCCCAACTTACCTGCTCGAGACGCCGGAGTTTTTCGCGCGTCCCGCAATCTACGGTTACGACGACGACCACATTCGTTTCGCGTTCTTCTCGCGCGCCGCGCTCGCTTTGCTCAAAGCGCTCGACTGGCAACCAGATGTCGTGCATGGTAACGACTGGCCCTGCGGTTTCGCTCTTACCGAGCTGCGCGCGCGCCGTCGTTACGAAGCGTTTTATCAAAACACGAAGAGCCTGTTTTCACTTCACAACGTCGGTTACCAGGGACTCTTCGACGCCGGCGATCTCTGGTGGCTTGGCTTTGGCGATGCGCCGGAGCGCGACGACTTCATGCTCCACGGCAACGCCTCTGCATTGAAAGCAGGAATCATCGCCGCCGACGCGCTCTCGACAGTCAGTCCGCGTTACGCGCGTGAGATCCAAACGCCTGAACAGGGACATGGTCTCGATTGGTTGCTCCGCGGTCGCCGTGATCGCCTGGCGGGAATCACGAACGGTGTCGATTACGACGTTTGGAATCCCGAAACGGATCCGCACATCGCGACAAATTTCTCGGCTGAAGATCTTTCCGGAAAGCGTGACTGCAAGCTCGACTTGCTGCGTCGCTTCGGATTGCCTGAAGATGCGAATCGACCGATCATCGCGATCATCTCGAGGCTTGTCGGGCAGAAGGGCTACGACTTGATCCGGCAGCTCGCCGGCCCGATTATCGAGACTGGTGCGTTCTTCATCGCGCTTGGCGCCGGCGCACGCGAGTATGAAGACTTTCTTCAGCGCTGGCATGATGCCGCACCCCAGCAGGTCGGCATCTACAAAGGCTACGCAGGCGAGCCGCTCGCCCACCAGATCGAAGCGGGCGCCGACATGTTCCTGATGCCTTCGCTGTATGAGCCATGTGGTTTGAATCAGATGTACAGCATGCGCTACGGCACGGTCCCGATTGTGCGCGCCACCGGTGGTCTCGACGACACTGTCGAGCAGTTTGATCCGGCCAGTGGCGCCGGTACAGGGTTTAAGTTTCGACCTTACGAAGCAGGCGCTTTGCTTGAAAAAATACGCGAAGCCCTTTACTTTTATGCGCGGCCCGAGCAGTGGCAAAAGATTCAGCACAACGGAATGTTAGTCGATAATTCCTGGGCCGCTGCCGCGAAGAAGTACATTCAGGTATACCAGGAGATGGCCCAATTCTGATCCGTTCTTAATCCGTTCCCCGATCCGTGTAATCCGTGGTTTATGACAAAGGTAATCGCAGTCATCGGCGCCCAGTGGGGCGACGAAGGTAAAGGCAAAATCGTCGATCTGCTCGCAGAGCGTTTCGACATCGTGGCTCGCTACCAGGGCGGTCACAACGCCGGACATTCGGTCCAGGTCGGCGACCAGTCGTTTGTGCTGCACTTGCTGCCGTCTGGAATCGTGCACCGCGGCAAGACGTGCGTGCTCGGCAATGGCATGGTGATCGATCCGAAGGCGTTTTTCGTCGAAGCGGATCGTCTGACGCAACAGGGCATCGAAGTCTCACCCGAACGAGTGAAGATCAGTTCGCGCGCGCATCTGATCCTTCCGTATCACCGCGCGCTGGACCACACCAGCGAAGAGCGGCTGGGCAATGAAAAAGTCGGCACTACGTTGCGCGGTATTGGACCTGCGTACGAAGACAAGGCCGGGCGTCGTGGAATTCGCACCGCGGACGCGCTTGTTCCGGACGTGCTTCGTTCACGCATCGAACGAAACCTCGAAGATGCGAATCGCATCATCGAAGCGTATGGCGGCGAGCGTCTGAACGCCGATGAAATCTTCCGCGAGATGTCGGTGCTGACGGAACGTCTCGCGCCGTTCATTGCCGACACCACACACTACCTGAACGTCGCCGCGACTGACGGTCGCTCGATCCTGCTCGAAGGCGCGCAGGCCACGTTGCTTGACGTGGACCACGGTACTTATCCGTTTGTTACTTCGTCTACGACCGTGGCGGCGGGGGCAATCACCGGCACCGGCCTCGCGCCGCAACGTCTTAATGGCGTCCTCGGCATCGTGCGCACTTACACGACGCGCGTCGGCGAAGGTCCGTTTCCGACTGAAATGCTTGAAGGCGAGGCGGAGCTGGGCCAGTTGATTCGCGAGCGTGGTCGTGAGTATGGGGCTTCGACCGGACGGCCGCGTCGTTGCGGTTGGTTTGATGCGTTTGCGACTCGTTACGCGGCGGAGATTAATGGTTTCACATCGGTGGCGTTAACTAAACTCGACGTGCTGGACACGCTCGACGAAATCAAGGTCTGCACCGGCTACAAGCTGAATGGTCGATTGTGCGAATCGTTGCCGGCAGTGTCACAGGATTTGCGGCGCATCGAACCTGTGTATGCGACGTTGCCAGGCTGGCAGAGTTCAACATTGGGCATGACGGAGATGAGTTCCCTCCCCACGAATGCGCGTCGTTACGTCGACTTCCTCTCGCAACAGATCGGCGTGGAGATCGGCCTCGTCTCCACCGGTCCCGAACGCTCGCAGACGATCATCGTGCACGACTCTGCGCTGGGCGGCTGGCTCCGCGACTAGTAACATCGACGTGATTTCTTGTGGCGAAGAGCTTTTGGACAATGTCGCGCGCGTTCGGTAGAATGCCATCCAGTTCCTCGCGAACAAAGAGCACGCCCAGCGTGCTCTCTGCATGTAGATGGGCCGATAGCTCAGTTGGTAGAGCAACTGGCTTTTAACCAGTGGGTCGCAGGTTCGAGTCCTGCTCGGCTCAATTCCCTGGATCAATAACTTACAGGCGCCGCGCAACTGTCTTAGCTCCGTTATCATTGGGTTACTGTCTTCACCCAGCAACCGTTCGCCGGTTGGCTCACATTTAATCTGCTACAGTCTGAAGTTAAACGTGGAAAAGAGCAGCCGCCTACGAGCTCGCGCTGCCGGCCTGGGAGCAAGCCCATGGGCTTGCGTTCATCAACGAAAGCAAATCGAGAGGCGCGGTACGCGTGCGCGTAATCCTTGACAGCAGGACGTTCAACCGAATATATAAGCATTCACCCATTATAAAGAGGCGACTGGTCAATGGCTTCCGCTTCTATCGCCCAGAAAGGAAGTTCTGTATGTCGAAGATTCTCTGCGTATTCGCCACTCTACTAGTGATCGCAGCATTGACGCCTGCAACGGCTACCGCTGATCCAATTGTAATTACCAGCGGTACGCTTTCTGTCACGGGACTCAGCGGCGGCCCACAGTTCACTTTAACTGGACTGAACTTTGCCGCAAACGGTGGAGGAGAGCAAGGGAGCTCCCACCCTCAGATGTTATGCTTTCCCTGCGTGAGCGGCCAGGCCATCGACGTCGGCGGGTTTTTCGGCGGTTCGAGCGTTCTTCACAGCGTCACCCTTGATGGCATCTTCTACCCTAACATCGGTTTGGGAGGAGTACTCATCCTAAGCGGGCCTCCAATCATTGTGCCGAACAGCACGTCGAACCTTACCTTGACCAGTCCTTTCTCTTTTTCGGGTCAATTGCTCTTGTGTGCATCCAATTGTGGTTCTTCCCAACCTCCGACTTTTACTGTTGATCTGATCGGTGGCGGTATTGCAACTGTTAACGTCCAGATCTTTTTTCTTCCGAATGGAAATCCAATCTTCCAGTTCCAGAGCGTTACTTACAACTTCCAAACGCCCGAGCCAACGCCCGAGCCAATGTCGATACTGTTGCTCGGAGGCGGCTTGCTGGGTTTGGCTGCAAAGTTACGGCGGCCTCGGTCCCGACGCTGAGGCAGCATGGTAACTGTGCCGACAAATTGTAATTTGTCTCGTGTGTCTTCATCTGTATAGGGGACCCAATTTAACCTGTGGGTCGCAGGTTCGAGTCCTGCTCGGCTCACCACTATTGCACAGAAAGAATCCACTCCATCACAGGATCGCGTCCTGAGCTAAACTCCGTCCACGTCGGCTCGATAGTCCGATCGGGAACGACCGCAGAATCAGTATCGGCAGCGAACCGATAGAATTGAGTCGAGTAAGAGACTCGCAATCCGGAGTTGGGCAGGCGAAACTCTCCGTGCTCGCCGTAATGGTTCGGTCTCATTCCCGTCGGATTGCCGGCCAGAATCGCGTTCGCCTCGTTGCGCAAATCGAGGGCATTCACGGTGGCGGCAGAAAACGTCCCCGGCCCGACGATTACAAACAGCCCGCCCTTTCTATTGATCGCGCGGCGAGACTTTAGCATCGGAAGCAGCAGTCGCCGGAATCGATCGAGATCTCCGCCTTGATTGCGCCGTAGATCGATTACGAGTCGCCGCGCGTGCGATTCATCGATCAGACTGACGAGCGCCGCTGCACGATCACGGAACTCGTCTTCCGGCGGATAGCCGGTGAACGAGAAGTAAACGGTCTGTGAATCGGGGAGAAACTCGGTCCACCATCGCTCATTCAATCGCTGCAAATAGAGTGGTGGCTTCTCTCCCGATGCGAGCCGCCAACTGGAAAACTCTCCGAGTGGCGCTGGGGAAAATTTCATCGTCTCCCGCTCGCCCGAAGCAAGCTCTAGATCGAAAGGCGCGTTCTCTCCATCGGCAATCACACTTAAGCCGTGCAAGACTTCGGGAGCGCTCAATTGCATTGTCGCAGTGAGACGCGTCCGACCGTCATTCTCGCCGCGGGCGACGAGCTGTGTCGCCTGGTCCATCACATCGCTTACTGGCGCGGATCCGATCGTCAGTACGCGCGCTCCGACTGCCGCGTGATAAGGGGCTGCCGCTGCAATCACACGCAACTCATCGCCGAACCACTGAAGTTCCATCGGGTAGCGCAGAGAACCCGGCGGCAAATCCAGATGCGTGTGGCCGTCTCCAATCAGGGCGACGATCCGCATCAGCCCGACGACTACCTGGTCGCCATTCATTTGTGGGATGGCGGCGTCCAGACGAGCTACTCCGTCGTTAAAAGTTTCGCGGCTGACCGTGTGGAACGCGTTAACATGGCGACCGGGTAGTTCGCGCGCGAGATAGCGAAGATCCGCGCGCCATTCGTCGGAGCTAAGTTGAGTGACACGCCTCTGTGAGCTGCAAGAGCTAAGAATAAGGAGCAGCACTAAGGGGATGTACGGAGCTGTTTTCATCGCGTAAGCTTAACAGGATTTACATGACTATCGAGATTAACAGAATTTTTTCTGCAAAGCGCTGGTCTAAGCTCCTTGGACGGCGCATCTTCACCTGGCGTAACGTCCTGCGCCGCGCGCCGAAGATCGAACACCAGCCCGACTCGCCACTCCTTATTACCAAGCCGCGGTACTTCGCGTTCGCGTCATTGGGTTCTGGCGTTGGAGGCGTGTTGCGGTACACGATTGTAAATAGAAGCACCATGGTGGTCCATTCGTACGCCTGTCGTCACTACACTTCCGGACCGCATGGTAACGGAGCTTACGGCAGCCATCCGCCCGAGGGCTTGTCGCCGGGGCAGTCGCGCGAGAATTCGATCGCCGCGCATGACTATCACAAGCTGACTTTGACCATTGATTTCGTCCAGTTCGCCGACGGCACAATGTGGTTCTCAGGCGATCAGAAGTCAACTGTGAAACCTGAAGGCATCAGGGCGGGAGCGAAAGCGGCGGCCGCGCATCTGCTCCAAGTGTTGGAACGGGATGGCCCAGACGCCGTGATGGAGGCGCTGCCGCGAATACACGCTGACGTACGGGGTCCCTTCGGCCACTCGGCGCCGGAGGACTTCGGCAGCTTCGGATTTTATGATGGCGTTACGAACATGGTGGTTCGTTTCAGTCACGCACATGCGAAAGGCGGGCCGGGGGCGGTGGAAGCTGCACTCCGCGCTGTGGCCGAGTAACGTGCCGCCTCAAGAGTATTTCAGCCACAAAAAGGCACAAACGCATTTCGATTTTTTGCCTTTATGCTTGTTTGTGGGAATGACCGATCAGTAGGAGGGACAGGATGAATCGCAGAGAATTTGTGGCAGCAGGCGCAGGCATGCTGGCGGCACCTTGGCGGTCCTCGATCCTTAGCCGACCACAGGGGAGAAAAACGCGTCTGATTCTACTCGGCACTGGCGGTGGTCCGCGTCCGCGGACGAACAGAACCGCGTCGTCGCAAGTCATCCTCGTCAATGACTCCGCCTACGTAATCGACTGTGGTGATGGCGTCGCTCGACAGCTCGTCGCTGCAGGTGTGCCCCTCACGCGAGTGCGACACATCTTGATCACGCATCACCATTCAGATCACAATGCCGACTACGGAAATCTTATCTTAGGGGCGTGGACGGTCGGTCTGGAGACCAGACTCGATACCTGGGGACCACCGCCACTCGAGAAGATCACGAGACTGTTCTTCGAGATGAACGCCTATGACATCAATATCCGCATCGCCGACGAGGGTAAACCCGCGCTCGTACCGCTTGTGCACGCGCACGAGCTCACAGATGGTGGCACGGTCTTCAATGATGAAGCCGTCAAGGTCACCTGTGCGCTGGTCCCTCATCCGCCTGTACAACCGGCTCTGGCCTATCGCTTCGATACTAGTGACCGCTCGATCGTGATCTCAGGGGATACCGCACCTTCTGACAATCTGATCCAACTTGCCAAAGGTGCCGACGTGCTCGTTCATGAGGCCATGTACTTGCCGGCGATCGATCGCCTCGCGGCGCGAGTGCCGAACGCCACGCGGCTTAAACAACATATCCTTGCCAGCCACACAGCAGCGGAAGATGCAGGGCGTGTTGCCAACGCTGCCGGCGTCAAACTCCTTGTACTCTCTCATATAATCCCGGCGGATGACCTCACGATCACGGATGATATGTGGATCAGGGCGGCGCGGGTTCATTTTCGCGGCCCAGTGATTGTCGGTAAAGATCTTCTCGAAATATGAGAGTCGCGCAGGCGACGGCGATCAGTCGACGTTTGCGAACCGAAAATGGCCGTCAAGGTGGGGTTTAATCGAAACGCCGCGGCTTGATCGACAAGTCACCCGGCTTCACTTTGTCGTCGACGAGATCGTTGATAGTGATCCGGGCAAGCCTCGAGTATGCGAGCAGGACCAGCAGTGATGGCTCTCGCCCGCCTTGCTCAAATAGCGAAATGCTCGACGGATAAAGTGTCTCGCCTCTGACGGCGAGTCTCTTAATCAATCCCGGTTGAGTCAGACCAAAATGAAGGCGAATCATGCGCAGCTTCTCGCCAAGCCGGTTTGGCCGCGCACGATGAGCGCGCCCCACTAACGTGTCCTCCCGGACGAAGCGTGGCTGCACCTGCATAAATTTCTAAATAGAAATTCGTTGTGGCTGGCTTTTGGAGAGGCCCGGAATCCGTGTCTCCGGGCGGCGAACATCTCAGGTGATTCCCGTTCGCCGGATAATCATTTCGATGTATGTTAGCGGAGTGGCTGGCCCAGTGGCAATCGCGAAGGGCGAGCGTGTGGCCATGATCGCAGTTCTGAAGACAGGATTTCAGAATTAAATTTTGATTTACATGAATGAATTACTATTCCTCCAGGACGGGCAAATATGCCTTCCATGGTCCAACGGCGTCGCGGTATTGCTTCGCCATTACTCGCGCCACCTGCCGGATGTGTCCAAGATCGTGAACGACCCACGTAGCGAGCAACTGCCTCATTGTCACGACGCCAAATTCCGGGTGCGTGCCGCGCTTGTCCAGGAACTCAGGTGTTAAGTTCATACTCTTTAAGTCGTTGAGACTCCGCGTGCGTAGCTGCGCGAAAATTTCAAGGAGTTCCGCGACTGATTTCCCTTGCGAGTCCTCGAACATCGCAAAACGATCAAAGGGATCGAATGGTCGCGTCTCACCGTGCTCGAGAATGATCCTGGCGCGCGGGATCCAGTCAGTGTGTTCCGCGTGAATGAGATGGCCCAGAATGTCGTACGGACTCCAGGTGTCTGCTCCTTCATTCTGTACGGCCCACGGCTCGGGAATTAGGAACAGGAGTGAAGTCAATGTCGCAGGCGTCCGACTGAGAACCGGTATCGCGTGTTCGAGTTCAAAGTTCATTGGTGATTCCTTCGTGTAAAACGAGTCCAGCTTTAAAACACCAGGAGGCACAAAGCAAACGCTTCGTGCCTCCCGTAATTTTGACTTCCGAGTATTACTGATTGCAACCGTGGTCGCACTCGACAGTCGCTTCATTGTTCCCTGCGAGTGGTCCAACGCCTTTACGTCCCGGATGGTCCGGAATCGAAATCGCTGCCGTGCCGACGTTGTCGGTGTAATTGGTCTCCGGCAACTGATGACAGAACCCCTTGGTGTCAACGTTTGGACAAGCCTCGCCCTTCTGGGCCACAAACGGCGGATTAACCGTAATGCGAATGATGTAGTCGCCTGGCGGCACCACAGGTTGACCATCGCCGCCATCCAAAACAAAGTACTGTCCGGCGAGTGTAAACCGGTACGTGTCGGCCCAGCCCGCACTGATGCCCTGATTGCCAGGAATTCCGATTGCGCCGCAATTATGGAACTGCCCTTCACGAGGCGGCACACCGCCGACGGGAACCGGATTGGGATCCGTGTCGAGCATGCAGAAACCGCGCTTCGCTGCACGCCACACCTGTCCGGTGCGTGGATCGACAAGCTCATAGAGTGCGTAGTGACGGAAATGGAAATGGTTATGACAGGTGGCAAACTCAAAGAGCCCGTCGCCGTTCGCAAAGTGCTCGTTTGGATCGCCCACGAAGATGTCTCGATTTCCGGTGTTCGGCGTCATTACCGTAAAGCGCACGAGTCGCCGCAGTCCGGGGGTGACCTCGCCTTCGATCGCGCTGCAAGCTGTTGACGAGATGTTTTCATCACGGACCACCCACTGCGAGCCAAGGACGTCCTCGCGAACAGAAAGGTTTGGGCCGTCGGCTACAGTCGCACTACCCTTGCTCGTGTAGGCCAGCCAGGAGATGCCCACTGCGACACATAACGTCAGGAGGATAAGTAGGGAACGGGTTTTTGACATATTGTCTCCTTCGGATTAGAGGTTAATTGTCGTTCCAAACCGGCACTGCTCCCACGCAGAGATAGTTGAGGCTAGTCTGGAAAGTGACTCCGCAAGTTGTCGAGGTGCTTTGCTTGCGTAGGGGATCTGAACGGTTAAACTTCACCCACTCCACGGTGAAGTCGGCAGACTACGCTGGACACAGGGCTCAAGTCAAGCTTCGGTGGCCTAGCCTCAAAGTCAGACATCGGACTTGGAGACAGTGAGTACAGGGAGCGGTAGCGACCTGGTCAGTGATCAGCATGCGATACGGCCGAGTTAATAGATCGTGAACTTGAACTGCTCCGAGGCGCTGGCTTTCTTTGTCTGGTCCGTGATCGTCACTTGCAACTCGTAATTGCCCGGCGGCAACGAGCTCAACGGAAACTCGCCCGTGTAAGGAATGTTCGTGAAGTTAGTCAGCTTCTCTGTTGAGATCTTTACCTCCGGCGGCGCGATCACGGCTTTGTTACCGTGCAGCACCTTGATCTGCGCACTCAACTGCGGCGGCGTACTCGCGTTGTAGATGTAAGCAGTGAAGCGCATCCGCGAGTTGCGAGCGAAGCGCCGGCTCGCATTCACGCCCACCGGCGTTGCTGCTGCCGACTCGCCGATCTCGCCCACGTACAAACTGCTGATCGCAAAACTTCCCGCCTTCACCTTCGGGATGTCGATCCACTCCATCGTGCTGGTCAGGTTCCTCGTTCCCAGTCCGCGCTCGTAAGCCAGAATCCGCACTTGATACAGTCCGGGCGGCACATCCACCTGGTGATTCACGGTGGCGTAGAGCGGCGTCTGCGGGGGGGTGCGCGGCACTTCGATGCGTTGCTTGAAACTCCCCACCGCCTTGCCCTTCGAATCAAACACCGCGCCTAACACGTTCGCATCGATCTTCCCTGAACTGTTGTCACGCGAGTGTGCGTTTAGCTGCACGGCGGAAGTGAGCTGCATGTTCGGTCCCGAGATTTGTTTGTAGCCGAGTGCGAGGGCGGCATGCAGTTCTCCAGTTGAGGTTTCAGTCACGCCGAGCACGTCCGTGCTCTCGACCTGCACTGGAGCCGCCGCTTGCGCCTGCGCACTGTTCTTGTCGGGCGGTGGTCCAAGGTAGCCGCGTCGCAACTGCACTTTCAATTCCGGCCGTCCGGCGATCGTTACTTTTATCTTCGAGAAGTTTGAGACACGTTGTGCGTCGTTCGCCGGTCGCCAGGCAAGCAGGTAGTAACGCGAAGTTTCGTCGAGGGCGCGCGCGATGCCGCCAGCCAGATCGTTCGAGTTCAGTAGCGCGCGTCCACCGGTGTCAGCCGCGAGTACGTGCAGCGGTTCCTGGATAAAGCTTCGTTCACCAGTCATTCGGCTTTGTAAGATTCCGTATGGATCGAAACCACCGCTCGTACTCGCGTCGAGCGACGAGTCAACACTGAGTCCTTTAGCGTCCAACGTGTAGATAACAACAGCGCTGCGATTCGCAGCCCCGGTGACGCGACGTATCATCAAGGTGAAGTCAGAACCGGTAAAATTCGGAACAAAGCCGTCAGAAATGAAGAAGATGAGTTTGCGTCCTGACAGTTTCGCCGTGGAGCTCATCAGATTCACGAGGGAGGAGAGGGCGTTTTTAACGGCGAGATCCGACTGGCGCAGGATCGTTCCCGCCCGCTGTCTAACGAGGGGCTCAGCAATTTCCCGCGGGACACGGTTGTCTTTGATCGTTTGCTGAACGAAATACTCGAACAGAGTCGGAGGCGGCGGTCCTTGCGAGCCGAAAGCGTCGCGCGGCACGTCACCTCGTTCAACGATCAGGTACGCCGCATAGGGACTCATGTACGGGCGTTGCCCGTCGGTAGCCATGCCCGGAACGAAATTGAGCCGGGCGAGGGCCGCACGCAAGACGACGGGGTTGTTAGTCAGTTGCTGGAGGAAACCGATTTGGCCACTCGACGAAGTGATCGCAACTTGATCGTTCGGGCCCATCATGCGCTCGATGAATTGCGTGACAGTTTTGTGTACGCGCGCAAGACTGCCCGGCTCGAGCATCAGATCGTTAATGAAAAACAAGATCGTGCGGCCACGCTCCGACGCCGGCTCTTTGCTGTCGTCAACCACCTGCGACGGCTTCTTGCCACCCGCTGCTCGCAACGCCGCTACTTCACTTCTCCCACCGGTGACAACACTGTCAAAGAAACTGATCGGCTGGGGTTGACCTTCGATAAGCAACTCGAAGTCTTCCTGCTTTAAGCCGCTGACGAACTTCCCGTCTTTATCAAAGACCATCACGTCGGTCTGCACCAACTCCGTGTTGACGCGCACCACGTCGTCCGGGTCCTGAGGCTTGGGACTCGGCGACGGCTTCTTCTCCTGCGCGCGCGTCGTGAGAGAAAACGACAGCAGCGCTGCAACGAGAAAGATGAGCGTTTTGTGCATCAGGTTAATATACCGTGAACTTGAACTGCTCCGAGGCGCTGGCTTTTTTTACCTGGTCCGTGATCGTCATTTGCAACTCGTAATTGCCCGGCGGCAACGAGCTCAACGGAAACTCGCCCGCGTACGGAATCGTCGTGAAGTTAGTCAGCTTGTCCGTCGAGATCTTTATCTCCGGCGGCGCAATCACCGCCTTGTTGCCGTGCATTACTTTGATCTGTGCCGTCAATTGCGGCGGCGTGCCGGCGTTGTAGATGTACGCCGTAAACCGCATCTTTGAATTGCGTCCAAAACGCCGGCTCGCGTTCACACCGACCGCCGCTGCTGCTCCTGACTCGGGGATCTCGCCCACGTACAAACTGCTGATCGCAAAACTTCCCGCCTTCACTTTCGGGATGTCGATCCACTCCATTGCGCCGGTTAGGTTCGTAACCGTCATTGCGCGTTCGTACGCCAGGATACGTACTTGATACAGTCCCGGCGGCACCTCCATCTGATGGTTCACCGTTGCGTACAGCGGAGCCTGCGCCGGCGTGCGCGGCACCTCGATGCGTTGCTTGAAACTTCCTACCGGCTTGCCCTTTGAATCAAACAAGGCGCCCAATACGTTGACGTCAACCTTCCCCGAACTGTTGTCGGGCGAGTGCGCATTGAGCTGCACGGCCGTCGTCAGTTGCATGTTGGGACCAGCGGTTTGTTTGTACCCGAGGCCAATGGCAGCGTGCAGTTCTTCAGTGGAGGTCTCCGTCACGCCCAACGGGTCGGTGTTTTCAACTTGCACGGACGCCGCTGCTTGAGCCGCAGTGGTTTTATTCTTCTCGGGCGGTGGTCCAAGGTAACCACGCCGCCACTGCACTTTCAGATCAGGTTGGCCGGCAATCGTGATTTTGATCTTGGAGAAGTTTGACGCCCGCTGCACGTCGTTGCTGGGGCGCCACGCGAGCAGGTAGTAACGCGAGGTTTCGTCGAGCGCACGCGCGATACCGCCTGTCAGATCGTTGGAGTTGAGGAGCGCGCGTCCACCGGTGTCGGCGGCGAGCGCGTGCAGCGGTTCCTGTGTAAAAGTTAGCTCACCGCTCATCCGGCTGCGCATGACACCCGAGACGTCGAAACCGCCGCCGGTACTTGCATCGAGCGACGAGTCAACACTCAACCCGCGCGCGTCCAACGTGTAGATGACAACGCTGCTGCGGTTCGCAGAACCCGTGACACGACTCATCAACGTGGTGAAATCCGATCCACCAAACTGCGGTACAAAACCGTCGGATATGAAGAATACGAGTTTGCGCCCTGGCACCTTGGCCGTCGCGCGCACGAGATTCACGAGCGAAGCGAACGCTGTTCTGATAGTTGCTTGTGCGCTGCGAAGAGTCGTGCCCACCCTCCGTTCGACCATAGCCGTAGCTATCGGACGGTCGTCGGGGTCTTTCATCGTATTCTGTTTTATTGTTTCCCGAACGAAGTATTCAAACAGGTCGCGGTCATTGCGTTCGCCGATCAGGTAGGCGGCATAATCGCTCATCGGAGGACGCTCGGCGTCGGTGGCCGCACCTGGAACAAATTTTATTCGATCGAGAGCAGCGCGAAGTACAATCGGGTTGTTTGTCAGTTGCTGAAGAAACCCAATCTGCCCGCTCGCCGACGTGATCGCCACCTGGTCGTTTGGACCGAGCATCGTATCGATAAACTGTCCGATCGTTTTGTTTACGCGCGCGAGGCTGCCCGGCGCAAGGTGCAGGTCGTTAACGAAGAATAGAATCGTGCGTCCGCGTTCAGAACCCGGTTCGGCTGGTTCCTCGACGACGGGTTGCGCGTGTTTCTTGCCGCTACCGGCACGCAGCGCGGTTGTCTCGTTTCGGCCACCCGTCACCACGCTCTCAAAAAATGCGATCTGCTGTGCTTGACCGTCGACGAGTAACTCGAAGTTTTCCGGTTTCAATCCGCTGACAAACTTTCCCTGCTTGTCAAAGACCATTACGTCGGTCTGCACCAGTTCCGTGTTCACGCGCACCACGTCCTCAACCTCTGGGGGCGTAGAGCTCGGCGACGGCGACGGCTTTTGCTTTTTGTCCTGCGCGATAACCGAGGTAATCGACAGGAAGGCAACAATGATTGGGAGGGTTGTTTTATGCATGCCGGGCCTGGAGGAGAGAGCGAGATTAAATCACAAAAGCAAAAAGACGAAAAGCATTTTACGCCGGAAAATTGCACAAAAGCACGAAAAATTGAGCGGGGTCTTATTGTGGCGCATTCACGGTCAGCAACACGATCTCAGGTGGGACGCCGAAGCGCACGGGCAAAATACTGGTGCCGATTCCAGTCGTCACGAACAGATGATGACTGTTTTCAAACACGTGTCCCACCTCATAGCGCTCGCCTACTCGTGACGAGTGGACAACGCTTCCGATCCACGGAAGCCTCACTTGTCCGCCGTGAGTGTGCCCCGCCAACAACAGCGGCACGCGTTGCGGAACTTGCGGAAAGATGTCGGGGTTGTGCGTCAAAGCGATCACCGCCACACCTTCCGGCACCTTGTTGATTGTTTCTTCGACGTTCTGTGCACGCGTCCACAGATCAGCGAGACCAACAAGCCACAGTGAAGTGCCTCGCGCATTGAGTTGGGCCACCTCATTCTCGAGCACCTTGATGCCGTTCTGCTCCAGAGCGGTGCGTACCTTCCTTCCGTTGTACCACCAATCATGATTACCGAGAACCGAATAAACACCGAGCGGCGCATTCAAGTCTTTCAGGATCGGGCCGAACGCTTCAGGCTCCATCGTTCGACGTACCCAACCATTGCCGGTCATGTAGTCGCCGAGTATCACGATCAGATCGGGGTGAAGTTCATTTGTGCGCTGGACGATTAGTCGCAACTTCCGCTGGTCGATGAACGGCGCGCCCGCGTGGATGTCTGCGAGTACTGCGATGCGAAGACCGTTGAGTGGCTGCGGCCAGTTGTCGATTTGAATCGTTTGCTGGCCAACTACGAGTCGATTCGGCTCGATCAAGAAAGCCCAGAACACCAACACGCCGAGCAGAAAAATGATCGCACCGAGGGAAACGCGCAGCCGCTTGCCCCAACGAGGCGTGCGGCCCCATTCTGGTGGACCAGGCCAGCGACGTACCTCCTGAACCAGAAAGAGCAGCAGTCCCAGCAGAACCGCTACGCCGATTACAAACGGTACGGTCATTGGATTTCAATTTATCACGCGGAGCTGCAGGTTTTGTTATCTTATGCGCGCCATGAAAACCAAAATCACACTTCTTGCGCTGCTCTTTTGTTTTGTCATCAACTCGTTCGCGCAGCAGGCGCCCGAGCGCCAGCAGTTTATACGTACCGAAGCGCCCGTAGTTGCCTTGACTCACGTGCGCGTCATTGACGGCACTGGCGCGCCGCCGAAGGAAGACCAAACAATCATAATCACTGACGGAAAGATTCAGTCGGTTGACGCGAGTGCTGCGGCGCGCATACCGGCGAATGCGCAGACGCTGGATCTCAACGGCTACACGGTGCTGCCCGGCCTCGTGGGAATGCATAACCACATGTTCTTTCCGATGGGTGGCTCGCCGCCGATGTACTCCAACATGGGCATAAGCTTTCCACGCCTGTACCTCGCTCTCGGCGTCACGACGATTCGCACGACGGGCAGCGTTGCGCCGTACGCCGATCTCGAGATCAAGAAACTGATCGATGCCGGGCGGATGATCGGACCAAAGATGCACATCACCTCGCCGTATCTCGAAGGGCGCGGGTCGTTCACACCCGTGATGCACACGCTCACCGGTCCGGACGATGCACGACGGATGGTCAACTACTGGGCCGACCTCGGCGCGACTTCGTTCAAGGCGTACATGAATATCTCTCGCGAGGAGTTGCGCGCGGCCGTTCAGGAGGCGCACAAGCGCGGGCTTAGAGTCACCGGACATCTCTGTTCGATCGGTTACAAAGAGGCAGCAGAGATCGGCATCGACAATCTCGAACACGGTTTGTTTGCAGATTCGGAATTCGTTCCGAACAAAGAGCCGGACAAGTGCCCGCAGGGCGTGTCGAACAGTTTGCGTTCCCTCGATCTGAACGGCCCCGCGGCACAGGAGACGATTCGCACACTCGTTTCGAAAAACGTCGCCATTACTTCAACGCTGCCAGTCTTCGAAGCGGGAGGCGCGCCGCTGGCTGCAAACGGAATCGGCGCCAGCAGCGCGTTGCTGAACCAGCGTGTGCTGAATGTGATGTCGACTGACGCTCGCGTGCGTTACCTGCAAGCACGCGCGCGCGTTTCGCCTGAGGCAAACTTCGTCGCCCTCCTGCGGAAGGCGATGGACTTCGAGCGTGAGTTTGTGAAGGCGGGCGGCCTGCTGATCGCAGGACTCGATCCGACTGGCAACGGCGGGATTGTCGCCGGCTTCGGCGATCTGCGTGAAGTTGAACTGCTGGTCGAGGCGGGATTCACCCCGGTTGAAGCCATCAAGATCGCGACACTGAACGGCGCGAAGTTTCTGGGTGAAGACACGCGCATCGGGTCGATCGCGACCGGCAAACAGGCTGACTTGATGGTCGTGAAAGGAAATCCAGCCGCGACGATCGGCGACATCGAGAACGTCGAGATCGTTTTCAAAGACGGGGTTGGGTACAACTCCGAAAAGTTAATCCAATCCGTCCAGGGTCTCGTCGGCATTCGTTAAATCATACCTCCACGCCCGTCAGCCCTCACTTTGTGTCTGCCGGGCGTTGTTGTTCCCCGCCCCGCCTCGAAATGATTTTGCTCTCTGAGCCATAGATGTAAGGAAAAGCCATTTCCAAAAAAGCTCACCGACAGAGGGACAAATCATGAATAACAACGGAGAAGCCGCCGAGCCGACGAGGGAAATATTTTTTTGCGAGATCCTGCTCGAAGAGTACGAGGGGCTAAATCAACCAGGGTTGGATGAGGCAGAAGTTCGAGACATAAGGAATCAACTAAACCATTACCGGACTACGGTTGGATGCCCTCACCGGGAGCCCCAACCAGTGTTCGAGGGCCGCATATTGAAACGTATCTACCGGTTGATGTACGAGGCCCAGGAGCGGACCGCTGAACAGAGCGCTCTTTCGGCGGGCGAAAAAGACTGTGACAAGGAGTGTTTGAGCCAGGCGGGAGCGCTTGCCACTATCAGCGACATTAGTATCGGGATCCCAACCCTCAACGGCAATCTGGCGGGACACCACGGCTCGCTCATACCGGAACAACGGGAGAAGCTTGCCGGCTGTACGCTTCGGTCGGCGCTTTGTTTGTCCGGCGGCGGCGTTCGCAGCGCAACCTTTAATTTAGGAATTCTCCAGGGTCTGGCGCGACATGGATTGCTGGATAAGTTTGACTATCTTTCCACCGTTTCGGGCGGAGGTTTTATCGGTGGGTGGCTGTCCGCGTGGATACGCCGCAACGGGATAAATGAGGTCGTCGATGAGCTCGCAAAGCCGCCCAAGACACCACTGACGCCCGATCCCAATCAAGTCGAACATCTTCGCATCTACAGCAATTACCTGAGTCCGCGGCCGGGTTTGCTGAGCGCTGACACATGGACTCTGGTGGCCAGCGTCGTCCGCAATCTAATGCTTAACTGGCTGGTGTTTGTGCCGGTATTTCTGGCATTTCTCCTCGTGCCACGAATGTGGATTTCCGCTCTCATAAGCAGCGCTAAGTATCAGTCGTATACGATTCCAATCTCACTCGCAATTGGATTTCTCTCCGGACTCTGGGCTCTTTCCTATATTGGACGAAACCTGCCGAGCTCCCAGGATTACCGTTCGGTGAAGCCGAATCCCAAGTGCTACAAAGTCGAAGAAGGAAGATTTATCTCGCGTTGCTTGATTTGGCTGGTTGTCAGTGCGGCGGCATTGGCGATGTGTCTTTGGACTTGCTGTCAGCCGGGCAGTCCACCGCTTCCGTGGTACTACTACCCGGCATTCCTGGCAGTGACGAGCCTTTTAGCGTGGATCTCCGCCGCTTGGAAAATCAGCAAGATCACTCCAAATGAGAAAAAGAATAGCCGTTATTTAGGTATGCTCTTGAAGGCGACAGGGATCATCGTTCTACTCGTCCCTTTAATTCTCGGGGTGATCGTCAGCTACATAATTAGTCGCGGCCTTCCAACATTCCATCAGCATCCTGTTAGTTACGCCGTGTTCTCTGTTCCCGTCATCCTGCTGCTCATGGGGATTAAAGGGGTACTCATTACCGGTTTTACAAGCCGCTTCAGTAGGGATCAGGATCAAGAGTGGTGGGCGCGCGCGGGCGGTTGGGTGTTGATTGTCGTGCTTGCGTGGAGCGCAGTGCATCTGCTGGTGCTGTATGGCCCGTTGCTGCTTTTAAGCCTCGGTCGTATGTATCAGACCTTGACCACGACAAGTAAAGGTTTGAGCGGACTTGCCTGGAGGGACTGGGGAAAATTGCTCGCGACCGTCGCGGGTATTGTCTCTGGAATTGTGACAATCATCGGCGGTTTTAGTGCGAAGACGCCGGCTAATTCCAAAGAAGCGGAAAAGGCGGGCACCGGAGGAATTTTTCTCGGTTTTGCCACTCAAGTGCTGGCTCCGGTGTTCCTTGGTTTTCTGATTGTCCTGCTCTCCTTCGCAACCAACTGGATTTTGATCAGCCGGCCGTCTCGGATCATCAGCAACTTCGTCGGAGGCGCAGTCGTTCCGTACCTGACTCACCCGGTAGCCGCCTGGCACATGACGCTGCTCAAAACGACGCCTTTTCGGCTCCTCGTGGGGCTGGCAATCCTGATAGCGGTGTTTGGCGCTGTTATGAACTGGATGATCAGCACGAATGTCTTCTCTCTCCAATACCTCTGGCGCAACCGAATCATTCGTGCCTATCTCGGCGCCTCTCATTGCAACCGGCGCCCGGATCGCTTCACGGGCTTCGACAGTTTCGACAATCTGCAGATGCATGAGTTGTGGCCGCAACCCGGCCATGGTGACACGTGCACCGAGCGAGAAGACCGGCCCCAGGAAGATTTGGTACCGGTTCGTCACTCACGAAAACTCTTTCACGTTTTGAATATGGCCCTGAACCTAACGGGTGGAGAAAAGCTTCAGTGGCAAGATCGCCGGGCCGAGTCGTTCACAGTTTCTCCGCTTCATGCGGGCAGCTACTGGCTGGGTTATCGTCGCTCTACAGAGTATGGCGGAGACGACGGCATCACGCTCGGAGCGTCCATCGCGATCTCCGGTGCGTTCGTGAGCCCAAACATGGGCTTCATGATGACGTCACCGGTGGTGCGATTTCTGATGGCGGTCTTCAATGTCAGGTTTGGGTGGTGGATGGGTAATCCAGGACCTGCGGGCGAGGATACGTTCAAGCGCGACACTCCCAAACTTTCCGTGCTTCCATTCCTTGCGGAAGCGTTCGGCACTATCGACGACAAATCTCGCTACGTTTACCTTTCTGATGGCGGTCACTTCGAAAACCTCGGTCTGTACGAAATGGTTTTGCGGCGCTGTCGCTTTATCGTCGTCAGCGATGCGACGACGGATCCGGATTACTCGTTTCAATCATTGGCGATGTCCATCAGGCAGATCCGCGTTGATCTCGGAGTGCCCATTGAAATTCCCGAGATGGCAGTCGGCGTACCATCTCAGAACCTGAAGAGTAAGTATTGCGCGATCGGCAGGATAGCCTATTCCTGTGTCGACAAGGCTCCGGGAGATTCGAGACCAAACGAAGACTTCGACGGCATTCTGATTCTGATTAAACCCTCGCTCATCGGTCGAGAGCCACGCGACGTGATCAATTACTGGCAGGGTCGTTCAACGTTCCCGCAGGAGACTATCACCGACCAATGGTTTAGTGAGGCGCAGTTTGAAAGTTATCGCACTCTCGGTTCGTCGATCATCGATGCGATTTATCCGGACCGCGAACGCAAAATGACGCTGGAATCGTTTGCGCAGAGCGCACAAGCACACAACGAACTCCGATTTGATGCGTTCCGGGAGCAGATCGGCCTGCTTGCGCTGGAGCACAAGTTCAAAGAAGTGATGCAGGACGCTCCGGATTCCTACGGCTCGAAGGTGCGTGATTTTATGAAGACGATGCTTCGTTAACAGTTTAGCCGCGAAGAGGCACAAAAGCTCAAAACCGGCATGGCTTTGGCTCAAAACTCGAAGATCATTCTTGGAGAAAGTCAGTACAGGGAGCGGTAGCAACCTGGTCAACGATTGGAGTCAAAAATCTTTAGGAAATATCGCATGCTGATCACTGACCAGGTCGCTACCGCTCCCTGTACTGACCGTCTCCAAGCCTGACGTCTGACTTTTGAGTCAGGCTAACCGGCATTGATGGTTTTGTGCTTTGTGCTTAAGGTTTTGTGACCTCAAGCCCTGTGACAAGAACTTCGGTGTTGTGTGCGAAGCGAAGGCCGTAAACGCCGTCAGTTGATTTGAGCTTGCCGGTGGTGACGAGGTCTGATTTGTTATAACTCGCAACCACCTTTTTATTGATCGCACACTCGACCTTGTCGCCCTTCACTGACATCGCGATTTCCTGTGTTACGGGTTCGCCCGGGCCGGCTGCT
Source organism: Acidobacteriota bacterium (assembly GCA_046733535.1). Lineage (GTDB taxonomy): Bacteria > Acidobacteriota > Blastocatellia > Pyrinomonadales > Pyrinomonadaceae > PSRF01. The sequence goes on from JBKPPH010000055.1 coordinate 40,792, forward strand.
TTGTTAACTGCCGGATCCGCCGCACCGCGTGGTCCATTCATTTGAAATGGGTCTGGTCCAAAACCGCGCACGATGAAGTTGCCGGTGCCGTACGCTGCGCAGTACAAGTAACTCTGCTGGCCCGTTCCCAGATCGTTGCCCGCGATCATTAACCCGTAAGGATGAGGGTGGTTATTGAGGTTCATGTACTTCGGTTCCTTGAACGTCGCTTTGACTGTGTAATCGCCAGTCGCTTTGTTCGCGGGATTCCAGTAAGTTACTGCGGGTCCGGTAATGACGTGCAAGGCGTTGCCCTCGTTAGACAACTTCGCGCTGTTGAGTGTCATGCCGGCGAGTTCTTCTTTAACATCGATCTTTCCGGTCCAGCCGGGGACAGAGATTCCGCCGCCGGCGACGCCGCGCGAAGTTTCCATCTGCCCACCCTGAGAGAAATGTGCGGCCGGCAGTGACAGAATTGCTAGAGCTAGAGCAGCAAGGTAACGCATAGTGGCAAGCCTCCTCATGAACCGTGTTTTGGAAAGGGGAAACGATATGGCAGAAGAGAAAATACTGACCAAACATCCGCAAGGCAAGAGCGGACGAAACATCAGCAAGGAATCTTACGACCAGCTCACAACCGCGATCCTGTCGGCACTGCAAAAGAAAGAGCTAACGCACGACGAATTGTTCGAGCAGCTCAATAAGAATTTGAAAGGTAAGTTCTCGGGGAATATCAGTTGGTATGGTGAGACGGTGAAGCTCGATCTCGAAGCGAGGAAGATCATCGAGCGGACGGGTTCCAAACCTCAGACGTATCGAGTGCTACCCGGTAAGAAGTAAGCCGAAGCCTGGCGGCGAAAGACGAAGTACAGAATCACGGCAAAGATTACCACGTGCAGCAACAACTGCATGACGGAATGAAGGGCACTGACGACTACGTGGAACACCATCCAAACAACGAGGAGCCAGCGTGCCCAATTGCGGCCGTAGAGCATGAACACCCCCGCAACCACTGCGATCATCCGCGCCAGATAAACCATCCAGTGTGCTTTTAACTCCGGAATCCATTGTGCAAAGGTGATACCGCCGAGTGGCAGCAATGCAGCGATGAGGGAGATGCTGCCGAAAACGATGAATACCCAACCAATAATGGTGATGGATCGCGGGCGCGGGTGCATGCGAGCCATATGATAACTTAACGCAAACGGATCCTGCGCCGGTAAAACAGGACGCCTCCAGCGAGGGCCAAAGCAGCGGCGCCACCACCACCAAACATCAACCACCGATAACCCGCTGAAGAGGAAGCAGACAATTTATTCTGAGGCCGCGCGCTTTCCTGATACGCACGCGCTTCAGCATTTGCGATTGCAGTTTCCAAACGCTGCCGGCTCGTCTGCAATAAATTGAGTTGCGCCTGCACACCCTCTCTTTCGATCGTCAACTGGCGACGTCGCGTCTCACGCAACTCCTCAGGCTTCGTCGAACCGATTCCCGCCAGCGAATGCTCGATGTTTTCAGGTTTCAAACTCTCATCGAGCTGCTGCACCCGAACGCGCAGAGCCTCTTCCTTGGTCTGCACCTCGAGTAACTGTGCCCTTAGTTTCTCGACAGATTCCGCGGCACTCGAGGACTCCTGCGCCTTCGTTGTCACCGTAAAAATCGAAACCAACAAGACCAGAAATAATGTGGCCTTCATCGCCGCCTCCAGGACGTTCAAGCATTGTCGACGTCTCGATAGTAACGCGAAAATCAGGCCAAAAGTGTGTCAGGATCCGTGTCAATCCGTGTAAATCTCGCGGCCTAAAACACCGAGGCTAAGGGCGCAAGCGGATGCGGGCGAGGAGGTCGGTGAATTTGCGGTTTGAGCGGAGCTTGGAGAAGACGGGATCGACTTTGAGATTCATTAACCAGATGTCGCGGCCTTCGACGGCGGTTTCCAACCACTTGAACGCCTCGTCCTGATCGCCGAGACCGGCATGAATCGCCGCGACTGTGTATGGCGAGACGTAGCGTGTTCCCTGCAACTGCTGCAAGTCGGTGAGCACTTGTTTCGCTTCCGCAGTTTTTCCTGAAGCAGCGTAAGCATGTCCGAGAAGCGCAAGCATCAACGGACTACCCGAAAGCTTCACGCCCGTCTGAAACTCCGCGATCGCCTCCGCATACATTCCCTTCGCTTCATAAGCGAGACCGAGATAGCGACGCGCGGGAAATGAACTCGGATCGAGTTCGAGAATTTTCTTGCACTGCGCGATCGCTTTATCGTTCTGCCCTGACAGGTAATAGATCCAGCCGAGGTGTGAGCTCGCGACGAACGAGAGTGGCTCCAGCTCCTCCGTCCGTTTTGCCTCAGCAATCGCTTCATCAAAACGCTCGACTGCAACAAGGTACGAGCTGTACCACTGGTGCGCCGGAGCATAAGCAGGCTTGAGCCTGATCGCCGTCTGGAATTCACGTTCGGTCGCCGCGCGATCCCAATCCCAACGAAACTTTATGAAAGCGAGCGACGTGTGCGCTTCGGCTGAGCTTTCGTCGATCTCGAGTGCGCGTTCGGCTGCTTCCTTCGCTTTTGGAAAACCTTCTTTCGGTTCCAACCTGCCGTACACGACGAGCATGTTGTAACAGTCCGCGAGCCCCGCGTACGCGGCACCATAATTCGAATCGATCGCGATCGCCTGGTTGAAAAACTCAATCGCTTCCTGCAACGCATCACCCGTGCGCTTGTTCCAGGCGTTGCGGCCTTTGAGATAAAGTCGATAAGCCTCGAGCTGCTTCTTCTCCTCGACGTTCAACTTGAGACGCAAGTTCTCGAAGATGTCGCGCGAGATGTCGTCCTGCACCAGCAGCACGTCGGAAACTTTATGATCGTAGTGCTGCCCCCAGATTTGAGCGAGGTTTTCAACGTCGATCAGATCAGCCTGAATACTGACGATGTCGCCATGGCGACGCATGCGACCCGTCACCACTGCGCGAACGTTCAACTCCTCGCCGGCCTTGCCGGGATCGATCTGCTTCCCTTTGTAGCCGGCAACAACACTGCGCGGCACGACGCGTAGCTGCGGCAGCTTTGAGAGACTATTGATCAAGCTCTCCGCGATCTTGTCATTAATATATTCGGCGTCAGGATCGGAAGACTCGTCGACGAAGGGCAAGACCGCGATCGACTGAATGGCGGACGCGTTTCCGGCTTTGCCCCAGCCCGTGAAATAGACGATGCCGATAATGGCGATCGCGATGATGCCGGCGGCCATGGCAAACATGGGAGTTCGCTTGATTCCGGCAAGTTGATTGCTGGTGTTGGGAATCGAAACAACAGGCTGCGGAGTCTCGATAGGTTTAGAGTCGTTATTCGGCGCGTGACTGGTCTCCGCGACAAACCGGTAGCCACGACGCGGCACGGTTTCAATAAACTGCACTCCGCCCGGCGTCTCACCCAGCGCCTTGCGCAGAAGCGAGATGTTTTGCGTGAGATTTCCCTCCTCTACAAAGGTGTTTGGCCACACTCGTTTCATCAGTTCGTCTTTGGCCATCACCTGCCCGCCGTGTTCGACGAGGGTGACGAGGATGTCAAAGACTTTTGGCGTGAGCGGAACGGGCTCGCCTTCGCGCAACAGGACGCGTTCCGCCACCTTGAGGCGAAAACGACCGAATTCGTAACTGTGATTGTCCTGCTGACCCATTAAAACCGGCCTTGAGAAACATCTTTGAGGAAATCTTGAGTGCCGTCTGAGGACTTAGCGAGCGTTCCCACTCTAAGATTAGGCGCTCGAAAAGCTCTAAAACAACTTTGGTTAAGACAAATCGTTAGGCGGAGTGATTGTAATCCAAGCATCCACCGCGAGCAACGAGCTACTTACGACAAGGAATCTCCCCATGATTAATGAGAAAAAAACTTCCGAGGTCATCGAAACGTCGCTGATTTATCTGTTGAGTGCTGCCGTGGCCGTCGGCGCATTCGTCCTGGTCTGGCTAGTCTCTTTGCTCCTGGGATTTGGCCAGGCCTGACTTTCTGATGAGCAGCCACGCACTGCCGCCGCTCGCCAGCGCGAGGGCTGCCGACAGGATCATGATTACCCGAAAGCCAAACACAAACGACTCGGCGACCGCCTCTTTGATCTTCTCGCGCGTCGCCGGGTCAGTGTTTGGCGGCAACTCCAAACCCGCCAGTTTCACCCGCTCTTGATAAACCGCATGTTTCAGTTGCTCATCCATCTGAAGCTCGTTCATTCGGTTCGCCAGTGTTTGGCTGAAGGCATGCAGCATTACAACTCCAAACACAGCGATCGCCAGCAGACCCGCAGTGCGTGAGACCGCGTTGTTGATGCCCGACGCCACCCCCGCCTGTTCCTCACCGACAGAACTCATCACCGTCGTCGTCAAAGGCGCCACGATGATCGTCATTCCAAATCCAAGCACGAGAACCGCCGGGAAGAAACTTGTCCAGTAGTTTCCACTCACAGCCGGAACCGCGAACAGCGCAAAGCCGGCGGCGGCAATGATCGGTCCAATCGTCAGCGGCAGACGAGCGCCGAAGCGATCGATCAAACCGCCGGCCCAGCGAGATAACGAAAACATCAGGGCGACGAACGGCAGCAACGCAGCACCGGCCGCAGTTGCCGAATAACCCTGGATCTGAATCAAGTTGAGTGGAAGAAAGAAGAACGTGCCGCCGAGGGCCGCGTAGAGAAGCAGCGTCAGAATATTCGCGCCCGAGAAATTCCGGCTGCGGAAGAGCCGCAGAGGCACCATCGGACTCTTTGTACGAGCTTCCTGGAAAACAAAGAACGCCAAAGACACGGCGCCGCCAATGAGCGTCAACAGCACGAGCGGGTTTGAAAAACCAAGCCGCGGTGATTCGATCAATCCGTAGACGACGCCGCCCAAGCCAACAGTCGCGAGCGCAGTGCCCAACCAATCAAGCCGCCCGCGCTGATTCTTTTCACGACTTTCCGGCACTTTCCAAACTGAAATCAAAAGCACTGCGACTGCGAGCGGGAGATTGACGAAGAACGCCGCGCGCCATGACCAGTGCTCGACAAGCCAGCCGCCGAACACCGGACCGATCGCAGTAGTGATCGCGGAGAAACCTGACCACGTACCGATCGCTTTGCCGCGCTTGTCTTCGTCGAACGACGAACTGATAAGCGCGAGACTGCCGGGAACAAGCAGCGCGCCCCCAATTCCCTGCACCGCGCGAGCAACGATCAACTGTTCGATACTCGCAGCCATGCCGCAGAGCGCGGACGCGACCGCAAAGATCACGACGCCGATGTTGAAGATCTTGCGCCGTCCATAACGATCGCCGAGTGATCCGCCGACGAGTAGGAGTGCAGAGAGAAAGAGGGAGTAGGCTTCAATAACCCACTGGATACCGATCGCGGTGGCGTTGAGATCTTTCTGAAGGAAAGGAAGGGCGACGTTGACGACGGTGCCATCGATAAAAGCCATGCTCGAGGCAAGAATCGTCGCCGCCAGAATCCAACGTCCCATTTGGGCCACAGATTAACACGGATGACACCGATCAATCGGAAATACAATCCGTGTTCATCGGCGGTCTAAAATGGTTCGTCTATTGAGGCGCTTTGTTTCGTGAAAAACTTTGGACCATCCGGCCTGATGTACAGGCAATCTTCCAAACGAATTCCGAACTCACCGTAGATGACGATCGTAGGCTCATCACTGAAACACATTCCCGGTTGAATCGGAGTCTTGTTGCCGCGTACAAAGTTGGTCCATTCATGACCGTCGAGACCGATGCCGTGCCCGGTGCGGTGTGGCAGGCCAGGCACCTTGTAATCTGGTCCAAAGCCGGCGTCCGTGATCACTTTACGCGCAGCCGCATCGACAGCCTCACACGGAGCACCGACTTTCGCCGCCGCAAAGCCGGCGTCCTGCGCCTTCTTTTCAAGGTCCCAGATCTGTCGCTGGCGATCCGTGGCTTTGCCAAACACAAACGTGCGCGTGATGTCTGACTGGTAACCCTCGACACTACAACCGCCGTCCATCAACACGACGTCGCCTTGCTTCAAACGCTGCGGCGTGCTGCTGCCGTGTGGAAACGCGGTGTACTTCCCGAAACTGACGAATATTCCACCCGACGTTCCGAGCGCGCGAAAGGCTGCCGCGCAGTTGCCGGCAAACTCGCCCTGCGTCATTCCTTCCGTCATGCTGTCGCGCGTCGCTTTGTAGGCTTCGATCGTGATGTCGTTGGCGATCTGCATCAACGCCAGTTCGGCCGGCGATTTGAACATGCGGCAGCCCGCGGTGACTGGTGTTGCACTGACAAACTTCAACGCGGGCGCGGCGAGTCGAATCCCGTCGTACAAAAAGAAGCGCACACGTTCTTCCATGCCGACTGTTCCAGTGCGCACGCCGCGGTCTTTCAGAATTTCAGCAACGCGCTGGTAAGGGCTCTCGTCCTCTTCCCACGTGCGAATGTCTGTGCCCATGCGGATCAGTTCGCGCGCGCGTTCTTCTTCAAACTTCGGACACACCCACGCGAGCTCGCCGCGCGCCGGAATCACGACAGCAAACATTCTTTCGCTGGTGCCCCAACGCATGCCGGTGTAGTAGAACATGCTGCTGCCCGGCTCAATGTAGATCGCATCGATGCGGTGCTCGCGCATCAGTCGTTGCGCTTTGTCGATCCGGGCTTTGTACTCTTCAAGGGTGATGGGGACGACGTTATCGGTCATGCGACGCAAACGGCGGATCGCTTCCGGCTGCGAACCCTGTTGCGCGTATCCAACGGAACTGCCGAGCAGCGTTGCGCCAGCCACACCTGCTGACAAGCGTAGAAAGTCTCTGCGATCTGTGCACATGGGCGACAGATTAGCACGGAAAAACCAAATCCGTCCTTGTCCGTGTTAATCTGTGCCCATGCCGCGCACAACTCATGATCTTCACGGCTCTGCTCCCGACAAATCCGAAGCCGTCCTGCTTTTGATCGACGTCATCAACGACTTCGAGTTTGAAGAGGGAGACCAACTCCTCGGGCTCGCGCTTCCCGTCGGCAAAAACATCGCGGAGCTGAAGAAGCGAGCCAGGGCGGCGGGAATTCCGTGTGTTTACGTGAACGATAACTTCGGCCGCTGGCAGTCAGACTTCAAAAAGATCGTCGACCATTGCAGTCGTGAAGACGCGAAAGGAAAAGCTTTTGTCAAACCACTCGCGCCTGACGACGACGATTACTTCGTGCTCAAACCAAAACACTCGGGCTTCTATTCGACGACTCTCGAACTGCTACTCACGCATCTCGGCGCGAAGAATTTGATCCTTACCGGCATCGCCGGAAACAACTGCGTGCTCTTCACCGCCAACGACGCTTACATGCGCGACTTCAAACTCTTCATCCCTGCGGACTGCGTCGTTTCGAACACGCAGGAGGAAAACGAGCACGCGTTGGAGCAGATGAAGACCGTGCTGAAAGCTGACGTGACAGTCGGCTCCGAATTGGATCTCAAGTCGATCGGCGGCTAAAACAGTTGCCACGAAAAAGCACAAATGCATTACTCAAATCGTTAGTTGCTTTATGTGCCTTTTTGTGGCCCATTTGCACTGTTGAGGCGCAACAAGTTTTGAGGTGGGGCGCGGATCCGAGTGGTGGCGCACCTTATGTTTTCACCGACCCCGCAAATCCCGATCGTTACATCGGCTACGAAAAAGAGATGGTCGACGCGTTGGCCCAGGCGATGGGCCGGCGCGCCGAGTTCGTTCCCAGCGATTGGGAAACACTCGTCTCCGCGTTGCAACGACAGTCATTCGATGTGATCGTCAATGGCCTCGAGCCCACCGGCGATCGCGCGCAACAGATTCTCTTCAGCAAGCCTTATTACATCTTTCAGCTTCAACTCACCGTACGTCGCGACGACGATCGCATCAACTCGCTCGACGATTGCAAAAAATGCCTCGTCGGAACGCTCGCGAACACAGCCGCCTCGCGCCTGCTGCAACAGCAAGGCATTCCTTATCGCAGTTACGCAGATCCCGTCGGCGCTTATCGTGATCTCGAGCTGAAGCGTCTCGACGCGGTCGTGATGGACGTGCCCGCCGAGGCTTTCTATGCGCGCTCGAATCCGAAGTTGAGACCCGCCGGACCACCGTTCACGCGCGGTCTTTACGTCATCGGCCTGCGCAAAGGCGACGAGGCGCTGAAGAAAGAAGTCGACGCCGCAATCGACAAGATCATCTTCGACGGCACACTCGAAAACATTCTGAAGAAGTGGGGACTTTGGAACGACGCGCAAGTCGAGTTTCAAGCGCCGATCCGCGCCGGAACGCAAAGTACAAAGCCGGAGGAGTACACTTCGACCAACGCGAGCTTCAACTGGAGTGAAGCACTCTGGCGACTGACGCGCGCCGCCGCGGTGACCGTGCTCATCGCTCTCGGTTCGATGGTCATCGCAGTCGTTTTAGGTCTGCCGCTCGCAGTCGGACAGTGGAAAGGCCCGGCCTGGCTGCGCGCACTCTGCACGATCTACGTCGAATTCTTTCGCGGCACTCCAGTGCTGGTCCAGCTCTTGTTTCTTTACTTCGGTTTGCCGGTGATCGGAATCGCGATGCCAGGCTGGCTGACAGCGCTCGTCGGTCTCGGACTGAACTACGCAGCTTACGAATCGCAGGTCTATCGCGCGTCGCTCGAAGCGATTCCGCTCGGCCAGTGGGAAGCCGCTTACTCGCTCGGCATGGGCCCATTGCTCGCCTTTCGCCGCATCATCCTGCCGCAATCGTTTCGCATCGCACTGCCGCCGATGACAAACGACTTCGTCTCGCTTTTCAAAGACACTTCAGTCGCTTTTGCGATCTCTGTTTGGGAGCTAGCGACAGCATATCGCGAACTCGCGAACGCGTCCGGACAGTTCCTGCTGCTCGGCGCTGCCGTCTCAGCATTTTATCTCGCGATGAGTTTGCCGATGGCCCACCTCGCACGTCTGCTCGAAAGGCGTTTGCGCGATCGGAGCGAGGAGCGCGTCGTTGAAGAGGAGGCGCTGGCTACATGATCCGTGTCAACGGCTTGAGCAAACGTTTCGGCGATAGCGAGATCCTGAAAGGGATTGATTTCGAAGTGCCTCCGCAAACTGTCCTCGGAGTTATGGGTCCGTCAGGCAGTGGAAAATCGACACTGCTCCGATGTCTCAACGGTTTGGAAACCATCAGTGGCGGAACGATCGAATGCGACAACGTGCGACTCGAAGCCGGTTTATCTCATACGGACTACCGGCGCCGCGTGAAAGATCTGCGGCTGAAAGTCGGCACCGTGTTCCAACACTTCTTTCTTTTTCCTCACCTGTCGGTGCTCGGGAACATCATCGAAGCTCCCGTGCACGTGCTGCACACACCGAAGAAGACAGCCGAGACTGAAGCGTACGAACTTTTGGAGTCGGTCGGGCTGCGACAGGCGGCACGCAGGTATCCGGGTTCGTTGTCGGGTGGTGAACAACAGCGAGTGGCGATTGCGCGCGCGCTCGCGATGCATCCGGCGCTGCTGCTGCTCGACGAACCGACGAGTGCGCTCGATCCGCGGCGCATCAATAGTCTGCGTGCGTTGTTGCGAACGTTTGTGGATCGCGGTCACACGATGATCATCATCTCTCACTCGATGGGATTTCTGAGTGGAGTCGCGGACAACATCCTTTTCATGGAAGGTGGTTACGCGGTGGAGTTTGGACCAACGGAAGAGGTGTTGAACGCTCCGCAGGACGCGCGCACCAAAGACTTTCTCTCATCCGCGGATTCCGCAGATTAATCGCCTGTGTGTAACTTGTGGTTCCTGCCTGAAACAGTCTCGAGATAGCGCTCAAATTTCGCACGGTCTTTAACGTTCGTGATCCGCGTCCCCAGCAGGTAACCCTGGCCGGAGTATGCACCACTCAGCCGTTCACACCTGACCGGGCTGACTTCCATACCGATCACGCCGTCAGGCACAAACAAAGAAAGACTCAACCGGTTTCCGCCACTGCAAAATCGCTCGTCGATCGTCGTCGATGGCAGGACCATCGCTAAACCGCCGGCGCTGAGGTCGTGCGTCCGGCCCATGAAGACGAGCGACGAACCGCCGCCCTGCACCTCAGTGTCCAAAAACGACAGGCCCGCGACGAGCTCCACCTCGCACTTGGCCCTGAGCCTGCGCGTTCTTCGCCGTTCAATTGAGGAAGCAAGCTTGTCCAAGATGGTCAGTCGTCCAATCTTTGAGCCGCTGAAATCGTTCCCAGTTGGCTCAAATTGTTGCCTGATATTTAAGGTGCGAAGCCGAAGTCCGAGTCCGGTGGTCGGCCAGTAGTAGCACGAAACTATTAGTTTGTACATGAAGAGGCTGAACAAAACAGAGTTAATGAGACCCACTCTGCTGCCGTTCCGGCATTCTGCAATTTCGATTTATCGTAGGAGTTAAAAAGCTTAATGCGGCTATAATCCCACTTTCTGAACCCCCATGGAAGCAACCGACGACTTCGCCGCGCGAGCGCAGTTAATTGCCGTTTTGCAACTGGCCTATTCCGGCGAGTTGGCCGCGGGTTATGCCTATCGCGGCCACTGGCATTCAGTGAGCGACGCGGAGGAACGAGCTCGCATCAAGACGATTGAAGACGAGGAGTGGCATCACCGAAGGCTGGTCGGCGAGATGCTGAAGAGTCTCGGGGCTGGTCCAAACCAGGTGCGGGAAATCCGAGCGACTGTGGTTGGCCGTGTCCTCGGATTGATGTGTCACGTGAGCGGCTGGTTTGCGCCGATGTACGGTGCGGGCCGGCTCGAGAGTCGGAATATCGTGGAGTATGAGACCGCGGCGCGCCATGCGCGAGCTTGCGGGCGCGAGGATCTGATCGACTGCTTGCTGACGATGGCTGAGGTTGAGTGGGAACACGAACACTATTTCCGCGCGTGTGTGCTGCGGCACGGTTGGTCGCGAAGGATCTCGATCTGGCCCGAGCCGCCGCCGAAGGAAGCGATCCGGCGCACGTTTGAAAAGATCTAAAAGAGGCACCGAAAGCACAAAATGAAAATCCTGCTGCTGTTGATGATCCTGCCCCTAGCCGTGCACGCCCAAACACCAAACAAGAAACTCGCCGCTGAAGTCAAAGCCGAGTTTCTGCACGCGTGGAATGGTTACAAGAAATACGCGTGGGGCCACGACGACCTGAAGCCGCTTTCAAAGACGCATCACGATTGGTATTCGCAGCCGCTGCTCATGACGCCCGTCGACTCGCTCGACACCATGATCCTCATGGACATGAAAGAGGAAGCGGCGGCGACGAAGCAGTACATCCTCGACAATCTCTCATTCGACAAAGACATCGAGGTGCAAAACTTCGAGATCACCATCAGGCTGCTTGGCGCACTGCTCACCAATTATCAACTCACGGGCGACAAGCGTCTCCTGGACCTCGCCGTGGATCTCGGCAATCGACTCTTGCCGGTCTTCAACTCGCCAACCGGTCTGCCATATCGTTACGTAAATCTCAAGACCGGCAAAGTGAGTAAGCCAGTGAGCAATCCCGCTGAAACGGGGACGCTGATTATCGAGTTTGGAACGTTGAGCAGGCTCACCGGCAAGCCGATCTTTTACGACAAGGCCAAACGCGCGCTCATCGAAACATACAATCGCCGCTCCAAGATTGGGCTGGTTGGTGAGTGGATCAATGTCGAGACGGGCAATTGGACCAACCCTGACAGTCACATCAGCGGCGCGATTGACAGTTACTACGAATACCTTTTGAAGTGCTCATTGCTATTCGGCGATCCGGACTGCAAGCGGATGTGGAATGACAGCATGGCGACCATCAACAAGTACCTCGCAGATGACGATGGTTCGGAACTGTGGTACGGCCATGCTGACATGAACACTGGCGCGCGGCGAGCGACCACGTACGGCGCACTCGACGCGTTCTTTCCCGCGGTGCTCGCGCTCTCAGGAGACTTGAAACGGGCGAAGCGTTTGCAGGATTCGTCGTTCAGGATGTGGAACGAGGCGGGCATCGAGCCGGAGGAGTTTGATTATCGCGAGCGCAAGATCACTTCACCCGGCTATCACTTGCGACCGGAGATTGTGGAGTCGACTTACTACCTCTATCGTTACACGAAAGATTCCAAGTACCTGCTGATGGGCGAGAAGCTTTGGCGCGATTTCGTGCAGCATTGCCGGACTGACGAGGGTTACGCGGCGCTCAAGAACGTTGAGACGAAAGAGAAAAGCGACTCGATGCAGAGCTTTCTCTTTGCGGAGACTTTCAAATACTTTTACCTGCTCTTCGCGCCACCGGAGACGCTCGATTTTGAGAAGGTGATTTTCAATACCGAAGCGCACCCGATCCGGAAGTTTTAGCCGCGGATTAACGCGGATCTCCGGCCTGTTTCTTGACATGCCACAGCCGAAGGCAGATATTCAGACGCAATGAAGCTGCTAATCCTTACCATCTTGCTCGTCCTGTTACCAGTTCAACAAACTCCGACTGTTGATCGTGAAGAGTCAGATATCCAGGTCGTCAAGTTCTCATGGTCCAGGTACCGGCAGAATAGCGACCTGATTCACAGCGCACAGGATCCTGGCCCGGCGATGAACGAGCCGATGTCGATCAAGCCGCCCACTTCCCGAAACGAACCGCAGGAGGTCAGAAACAGAAGAGATAGAGAGGAGCGCCGGGCCGACTTGCTCACCGCCGAAAGGAATGCGGCCCAATCGTCGACCCGAAAGCAGGACTACTATTTCCTTCGTCTCGAAGTGAAGAATATCGGTCCAAACACGATCAAGAGTATGGTTTGGGAATACCAGCCCACGGCAGCGACTGCCGACTATGATTTACGACAATACATCTGCACGATGAAGGCCAAGCCGAAGGAGAGCAAGACCTTTGAGTTGGTGAGTCCGGTGGCGCCGGTAAAAGTAGTGAGCGCCGAAAAGCAATCTCAGGACGGCAAGGTCGTGATCAACAGGATCGAGTACGCGGACGGATCAGTGTGGAAGCGCAAAGGCTGGTCCGTCCTCATCCCTGCGGAGATGACGGACCAGATGGGAAACGGGAAGTGCGTCATGTTTTAGCCGCAGATAAACGCAGATGAACGCAGATCAGAAAATTCTAATCTGCGTTCATCTGCGCTTATCTGCGGCTAAATTCTTACTTGTACTCCACCCCTAAATTCTCAAACAGGAACGCATAGATATCTCGCGTCTGCTCGATGGCCTTCGTCGTGTTACTCGCGCCGTGAGCAGATTTCGTATCGACACGGATGAGAATCGGGTTTGGACCATCCTGCGCTGCTTGCAACGCAGCCGCGTACTTGTAATTGTGCGCCGGGACCACGCGGTCGTCGTGATCCGCAGTGGTAATCAACGTCGCCGGATACTTCGTGCCCGGCTTGATGTTGTGAATCGGCGAATACGCATAAAGCGCTTTGAACTCAGCTTCGCTCGCCTCGCTCGAACCATAATCTGCGATCCAGTTCCAACCAATCGTAAACTTCTGGAAGCGCAGCATGTCCATGACGCCTGCCTGCTCGATCACCGCGCGAAACAGCTCGGGACGTTGATTCGACACTGCTCCCACGAGCAGTCCACCATTCGAACCACCCTGGATCGCCAGTTTGCTCGATGAAGTGTACTTGTTCGCGATCAGCCACTCAGCCGCTGCGATGAAGTCGTCAAACACATTCTGCTTCTTCAACTTCGTGCCGGCCTCGTGCCACTTCTCGCCGTACTCACCACCGCCACGCATGTTTGCGGAAGCATAAACCACGCCCTGTTCGAGCAGCGCCAAACGCAGCGAACTGAACGTCGGCGCCGTCACGACGTTGAAGCCGCCGTATCCGTAAAGCAGTGTCGGATTGTTTCCGTCGAGCTTCAGGCCTTTCTTATAGACCAAAAACATCGGCACGCGCGTGCCGTCTTTGCTGTTGTAGAAGACCTGCTTGGTCTCGTAGTTCTCAGGTTTGAAGCCGGGAATGTCTACCGTGCGGAAGACCGTCGACTTCTTCGTCGCGATGTCGTACTTGTAAATCGTCGGCGGGAAGTTGAAGGACGTGAAGCTGTAAAAAACATACTTGTCGTCATTCAGACCACCAAAACCGCCGGCCGTGCCGACACCCGGCAACACGATCTCGTTCTCGAGCTTGCCGTCGAGACTAAACACGTAAGCGCGAGTCGCAACGTCTTTACGCCACGAAGCAAAGAGTTTGCCGCCCGCAGTGCCAACGCCCTGCAGCGGTTCCGTTCTTTCCGGCAAAATGTCCTTCCAGTTTTGCTCGGCCGGGTTCTTCGGATCGACGAGAATCACGCGTCCATTCGGCGCGTTCCGGTTCGTGCGAATCAGGAACTTGTCGCCGACGTTGTCGATGACACCAAAACTGTCGTCGCCGATTTCGGCGATGATGGGAGAAAACTTGTCCTCATTCTTCGACAGATCTTTGTAGAAGAGCGCGTTTCCTTTTTTGCCTTTGCCGCGCTCGGAGATGGTGAGGATTGCGAAACGCTCGTCTTCAGTTGTATCCACATTCTGAAAACGCTGAGGGTGCTCTTTGTCCTCGTACACCAGCACGTCCTCGGATTGCGGCGTGCCGATCTTGTGGAAATAGACGGTTTGAAACTCGTTCTTGCTGCTGAGCTCCCTGCCCTTCTCCGGCTCGGGATAACGGCTGTAGTAAAAGCCATTGCCTTGCCACGCCACGCCCGATGACTTCATCCAGACGATTTCATCTGACAGCTTGTTGCGCGAATCGACTTCCATGACGCTGAGCGAGACCCAATCCGAGCCGCCCTGCGAGATGCCGTAAGCGACGTGCTTGCCGTCTTTCGAAAGCGAGAACGCGCTCAACACTGATGTGCCGTCAGGCGAGAACTTGTTTGGATCGAGAAAAACGTCCGCTTTGCCGTCCATGCCTTTTTGAATGTAGAACACGCTCTGGTTCTGGAGCCCGTCGTTCTTCGTGAAGAAGTAAGTCTCGCCACGACGAAACGGCGCGGAGATACGCGGGTAGTTGAAGAGTTGCGTCAAACGCGCTTTGAGTTTTTCGCGGTACGGAATCTTATCGAGATAAGCGAAGGTCACGCGGTTCTGGTCTTCAACCCAGGCCTTCACTTCCGGGGAGGTTTCATCTTCGAGCCAACGATACGGGTCGGCCACTTTGGTCCCGAAGTAGTCGTCGACTTGTTCGACCTTCTTGCTTTCGGGGTAGTTGATCTTGGTATCCGAAGACGCGCGCGCGCCGCTCGTTGCGGTGCCCGGCGCCATACTCTGCGCGCTCGAACGTTGCAAGAACGGTAGCGAGACGGCCGCAGCCACAAACAAAACGAGGAAAAGGGTTCTGAGCTTAATCATTTTTTATCTCCGCAGGCAGGAATTGAAGGCAAATCTTAATAAACCAACGGCCAAAGTTCAAACCGGGATATTAGCCACGGATTACACGGATTGTTCTGAACGATCCGTGCTTGTCCGTGTTAATCTGTGGCTGATACAATTTGCTGCCTTCAAAAGCGCCATGTTGAATTCAAAACCGTTACATTATCGCCCGCTGGAATCCCGCGCGAACCTCTTCGCCGACTAGTTTTTCCTGTCTTCTTACGTCTAATTCTAACCTTGCCGGTCGTTCGACCCGGTTGTTATTGGCCTCTTTGACAAGGGAGTTAAAAATGTCTACCACGGTACTCGCACCCACTAAGCGCCCGGAAATCAAAACGGCGCTGCCAGGCCCCAAAGGCCAGAAGATAGTCGAAGCTGACGCGAAGTTTGTTAACCCTTCCTACCCGCGACCGTCGTTCAAGCTCGTCGCCGAACGCGCCAGCGGCGTTTGGGTTGAAGACGTCGACGGGAATATTTTTCTCGATTGCAACGCCGGAGTCGCGGTTTGTTCCACCGGACATTGCCATCCGGAAGTGGTGAAAGCAATCCAGCAACAGGCAGAACAACTGATTCACATGTGCGGCACTGACTACTACTACCGTCACATGCCGCAACTCGCCGAGAAGCTCGATGCGATCGTGCCGGTGAAATCGCCAACGCGAACGCACTTCGCAAACAGCGGGACCGAAGCAGTCGAGACTGCTCTGAAACTCGCGATGCATGCGACCGGCCGTGAGAAGTTCATTGCTTTCTTCAACAGCTTTCACGGGCGAACACTCGGTTCGCTTTCATTGACATCTTCGAAGGCCGCGCAGCGCAGAGGTTTTAAGCGACAGGCGCTAGACGTGGTCCACGTGCCTTATCCAAACGAGTTTCGCAATCCGTTCAGTGCGGCTGATTGCGGTGATGGCGGAGCAGGTCAGGGGGCGCTCAATTGGATTGAAGAGCGCTTGTTCAAAACAACGACGCCGCCTGAGGAAGTAGCTGCGATCGTGGTTGAGGCAGTGCAGGGCGAGGGTGGATACGTGCCCGCGCCGAAGGGTTTTCTACAGGGACTGCGCCGGATCTGCGATGAGCACGGAATTTTGTTGGTGGTAGATGAAGTTCAATCGGGAATGGGTCGCACGGGCAAGATGTTCGCGTGCGAGCATTACGATGTGCAGCCCGACATTGTCTGCATCGCGAAGGGCATCGGTTCAGGTTTGCCAATCGGGGCTTGCGTTGCACGCGCGGATCTCATGGACTGGAAGCCCGGCGCGCACGCGTCGACCTTTGGCGGCAATCCGGTTTGTATCGCCGCGGCGTTGAAGACAATCGAACTCCTGGAAGGTGGGTTGGTCCAGAATGCGGCGGAAGTCGGTGCTTACCTGAAAGCGGGATTGGAGAAGCTTCAGCAGAAGCATGATTGCATCGTCGACGTGCGCGGCATGGGATTGATGGTTGGTGTTGAATTTTCGAGTGCGGAACTGCGCGATCGTGTTGAGGTGGCGTGTTTCGAACGTGGGTTGATTATTCTCGGCGCAGGTGCGCAGACGATTCGTTGGTCACCGCCGTTGATACTGACGAAGGAGAATGTAGACGTCGCGTTAGAAATCTTCGACGAGGCAATCGCGGCATCGGTATAAAATTGGGCCGCAGATAAACGCAGATGACGCAGATCAGAAGATCTGATCTGCGTCATCTGCGTTTATCTGCGGCTCAACCTTTGTTCGATCTCTTCCATGCGGGCGCGTAAGCGGTCTTCATCGACATTGCTTACGCGCCCGTTCCGATATACCTCATTACCAGCTATGACCGTCAGGATCACATCGCGCCCCGATGACGCAAAGATCAACGTCGCAACAGGATCGTAGGTCGGCACCTGATGCGCGCCCGTTAACGAGACAACCGCGAGGTCAGCCGGCGCGCCCTCTTTCAATTCCCCTCCGAACGTCGCAACGCTAAGCGCGTGTTCGGCAGTGATAAGTGCCCCGGCTGCGCGCGATAACAGAGTCGCGAATCGCGCTTCTTCCAGAATGTCGCACGTGTTGTTGCTCGCGACCGAATCACTTCCCAGCCCAACTGCAATCCCTGCCTCGAGAAACTTCGCAAACGGCGCGCGTCCATGGCCCAGCTTCGCATTCGATTTCGGACAATGCGCCACGGTGGCGCCCGAGCTGCGCAAAGTGTCGATGTCGACGTCGTCAACTCGAATGCAATGGGCCAACAGTGGGCGAGTATCGAGTATGCCCGTCTGCTTCAAGTATTGAATCGTTGAAACCGCCGGCGACTGCCACTCGATCGAGCGGCGCGCCAAACCTTCAGCAAACGGTCCGCAGCCCGTGCGCAGAAGCTGATCTTCAGCCTCCGACTCCGCCGCGTGCATCATTACTGGCAGTCGTTCCGCGTGGGCGAATTCCGCGATCATTTGGAGTTGCGAAGCGCAAACCGTGTACGGCGAGTGTGGGGAAACGCCCGCACGCACAAGGTCATTCTCGACGCTACGAAGCTGATCCACCTTGCTCTTCAACTTGTCAAAGTTTTCATTCGCCAAACGCGCATCCGGCCCAAACGATTCCTGGTAAACAACTCCACGCAACCCAACCTCGCGCAGCGCCATCATGGTCATCATCGCCGAGTCGCTGGCGTCGCCCACGCACGTTATCCCTGCACGCACCGCTTCACACGCGCCCCACGTCGCCGACACGCGAATGTCATCGGGCGTCATGCGCTCGAGTCGAGCGAGCGTCAGCTTCCTGAGCCACGCGAAGAAATCCGGTTCCTCGTTTTCGAGATAGCCGCGCAACGCGGTGAGTTCGAGATGTGTGTGAGTATTGACCAGCCCGGGAAGAATAACCGCCTCGCCGAGAAGCACAACACAAAACTCAGGAAACCTCGCGACGATCTCCGCGCGTGGTCCAACGCCCACGATGTGTGTTCCCTCGACTGCGACGGCGCCGTTCTCGATCGGCGGCGCTGCAACAGGAAGCACCCAACGCGCAGAATAAATCGTGGTCATTTGGCGGGAGAAGTTTCCTGGAGAACAGCGCTCGACGTTCTTGAGCTCTTGACTTCGCGATAACGTTGCATGATCGAAATCACGTAGGCCTTCGTCGAAGGAATGTCGATCCGGTTGATGAAATCAGCGCCCGACTGAGTTGTTCCGGCGCCATCGACACGGTTCCACTCAACCGCTCGGCTTGGTCCCGCGTTGTAAGCGGCGATCATTCTCACTTCAGCTTCGGGCGCGTCTCGAAACTGCTCGTAGATCTTTTCGAGGTACCAACACCCGATCTGAATGTTGCGTTCCGGATCGCGGAGTAGACTTTCGGGATCGGAATTCATTTGTGACTGGAGTTCACGCATGCCGGTTTCGGTGGCCCATTCACGGCCCACGGTGGGAGTGACTTGCATGAGACCGATCTCGCCATCGCGGCCCGTCTTCCACGGGCTGAAGTAAGTCTCTTCGTAGATGATGCTCCAAACGAGATCGGGATCGACGCGATAGATGGCTGCTTGCCGGGCGATCAGGGAATCGAAGCGGTGGGTCCAGTAACGATTGAAAGCGTAAGCGGCAAGAAGCAGTGTGAGGACCAGGAAAATAACGACAATCGCGCGTCTCATAGTGTTTCGCCACAGATTTACACGGATTTACACCGGATCTGACCTGTGTAAATCCGTGTAAATCTGTGGCTTCAATTTCTTCGTCTCAGTCCGCTCCAGAAACTCGCGCGCGAGCAGGTGTAATCAACGCCCTCATAACGTGAGCGCAGCGCGTGTTCGTCGAGCACGTGTCCCTGAAGCCAAACCTCGGCGTCGAGAGTGGCGCCGACAGTCAATGAGTCGCCGCGCAGGGCGCGTTGGTTGACGAGCACTTCGAGCTTGATGCGTTCGAGATCGAGGTGAATCCAGAAGAGCTCGCCTCCCGAAAGCGGGTTCTTCAAAGGTTTGAAGGCAATCACGCGGCCCGACAAACTCCAATCGTTCTCGTGTGCCGCGCGCGCGGGCGCGGCCTTTTCGAGTGGCGTCCAACGCGTCTTCGTTTTTCCGCGGCGCACGCGCGCGCGATAAGCCAGACCACAAAGACCGATGTGCAGCTCCTGCGCGCCAAAGCCGGCTGGACCAACCTCGGTGAGATTTTGTAACTCGAAGAGAACTTCGCAATCGGTGCCTTCGCGATAGCCGTGGATGATGGCCTCGCCTTCTTCGTCGTATTCGGTCAGTGCCCACGGCGCGATCGTTTGAGTGTAGCGAGCACGAAATCCCGGACGGCAGTCGGCGTAAAAAAGATCGCCGCTGCCTGATTCATAAAGGACGGTCCAAACTTCGAGTCCTTCTCCGAGTTTCCAACAGCGCCCGTGCAAGACAGCGCCGCGCCTGTTGAGTTGTGTAGGCTCGCCCTGGTCCCCTGCTCGCTCTGCGAGATAGTTAAAGGCCTTCTCGCTGGCAACTTCTAAACCGATCGTCTGAAAAGTAGGGTTCATAGTTTACTTGCCGGGTATTATTGCGCGCTGCGCTTGCGCTGTCTATGCTTCGCGGGCTTGCCGTTACCATTCTCAGCGCGCGGCGCGCGTGACCTGAAGCCGCGGATGACACGCTGTGGTCCATGTGACGGTTGCATTCCGGAGCGCACCATCTCGGCAAACAGATCGACATCGTAGTCAGCCTCGCGCGACATCTCCTCGCGAATCGCATGCAGCACTTCGAGAAATTTTGGACGACGATACATAAGACATTTCCAATTGCCGATTGCCGATTGCGGATTGTCCGACTCTTTCAATCGGCAATTGGCAATCGGCAATCGGAAATCAAGTCACCTTCTCAGTGGCCTCCGACACCAAAAACTCCGGCGTGACGATCATCGGCACATAAAACCCTGCCGCGGTATTGAACAGCTTGATTCGTGCCTGCCGGCGCACGTTCGCAAGATGCCCGAAATTCCACGTCACGAGGTAATCGATCTTGTGAACCGACGCAACCGCCACGTGCAGCGCGTCGGCAATGTACTTGCGATGAAAGATCCCGCGCGCGATATAACCTTCCGCGAGTATGGCCGCCTCTTCAGTGAGATCGACCTGTTCCAGATCGCGTATGAGTTTCAGGTACGAAGTGCGATGCGGCTCTTTCAAACGGCCCAACTCAGATGCGACTAACGGCGAGATCACCGTGCGGTAGTCGGGCATCTCGTGTTCCCACCATCTGATCGTCAAGTCGCGCCGGAATGGTTCTCCGTTGTCGAGATACGCGCCGATCACCGACGTCTCCAAATAAAGACCTTGCTTCATGGAGTAAATACCACTTCCGGATTGATTGTTTCGGCGCTCCTGGGTTTTTGATTCAACGGTTCCAAACGCATTGCCCCCCTTGCGAAGTCAAAATATATACGAAAGTGCCGCAGGAAGTTACCACCGAGAATACCGCTTTGCGTGAATCCCGCGGTCTCATTTACCGGTTCCATATCGAGCACCGCGGCGTTGATCTTCTCTAGTTTACCCAAACCGAGACTCAACCGCGGCAACTGCAACAGCTTCACGTCCTCTGTCACTCCAGCAGCGCCAAACACACGCATCTTCGACGGCTGTAGCAGATCGAGAAGCTGTTGTTCCTGCGAAAGCTTTTCGGAAATCACCGTGATACTCGCTGCGGTATCAATAATAAAGTTGACGTTCTTGTCAAAGCCCTCGAGACCGACTTCGCCACTCAAGAACCCACTCGACGTAGTCCGCAGCGGAACTTCGATCGCGACGTCATTCGGCAAAACAGGTAAGAGGCTTTGAACTCCCTCGGGACGTCGCACCATGGTCCACGACTCGAGATCATTCGTCTGATGCTGGCGCACGAGAGACATGCGTCTCGTGCCGTAGTCGAGCGAAGTCAGAAACTTCGAAACGACTGACAAGCCAAGATAGCCGTCGACGGGTATGTGGGTGTCGAAAAACTTTCGGATGTAGACCGGAATGTTTTCGATCTTGGCGGTACCAATCTCGATCGAGCTGACAAAGCCATAGACGATCTCGAATTTTCCGCCGCCACCGACGGCGCGCGCCATGCCGCCTCTCGCAATCGGTTTGATACCGAGACGCTTGGCTGTTTCATCCGAGATGACCGACATCCCCGATCCGGTGTCGAGCACGAAACGTAGCGGATCTTTCTGTCCATTCACGCGCACCTGAAGAATCGGACGATTGTCAGTGGCTTCAAAAGAAATTGACGAGCGGTTCTCACCCGTCGGAACGTAAAGCGAACCTTGCTTGCCGAGATAACGGAGAAACTCGATCAGTCCGAGAATGCGAGCGCGCCGATCGTAATCAGTCTTCGGCGAGATCATCAAAAACCGTTCGTATGCATCTGCCGCCTCTTTGTACCGCTCGCTGCGCGCGGCTGCCTGGCCCAGGTTGAAAACAAAGTCGGGCTCTTCGGGATCCATGCTCACGGCTTTACGCAGTTGCGGTAGCGCGAGCGACAAACGGTTCTCGTAAAAGTCGACCATCGCCAGACCAGCGACGGCCAGCGATTCATTCTCGTTGAGGGCCAGTGCCGTCTTGAACTCCTCGATCGAAAGTCGAAACTCCCCGGCGCCGAGAATGGCGGTGCCGAGCAACGCATGCGCGCGCGCCGAGAGCGGATTGACCATGAGCACTCGCGCAGCGTGGTCGTACGCGGCCTGCAGGCTTCTCTGTTTCAGCAGCGCAAGACTCAGACCGAGGCGGGCCTCGACGTCCTGCGCGTCTTTGTTGAGCAAGTCGCGAAAGATCTTCTCAGCCTCCGGAAAGTCGCCTTTGCGTACCGCTCGATAACCTTTGTTGTAAGCCTTCTTGTCGGAAGTGGCGGCGGCGGAATGCGTCGCACCGGCAAAGGCAAAACAAAGCATGAAGGCGGCCACAGTGAAGGCCGCCATCCGGGAAAGACTCCGCTTGGTGTTAGATTGCATAGTGCACCTTGCTCAACTCATTCTGTGCCTTTTGTGCCTGTTGCCTACTTCAAAACTTCTCCGGTCTTCATGGACCAGAGAACAAGATCGAGCTCGTCGAAATCTACACCGATGTCGCGAGCAAACCCAACCAGTTGCTGCTCAACTTCGAGATACTTCTTTCGCGTCGAAGGCGGCTTGGCTGCATCGATGACTCCGATTTCAGCCAAACATCGCATCACGTGTTTATCAAGTATCGCGTGACCCTTCACGCCGATGTTTCGCAGGAAGTGGCTGGCTTCTTTGTAACCCAACCCTTTGACTTGCTTTTCCTGGGCCAGCCAGTCGCGGCGTTCAAACGGATCTGAGAAACTGCGCAAACGTTTGCGCAGCGCCATACCGCAGTCGGCATGAAAATAGTTTCTGGTACTAACAATGTAACGCGGCCGCGCCACGGGAAAACGATGCGCGCCGTTTTCCTTCAACGCGGCGGTCATCGACTCAGAGTCGCCGTCAAGCAGCAACGATCGAACGGCGGCAACGGAATTGAGTCCCATGCGAGCAGAGGCGCCGGCAGTGAAAATACAGTAGGCCAGTTCTTCCCAAAGCCGCGCGTCGGATCCTCTGCGCCAAACGTCTTCAAACTCACGGAGCCGCTTCCGAATTTCTTTACGTCGTGCTCTGTGAGTGGCAACCACTTTTTCAACTGTGACGGGTTCTTGATTGCGTTGCACTGTAGTTTGTCAACACCGCGATTCTATGAGCGGGTCGGAGGCTTGTCAACGAGTTGGGAGTTTGCCGCAGATAAACGCGGATGACGCAGATTTCTTTCCAATCTGCGTCATCCGCGTTTATCTGCGGCAAAAAAATTTCACCCTTTCAACGCCAAAGTTCGCTATGATGATTTGCGGCATCCCGGTTTGGCACCTGAGCATCAAAGTGCTCTCCTCACAATCCCATTATGACTTGTAGCCGATTAAAAAAAGAGCTGGCGCTGGTGCTGACGATTATCGCGCTGACGCTGATTGCGCTTTGCCGCACGAGTTATGCCCAGCAACCAGAAGCTTCGCCGCAAGCTTCTCCTGAGGCGTCACCAGCGGAGACCGGGAGACCGCTCTACGGACTCCAGGGAGTGCTGATCGAAACGCTCGACGGCAAAGTTGTTTCCTCACAAGCCGAGAACGAACAGTTCAATCCCGCCTCGACAATGAAACTCGCGACCGCTCTCGTTGCCCTACGCACGCTTGGACCAGACCACCGCTTCGCAACAGGCGTGTGGACTGATGGAGTGCTCGATAAAGCTACCGGCACGTTGAACGGAAGCCTGTACGTTTCGGGCCGCGATCCCTCGTTTCACTACGAGCATGGCGTCTTGCTCGCGCGCGAGCTGAACAAGCTCGGAATCAAGCAGGTAAGCGGAGATCTCGTCGTCGCCCCCGGCTTTACGATGAACTTTAGCGC
>JBKPPH010000056.1:0-19391 GCA_046733535.1 Acidobacteriota bacterium
GAAGTGGCGGCACCCATCAATCGCGTTCAGGTGATCCCGCTGGTCGCGAGTTTAATTCTTTTCGGCGATAATATACATACTTTTTGCGCCATGGACCGCTGGAATTCAAGAAGTCTGTTTAGCGACGATGCCCCGTCGGAGGCGGTGTCCACTGAGGGCACGCCTCTCGCCGAGCGCATGCGCCCGCGCTCGTTGTCGGAGTTCGTCGGGCAGACGCACCTCGTGGGTGAAGGCCGCATCCTGCGACGGCTTCTCGCCGGAGGCGGCGCGTTGCCTTCATTGATCCTTTGGGGCGCGCCCGGCACAGGCAAGACTACGTTGGCGCGATTACTAGCCGAAAGCAGCGGGCAGCGCTTCATCGCCTTATCGGCAGTTTTTTCAGGCGTGAAAGATCTGCGTGAAGCTATTCAACAAGCGAAGGCTGAAAAACGCTACGGCAAACGCACGGTGCTTTTCATCGACGAAATCCACCGCTTCAATAAGTCGCAACAAGACGCGCTCCTTCACGCTGTCGAAAACGGCACCGTCACTCTCATCGGCGCTACGACCGAGAATCCTTCGTTCGAAGTCACCGGAGCGCTCCTCTCGCGCTGCAGAGTTTTGGTTCTCAACCAACTTTCCGAAGACGAGATCAAAACCATCTTGCAGAACGCACTGAAAGACGAGAAACGTGGTCTTGCAAGTTTCAACGCCTCCATCTCTGATGAGCTGCTGGAACGGATCGCGCACTCAGCCGGCGGCGATGCTCGTGTCGCACTCACCGCACTCGACGCAGCCGTCGAGTCGACAACTCCCGATGCAAACGGCGCCAGAACAATTACAGAGCAGACTGTAATCGAGGCGCTGGGTCGCGCCCACTACGCTTACGACAAAGGTGGCGAAGAACATTACAACCTGATCTCTGCCCTCATTAAGTCTCTCCGAAATTCGGATGTCGATGCGTCGCTGTACTGGCTCGCGAGAATGATCGAAGGCGGCGCCGATCCGATCTTCATCGCGAGACGCTTGTGTATCCTCGCGTCGGAAGACGTCGGCCTCGCTGATCCGCAGGCGATGGTCCAGGCTGCCGCCGCGGCCGACATCGTGCACCTCATCGGCCTGCCCGAAGCACTGTTTCCACTCTCGCAGGCCACGATCTATCTAGCACGCGCGCCAAAATCGAACGCAGTCAAGAATGCTTATCACCGGGCGCTGATCGACGCCGAAGAAACCGCGCGAGTGCCGGTGCCGCTGCATTTAAGAAACGCCGCCACGCCACTCATGAAACAGATCGGCTACGGCAAGGATTACCGCTACGTTCACAGCGATCCGGGGGCCAAAGAAGAGATGGAATGTTTGCCGGAACAACTGCGCGGCAGAAAGTATTTCTCGGAAGAAGAACAATCAAAGGGTGAGGAATTTGCAAGTGACGACTAATCGGAAGTCTGACAAGGAGATGGCATTTCTGCAAGACCTGTTCATCGCCCCGGACTGGGGCGAACGATTTGCGGAATTGATTGATGAGCACGTGAAAGTCCCGAACGAAGGCAAGGCGCTTTACGTTGCAGCGGGAACTGGCGGACACGCGATGGCGCTGCGAGAGCGGGCCGGCAGCAAACTCGAATTGCTTTGCGTCGACGAGAACCCCGAGTGTCTCGAGTTAGCGCGCGCAAAAGCAACTGCGACAAACGAACAAACAACCTTCGATACTGTACAACTCGATAGTCTGAACATGGGCGATAACAGTTTCGATCTGGTGATCGGCAACGCGTCGCTCGTGCCGCGTCAAAAACTGCGTAAGATGTTTTCAGAGATGGTGCGCGTGGCGGCGCCTGACGCGACGATCGCTTTCGCCCTACCGACCGCTTCCAGCTTCGGCGAGTTCTTTTCGATCTACTGGGAGGCCCTGCACAACAACGGCCTCATCGATCACGAATCCGAAGTCGAGCAGTTGATCACCGAGCTACCGACAGTTTCGGATATTGAGCAGTTAGCCGAGGACGAAGGGCTCAAGGATGTCGAGTCGTGGACGCGGATCGAAGAGTTTGACTTTGAGTCAGGAGAGCAGTTTTTGAGCGCACCTCTGATCGCAGAGTTTCTGATGCACGATTGGCTGGCCCTCGTACCTGACGACAAGAAGACCAGGTTGTTCAGCGAGATCTCTCGATTAATCAACGAAGAGAGGCATGAGGCGGAGTTCGCGTTTTCCGTGAAAGCGACCCTGATGGTCGGGCAGAAGGCTCACAGCCACTAACACCCTGGGTCTTAGCACAGAGCGAAGACCCAACCAAAGAGCGAACAAACTACTTCTCCATTTCCTTGGGGCGGGGTTCGCGTTCCCCTTCTTCGATACCCTCTCTAAAAGCTTTCTTGCTTTGACCCAGAGCCTTCGCCAATTGCGGCAGCCTGGTAGCGCCGAAAAGTAAAAAGATCACGAGCACGATTACTATTAGCTCCGGGGTTCCAAGCCCCGCGATCGCCAACATTGTTTGAAACATAATTTCCTCTTTCTAAGGGGCCGGCCGCTGTAGCCGATTATTCTCGAGTATCCGATTCGTAGAACAGGTACTTTCTCCAGGTCTCGTCCGCCCTGCCAAGGTAGCGCATGATCTGCCGGTTGACGTGCAGTGAGAAACCGCGAGGTCTGCGCAACAAGTGCATGCCGGATTCTTCGGGAGTCCGGTTGCCCTTCCGGTGATTGCAGCGCTTACAGCAAGCCACCAGATTATCCCATGCCGACTCCCCTCCACGCGAGCGAGGAAGCACGTGATCGAGAGTCAACTCCGAGGGCGGATACTGGGTACCGCAGTACTGGCAAGTGGAGTGATCGCGCAGCAGAATATTCTTCCGCGAGAGCGAGCGCCGTTCAAAAGGAATGTGAATGTATTCGGTGAGTCGAATCACCGAAGGGGCATGAATCGAGAGCTTTTGCGAATGAAGTATGTGGCCATTGTGCTCTTCGACTCGCGCCACTCCTTTAAAGATCATCACCACGGCGCGCCGCTCGGTGCACACGTTGACGGGCTCAAAAGAAGTATTCAGTACTAAAACCCTGCCGTTCATACCAGCGCTGATATTACGCGAGCGCGGAAGAGGGTGTCAAAATATGTTGTAGTAATTGCCCTCGCCACGGTCAAAACACGCACATTTCTCGCTCCGGCAGCCAGCAACGCCTCGGCGCACGCCGAAACGGTGGCGCCGGTGGTGAACACATCGTCGACCAGAAGAATGTCTTCGTCCTGCACCAGCCGCGGATGGCGCACTGCAAAAGCTCCGGCTACCGTGTCGTACCGGCCCTTGGCGTCGAGCCCGGCCCGGTACTTTTCCGATGCAGACACTCGCAATAGAGTTTCTTCGTCCACGGGCAATCTCAACGATCTGGAAAGACTGTGCGCGACGACCGACGCCTGATTG
The DNA here is from genome assembly GCA_046733535.1 of Acidobacteriota bacterium. Classification (GTDB taxonomy): domain Bacteria; phylum Acidobacteriota; class Blastocatellia; order Pyrinomonadales; family Pyrinomonadaceae; genus PSRF01. Next base: position 3,394 of record JBKPPH010000056.1, read on the forward strand.
AATCCCCTGGTCCGCATTCGTTCCGGGTGCAGCGGCACCGGGACGATCATCGTGCCGGCATTCAACGGCGGCAGCATCGCAGCCGCCGTGAGGAGTGTTTCGACGTGCTCGGAAAGATGCGGCTGACGTTTCAGCAACAACACCGATTCACGCAACGCTCCTTCGTAAAGGCCAGCCGCACGGGCCACCGTGAACGACTGCGAATCACAGCGATGACATCTGATTTCCTCACGCTCTGCGTTCCAGAGCTCAGCCGGTGCCGGCACGCCACACTTCCAACACAACGTTTCCGTTCCCGTGAAGATCCGCGTCGTCTTCCAACAACCTTCACATGCAACACCAAACTTCCGCTGCTCCACACTCCCGCCACAAACAGCACACGCTTGCGGATAAGCCAACGTCAACAAAGCATCGTAAATTAATTGCGTGAGGAACATGGACCACAATCCTGATAATCATTGCTAAAACAAAGCGGCCTCCCCGATTTCGAGAAGGCCGCATTTATCTCAAACCCGTACAATCAATCTTACTCTTCGTCGTCGCCCAACAGTCCGCGCTCCTGAAGATCCTGGCAGCGCACACAGTGCCGCGCCCAGGGCACTGCGTCGAGGCGCTTTTCCGGCAACGCTTCACCACAGTGAACACACTTCCCATAACCTGCGGTTTCGATCCGCTCCAGTGCTTCGTCAATCAGATTCAGCAACTGGCGATCGTTGTCAGACATCGACACGAGCAACTCCTTCGTGTAGGCATTCGCTGCCATGTCTGCCGGATCCTGCGTGGCTTCCGCATCACGCTCGCGGCTGTAAAGCTCAGCAGCCTGCACCTGCCCCACCAAGCCTTCGCGACGATCCAACAACTTGTCTCGGAAAACTTTGGTTCGCCTCTTATCCATTACGTATTAATCCTCCACCCTACTTGATATGACTGGTTTGGCCCGATCATTTCTGATATGGCAAACCATGAATAATTGTGTACGCTCGATATAACTGCTCAAATAACAGCACCCGCGCCATCTCGTGCGTTAACGTCAAGCGTGACAGTGACCAACGCTTATCGACCGTCTGTTTGAAGTCACTCGCAACGCCGTGCGGTCCGCCGATGACAAACGCGACTTCCTTAATCCCGTTTCCTTCCCAACTCCGGACGTGATCGGCCAATTGCTCAGACGTCCATTCCGCACCCTCCGCATCCAAAAGCACCGTTACGGCGGCGAAACGCAGAGCGTCTGAGATGCGCCGCGTCTCTTTATCGATGCCCGTCTTGTCCGTGCGGCCCGGATCCCTCAGTTCGGTCACTTCGCAGCGTACGAAATGCGAGAGACGCTCGGCATAATCCTCGATCAATCCGCGCAATCTGGCGTCACGAGTCTTCCCTGTCCAGATGATCCGCAGACGCATCACCGTAGTTATCCACAGATTCTGTAATCTGTGGACGGCTTTTAAAGCTCGTTGAATTCCGCCGGCAGCTCGACGCGTTTAGACTCGCGCCACAAACGTTCGAGGTCGTAAAACTTCCGCGCCTTCTGTTCAAACACATGCACGACAAAATCGCCGTAGTCGAGCAGGATCCACTCGGCCGTCTTGTAGCCTTCGACCCGCGCGGCACTATGCCCCGATTTCTTGAGATTCTCGTAAATGCCGTCTGAGATCGCCTGCACTTGCCGTTCGTTTGCACCGCTGACGATCACGAAGTAATCGGTGAAGCTCGCTATCTCGCGCAGATCTAAAAGCACCGGCTCGATCGCTTTCTTCTCGCTCGCCGCATGGAGGGCGGCCAGCACACGGTCGTCGAGGCTTTCAGTAGCCTCGGAGTGAGACGTCGAGCGCGCACTCGACTGAGGACGTAAAGACTGTTCTTTAATTGATGAATTTTGCTTCATTCAAATCTCGATAAACTCCGTACTTCTGGATGTAATCAAGCACTGGCCGGGGTAAAACTTTAACTAGCTCTTCCGTGCGACCTTCACTGGCGAGGCGTCTGATGTTCGTCGCGGAAACATCGTTCATTACTACGTCGGTAAAAAATATTCCTTTCGTATTCGGCGTCGTGGCCGCTTTGCCCGTTCGCAAGTCGACGATGCGATCGCTCAGTGCTCCAACGTGAGTCATCGCCGGTTCGTATCCCGGCCTGGTAACAACGATGTGGTTGGTCATCGTCAGCAAACGTTCCCACTCACGCCAGGTCGCGATCTCCGACCACGAGTCTGAACCCATAATGAAAAAGAGCTCGCTGGAGTCACCCAGCTCGCGCTGGAAATGCTCGATCGTATCGACCGTGTAACGCCGATCCGGAGCATCCAGCTCGAAAGTCGAAATCACGAGCTCCGGATCGTCCTGCGTCGCGAGTGCGAGCATCGCATAACGATGGATCGGCTCGGTTACCGCACGCCCGATCTTGTGTGGCGCCATCTGCGCGGGCACAAAGAGCACTTTCTCAATCTCAAACAACTGCGAAACTTTGCGTGCGACTTCGAGATGGCCTACATGAACCGGATCGAATGTCCCTCCATACAATGCTAAACGCCTTTTCGCGCCCATCTCTTACAAAGCCAGCTCGACTGTATCGGTCCGGTTACCTTCGGCAGTCAGCTCTTCCAACTTTGCCGACACCGCGTTTATAAGCTCACGTACACCCGCGCCCGTCGCGGACGAGATCGCAAAGAACGGTTTCGCGTCTTTCGACGCACTCTGCTTCAGCGATTCCAAACGTTGCGGCTCATCAAGTGCATCGATCTTTGTCGCCACGACAAACTGCGGCCGCGTCGCGAGGTCCTGATTGTACGAAGCCAACTCGTGATTGACTGTTTCGTAGTCACTGACTGCGTCGCGTCCAGACGCCGACGAAACATCGACGAGATGCAGCAACAACTTCGTGCGCTCGATGTGGCGCAGGAAACGATCGCCTAACCCTGCTCCGGTGTGCGCGCCTTCGATCAATCCCGGTATGTCGGCGATGACGAACGTGCGAAAGTCTCCGAGATCCACTACGCCGAGGTGCGGCTCGAGCGTGGTGAACGGATAGTCCGCGATCTTCGGACGCGCTGCCGAGACGGTCGAGATAAACGTCGACTTCCCTGCGTTCGGGAAACCCACCAGACCAACGTCTGCGAGCAGCTTGAGTTCGAGTTGCAGCTCGATCTCTTCTCCCTTGCCTCCGCTTTGATGGTAGCGAGGCGCGCGATTGGTCGACGTCGTGAAGTGCGAATTTCCAAATCCGCCGCGGCCGCCGCGCGCCGCCAGCCATCGATCGCCGTCGTGACTGAGATCGTGCAGCAGGTCGCCGGTTGTCGCGTCAAAGATCTGTGTCCCGACAGGAACTCGAACAATTAGATCGTCGCCGTCGTGTCCCGAACGATTCGATCCTTCACCGTGTGAACCGCGCTCCGCAGTGTGCTTCGGGTTGTAACGCAGGTGCAGCAGCGTGTTGAGCGAACCGTCTGCAACGAGGATCACATCGCCGCCGCGCCCACCGTCACCACCCGATGGACCACCGCGCGGGACAAACTTCTCGCGCCGGAAAGCCGTTACACCATTACCTCCGTCACCCCCCTGCACGTGAATCTTGGCGCGATCAATAAACATCCTAAATTGAAAGCGACGCCCGGGCGCGCAGTGGCTGCTGCTCAGGCGTCGCGAACTTGCAGGAAATCTTTTCTAAGCAGCAGTTTGCTCCAACGGATAAACGCTGACGAACTTCCCGGATCTGCCTTTGTCTTCAAACTTGACGACGCCGTCAATCAACGCGAAGAGGGTATCGTCCTTGCCGCGACCCACGTTGTTTCCCGGTTTCCATTTGGTGCCACGCTGGCGCGCGATGATGTTGCCGCCGAGCACCCTCTCACCGCCAAACTTCTTCAGACCGAGTCGTTGGGACTGCGAGTCGCGACCGTTACGAGATGAACCAACGCCTTTTTTGTGTGCCATTGTCTTTACCTACCCAATCGAATCAATCTTCAATGTCGTATAGTTCTGCCGGTGGCCGCGCGTGCGCTTGTATTGTTTGCGGCGCTTCTTTTTGAAGACCACGATCTTCTGGTCACGGCCGTGGTCGACGACGGTCGCCGAGATTTTTTCCCGGTCACCCGTACTCAACAACGCCTCGAGCTCGACTGAGCTTCCGGCATCCGCCTCGATCGAAGGCACACGAATCGTTTGTCCTTCTTCGACCAGAAATTGTTTTCCACCGGCTCTGATGACTGCGTGTGACATGTGTCTTTACCTCATAAAAAGTCGGATATTATAGGGCAATACTTGCTGGGACGGCAAACCTGGACATGTAAATCCTGCAGAGTCCTGTAAATCACCGCCGCTCTACGGAGCGGCGGCCTTCTTCCCGTTTCGGGCTAAAAAGTACTCCATAAAGTCCGTGCCGATATCTCCCGCCCGGAACCGTGGGTCATCCATGATTTTCAGGTGGAGCGGAACGGTCGTCTTGATCCCCTCGACCACCATCATTTCCAGCGCCCGCTTCATCCGCGCTATCGCGAGTTCACGCGTGCGCGCATGAACAATCACCTTCGCAATCAGGGAGTCGTAAAACGGCGTGACCTGATACCCGGAGTAAACAAACGTGTCGACGCGCACGCCCGGGCCGCCAGGTAGGTTGAACGCGGAAATCGTCCCCGGCGACGGGGCAAACGTCTCCGGATTCTCAGCATTGATCCGGCACTCGATCGCGTGTCCAACGATTAAAAGATCGTCCTGCGCGTATCCGAGTGGCTCGCCCTCCGCGATCCGAATCTGGTTGCGCACGATGTCGGCAAGGGTCACCATCTCGGTGACGGGATGCTCGACCTGGATGCGCGTGTTCATCTCCATGAAATAGAAATTCCCGTGCGCGTCCAACAGAAACTCGCAAGTGCCGGCGCTCGAATATCCCAGCTTCTTACAAGCCATGACCGCCGCGTCACCCATCTGCTTGCGCAACTCCGGAGTAAGCACCGTCGAAGGCGCTTCTTCCATCAACTTCTGATGGCGACGTTGAATGGAGCACTCGCGTTCGCCCAGATGAATGCACTCACCAAACTCGTCAGCCAGCACCTGGATCTCGATATGGCGCGGTTGCTCGATGTAGCGCTCGATGTAAACACTGCCGTCGTTGAACGCTGCCGCGGCTTCAGTTGATGCGGTCTCGAGCGCCTTTCCCAACTCCTGTTCCGAACGAACGATGCGCATGCCGCGCCCGCCACCCCCGGCCGAAGCCTTCACAATCAACGGGTAACCGATTTCGCGCGCGAGCTTTCGTCCTTCCTCTTCCGAAGTGACTGCGCCCGGACTGCCCGGCACGATCGGCAAACCGGCTTCGTGCATCGCACGCCGCGCTTCAATCTTGTCGCCCATCAGGCGAATGACGCTTGCTCGTGGTCCAATAAACTTGATGTTGCACGCTTCGCAGATCTCGGCGAAGTAAGGCGCCTCGGCGAGAAAGCCATAACCGGGATGAATCGCGTCGACGTTGAAGATCTCAGCCGTGCTGATGATCGCCGGAATGTTGAGATAACTCTGAGCGGACGGTGCTGGTCCAATGCAGGCGGCTTCGTCGGCGAAACGCACGTGCAGCGAATCTCGATCGACGTCGCTGTGAACGGCGACCGTCTTGATCCCCATCTCCTTGCATGTCCAGATGATGCGACACGCGATCTCGCCGCGATTAGCGATCAGGATCTTCTTGAACTTGCGTGGATTGAACGCCATAAAAACCATTGCCACAAAAAGGCACAAAAAGCACAAACGCAATTACTGCCCTCGTACTTTTTGTGCCTTACTGTGGCTTAATTCCGAAAAGCGGTTGGCCGTATTCCACCGGCTGACCGTTTTCGACATAAATCTTGACTACTTCACCAGTCGCCTCCGCCTGAATCTCGTTCATGAGTTTCATGGCTTCGATGATGCAAACAACACTGTCCTGTTCGACGCTGCTGCCGATCTTCACGAACGGCTCGGCAGTCGGCGACGCCGAACGGTAGAACGTGCCCACGATTGGTGAAGGAATAATGTGTAAGTCCTGGTCCTGAGACGCTGCTGTCGTCGCTTGCGTGCCCGGATGTGATGGTCCGGAAGGCGCAGGCGCAGGCGTTTCGGGCTTGGCCGGAGCGGGAGGAGGCGCCGCGTTCGGCGTAATATGCGCCGTCTCGCCGCCGGATCCTTCGCGACGCAGGCGCACGCGAAACCCTGAATTCTCGAGCTCGAGCTCTGCCAGGCCGTTGTCACGGAGAAGCGCAATCAACTCGCGCAGTTCGTCCATGTTAACGGACGCGGCGGGCTGCTCGGCAGGCTCGCGTCTCGAGCGAGCTCGCCGTGCCGGTGTTTCACTTTGTTCTTTGGGTGCTGACATTTACTTTCGCGCAAAAGCGCAAAGGCGCAAAGGATCTACTTTGCGTCTTTGCGCCTTTACGAAAGGAATTCTTTACTCTTCGTTGGCTTCAGACTGATCGCTCGCGGCTTCAGCGTCTTTCTCTTTTCCGCGGCCTTTCTTCTTTTTGGGCGGCGTGTGTCTCGCTCGCTTCTTCGCCGCTTCGATTGCTTCAATCTCGCGCGGGTTGTCGACGAGTTCGATAATCGCGAGCTCCGCGCGATCCCCGTCGCGAGTGCCCAACTTGAGAATGCGGGTGTAACCGCCGGGCCGATCTTTGTAACGATCGCCGAGGTCAGTGAACAGGCGTCTGAGCGCCGCGACTCCGGCCGTGCGTTCGGGACGAAGCTGGCCACGTTTGCCCGTCATCTCACTAACGGCCATGTTACCCGCGTGAAAGAACCCCGCTGCCTGCCGGCGCAGGTGCAACGCACGCGCGCCGGAACCATCATCAGCAAGACTGCGCGCCTTGCGCGACAACGTGATAGCGCGCTCGACAAACGGGCGCAACTCCTTCGCCTTCGGCAAAGTGGTGATGATGCGCTCCTCGCGAGAGTTGATCAAAGAGGTCGCCAGGTTGCGGAGCATCGAGTGGCGATGCTCGCTGGTGCGACCAAGTTTTCGATGTGCCTTTAGGTGTCGCATGACTAACTACTGTTCCTCGTCGCCTTCAAAATCCGACAGATCAGCACCATCGCGGCCGCCGCTTCCCGGAATCGGATTGCCCTGCTCGTCAAACTCCATTCCGAAGTCTAGACCCATGCCGTTCAGGATTTCCTTGATCTCGTTGAGCGACTTCTTGCCAAAGTTCTTGGTGGCCAGCATCTCGCGTTCGGTGCGTTGGACCAGATCTCGAATCGTGCGAATGTCGGCGTTCTTGAGACAGTTGTAAGAACGAACTGAAAGCTCCAGCTCGTCGACCGAGCGGTCCAACTGATCGTTGCGCGGCAGCGGCGGACGCTCCATCTTCGTGTAAGCGAAGTCGTCCGTGTCCTCTTCGAAGTTGATGAAGATCGACATGTGGTCCTTGATCAACTTCGCCGCGAGCCCGATCGAGTCTTCCGGCTTCACTGAACCATCGGTCCAGACTTCGATGGTGAGTTTGTCAAACTCTGTGTTCTGCCCGAGACGCGCTGCTTCGACGTTGTAGTTAACTTTCTTGACCGGTGTGTGCACCGAATCGATCGGAATGTATCCGAGCGACAGATCCTCGTCGAAGTTCCTGTCCGCCGAAACGTAGCCACGGCCGCGCTTCAACCGCATCTCGATTTTTAGAGAGCCGCCCTCGCTCACGGTCGCGATGTGAACGGACGGATCGAGAATCTCCACGTCAGCGTCGCCTTCGATGTCGGCCGCCGTCACTTCGCCGGCGTCCTCTTTCGAGATTCTCAGCGTCTTCGGCTCGCTGCTGTGGAGCTTGAATGGTACTTGTTTGAGATTGAGAATAACGTCGGTGGCGTCTTCCACCACGCCTTTGATCGATGAAAACTCGTGTTCGACACCTTCAATCTTGACCGCAGTGATAGCTGCGCCTTCGATCGAGGAGAGCAGCGCGCGACGCAGTGAGTTACCTACAGTCGTGCCGAAACCTCGCTCGAATGGCTGTGCTGAAAAGCGGCCATATCGTTCTGTCAAAGTCTCCGCGTCCGCCGCCAGCCGGCGCGGCATTTGAAATCCTGTCCAAAGATTATTTTGATCCATAGCCATAGCGTTCAGGTCCTAAGAAAATACAACTGACCCAGTGGACAGCGCTCCGCCCGCCGCCACCAGTTCGGGGTTAACTACTTGCTATAAAGTTCGACAATTAATTGCTCGTTAATCAAACGATCGATATCGTCGCGCACCGGCGAGCTGGCCACGCGTGCGGTCATTTCGCCGCCGTCGGCAGTAATCCACGACGGACGTCCACGACCGGACGCAGTTTGCCAAGCACCCTCAATGTGAGCGTTCTTTCGGCTCGCTTCTCTCACACTGATCGTGTCGCCAGGCTTCACCTGATATGAGGGGATATCTACTTTGCGATCGTTTACCAGAATGTGACCGTGGTTCACGAGCTGTCGCGCCTGCCGGCGTGAGGTCGAAAAGCCGGCGCGGTAAACGGCATTGTCCAGCCGCCGCTCCAGCAGGAACAGAAGGTTTTCGCCGGTGATCCCTTTCATCCGAGCGGCACGTTCGAAATAGTTTCGAAACTGCCCTTCGAGGATGAAGTAGATACGCTTCACCTTCTGCTTTTCGCGCAACTGCTGGCCGTAACCGACCAGCGCTTTGCCACGACGCAGCGAGTTACCATGCTGTCCGGGCGGTTGCGTACCACGTTTTTCAATTGGGCAAGCGGGTTTGTAACAACGATCGCCCTTCAAAAACAACTTCGCGCCTTCGCGACGGCAAAGGCGGCACACCGCATCTCTATACCTAGCCAATTATTTTGCCTCCGGTCTATTGCCTCCGGTCTATTGCTAGTCCGGAAAAGTTTACAGGTTGCGCATTCGCGCAGACCCTTCTTCCTTTGGTTAAATCGAATTTACAATCAGCGTAAATCCGCGGTTAAACTCTTCTTCGTTTCGGTGGTCGACAGCCGTTGTGCGGGATCGGCGTCGTATCGCGAATCGTCATCACGCGGATGCCCGCATTCGCGATCGCGCGGATCGCTGACTCGCGTCCACCCCCCGGTCCCTTCACACGCACTTCGCATTGGTGCATGCCCGCTTCGTGCGCCTTCTTCGCCGCCTCGTAAGCTGCCTGCTGCGCCGCAAAGGGAGTGCCCTTGCGTGAGCCACGAAAGCCGCGCGCGCCCGCAGATGATTGCGCGATCAAGTTCCCTTCGAGGTCCGTGATCGAGATCATCGTGTTATTGAACGACGCCGCGATATGCACGATGCCGTTGGGAACGTTCTTCTTCTCTTTCTTGCGAAAGACCTTCTTCTTTCCGCCTGCTTTAGCCATATGTCATTTCCGACTGCCAATTGCCGATTGCCGATTTATTCACGATACCCGCTACCAATTGGCAATCGGCAATTGGCAATCGGCAATGTTCTACTTCTTGCCCGGCGCCTTCTTCTTGGCAATGGTGGCACGTCGTGGACCTTTGCGAGTGCGAGCGTTTGTGTGAGTTCGCTGGCCGCGCACCGGCAGCGCACGACGATGTCGCAGACCACGATAGCAACCGATGTCCATCAGCCGCTTGATGTCCATCTGGACGCGCTTGCGGAGATCGCCTTCGATCTCACCCTGCGTTTCCAGAATCCCGCGAATACGGCCCAGCTCGTCCTCGGTCAAATCTCTGACGCGAGTATCGAGATTCACTCCGGCTTCCTTGAGCACTGAACTCGAGCGCGAGCGGCCAATGCCGTAGATATACGTCAGCCCGACTTCGGCCCTCTTGTTTGGCGGTAGATCGACTCCTGCTACACGTGCCATTGTATTTCTCGTTATCCTTGTCTCTGTTTGTGTTTAGGATTAGGGCAGATCACTCGCACCACGCCTTTGCGATGGATGACCTTGCACTTGTCGCACATCTTCTTCACTGACGCACGGACTTTCATTGCGTAACCTCTGTCTTCCGATACCTACTTGTATCGATATGTGATTCGACCCCGATTGAGATCGTATGGCGAAAGCTCTACCAAAACCCGATCGCCGGGAAGGATGCGAATAAAATGCTTGCGCATTTTTCCCGATATGTGCGCAAGCACCTGGTGCTGGCTGTCTTCCAACTCGACTCGAAACATAGCGTTAGGCAAAGTTTCCAGCACCTTTGCCATAACTTCTATCGCTTCTTCCTTCGCCATATCCTCTCAGATTGAAATTTTGACGCTGCCGACAAACTGCGAATAATAGCATGCACTCCTTTTCCTTGCCAAGGCGAGATGGAGGGTGAATTTAGCCGCGGATTTTACGCGGATTAACGCAGATTGGCGTTTATCCGTGAGATCCGCGGCTCAAACTGATACCGGCTCGACTGGAGCGTTTGCGGGAACCAGAGTCAGCACTTCCGGCCCTTCTTCCGTGATGGCGATCGTGTGCTCCACATGGGCGCTGGGCTTTCCGTCGACCGTCACGACCGTCCAACCGTCCGGCAAAACCTTCGTGAAATGCGTGCCCTGGTTCACCATCGGCTCGATCGCGAACACGTAGCCGGTCTTGATCTTTGGTCCCAGTCCGGGCCGGCCGTAATTCGGGATCTGCGGGTCTTCGTGCATCTTCCGCCCGATTCCGTGACCAACATAATCGCGCACGACGGAATAGCCGTTGGCTTCCGCATGCTGCTGCACTGCCCAGCCGATGTCGCCCAAATGCTTTCCGGCGCGACATTGCACGATGGCGCGTTCGAGACATTCTTCGGTGACGCGGACTAGCTTGAGACGTTCCTCGTCAACGTTGCCAACCGGAACGGTGGTCGCGGTGTCGCCCACGTAACCTTCGAGAGTAGCGCCGCAGTCGATCGAAAAGATGTCGCCTTCCTGCAAAGCGTAGTTGGAAGGAAAGCCGTGGACGACTTGTTCGTTGACGGAAGCACAGATCGAGTACGGAAAACCGTTGTAACCCTTGAAGGTCGGCAGTGCGCCCGCGTCTCGAATCATCTTCTCCGCCTCGCGATCGATCTCGATCGTAGTCACGCCGGGGGCGACGAGGCTGCGCAACTGCTGCAACACGAGGCCCGCAAGGCGGCCCGCAGCGCGCATCTTCTCGAGTTCTCTTTTTGACTTACCGATAATCATTTTATTTCAGCCGCGGATGAACGCGGATTCCCGCAGATAAGAAACTGCTTTTCTGATTTGCGTCAATCTGCGTTTATCTGCGGCAAGATCTTCTTGTAAATCTCCTCGGGTTCCCCCGTCCCATCCACGGTCCGCAACAGATTCGCCGCACGGTAATAGTCGATCAGCGGCCGCGTTTGTTCTTGGTACGTCGCCAGCCGCGCTTTCACCGTCTCCACATTATCATCAGCGCGATGCACGAGTTGCGCCTGCGGATGAAAGTCGCAAACATTGTCGCTCTTCGGCGGCTTGAAATACATATTGTAAATCTCGCCACACACCGGACAATTCCGCCGGCCCGTCATTCGCTGTTCGAGCAGGTCACGTGGAACGTCGATGAGAACTGCGACGATCGTGTTGCCCTGTTCCGTTGCCAGCTTTTCAAGACTCGCCGCCTGCGCAGGCGTGCGAGGAAAGCCGTCGAGAATGTAACCGTTGCGGCAGTCGTCCTGCGCCGTGCGCTCCTTCACCAGCCGAATCGTCAAATCATCGGGAACGAGTTGGCCTCGCTCCATTATCTCGCGCACTTCCTGGGCGAGCGGCGTCTGCGCATTCTTGAGTGCACGAAAGATATCGCCGGTGGAGATCTGCGGCAAATGCAGGCGCTCTTGAAGCAAGCGCGCCTGCGTGCCTTTACCGGCACCAGGCGCTCCCATCAGCACAATGATCTTCGGCATTGAAGTTCGAGATTTGAAGGATCAGGCGCGTCTGCCACGCAAACGGCCGCCGCTGCCGAGGAACCCTTCGTAATTACGCATGACGAGTTGCGCCTCGATCTGCGCGACCGTGTCCATCGCGACGCCGACGAGAATCAGCAGCGACGTCCCGCCGAAGTAAAACTGGTAACCCATACCGGTCGGGATCCACGACAGCCCGGGTGTGGTGCTGATAAACGCGTCGAGCGACGTCCCAATCAGAGGCAGTCTCGCCACCTGGAATCCACTCAACATGAACTGCGGCACGAACGCAACCAGGGCAAGGTAGACGGCGCCAACCGTAGTCAACCGCGTCAGGATCGAATTGAGATAGTCGGCCGTCGCGCGGCCCGGGCGAATGCCGGGCATAAACCCGCCGTGCTTACGAAGATTGTCGGCCACTTCCTCGACATTGAAAACGATCGACACGTAAAAGAACGTGAAGAAGATAATTAGTGAGAGGAAGATCAACTCGTAATAAGGATTGCCCGGATGAAAGATCTGAAAGTGCTGCCAGATCCACGCCCACCACGTGGTCGTATTGTTCGGATTGGGCGGAAACGCCGCAAACACGCTCTGCGGCATCGACAACACTGACGACGCGAAGATCACGGGAATGACGCCGCCCATGTTGATCTTCAACGGCATCGTCGTCTGCTGCCCGCCAACCACCTGGCGACCAACGTGACGCTTCGCGTAACTGACCGGAATCTTTCGTCTCGCGGCTTCGACAAAGACAATAAACGCGATGATCAGAATCAACGCCACGATCAAACCGAACACGCCCAGAATCTCCATCGTGTCGCCGCCGCGAACGCGTTCGAAAACCTGCGTTACGCCACGCGGCAAACCGATCACGATACCCGCGAAGATCAGCAACGAGATGCCGTTGCCGACACCACGCTCGGTGATCTGTTCACCCAACCACATGACGAACATCGTGCCCGTGGTCAGCGTCAATACGGTGCTGAGGAGAAAACCCCAGCCCGGCGCGCCGACGCCGTTAACCTGCAGCCAGTGGGCGACGAACGACGTTTGAATGCCGGCGAGACCGACAGTGAGATAGCGGGTCCACTGGTTGATTTTCTGCCGTCCCATCTCGCCCTCTTCCTGCAACTTTTTGAGTTGCGGCGAGACGACGGTCATGAGTTGCAGGATGATTGAAGCCGTGATGTACGGCGTGACTCCGAGAGCGAAGACCGAGATCGTGCGAAAGTTTCCACCAGAGAAGAGATCGAGCACCCCGAGCAGTGTGCCGGCGACGTCGCGCCACACCTCATCCAAGCGCGCCTTGTTGATGCCGGGCGCGCCGACGTGCGCGCCCAATCTATAGACGGCGAGCAGGCCCAGCGTAAAGAAAATGCGCCGGCGTAGATCCGGCACATTGAACATATTGCGAACTGCGGCGAGAAACTTTTCCATTACTGCCCTCCTGGCGTCGATCTCAAATTACGAGATCTCCACCACTGCACCGCCAGCCTGCTCGATCTTCTGCCGAGCGCTTTTCGTAAACCGGTGCGCCGAAACGCGGAGTGGTTTCGAAACTTCGCCATTCCCCAGCACCACCACGTCGTGCTTCGCCTTTTTGATCAGGCCGCGCGTGTGCAGCACTTCCGGAGTGATCTCTTCATCGGCACTGAAATGCTGATCTAGTGCGGCGAGACTGATCTCGAGCCACTGCTTCTTGAAGATGTTGGTGAAACCACGCTTTGGCAAGCGCCGGTGCAGCGGCATCTGCCCGCCTTCAAACCCGATCTTGCGCGAATAACCAGAGCGAGACTTCTGTCCTTTCTCCCCGCGGCCCGCGGTCTTGCCCAGACCTGAGCCCGGTCCACGTCCGACTCGTTTTTTCTTGTGGGTCGAACCCTTTGCCGGCTTAAGGCTATTTAAACTGATCGCCATCTCAACTCCGTATAGTGAAAATCCGAAAGTAATCCGTCACATCTGTTATTCAACTATGCGCAGCAGGTGCGGCACCTTCGCCACGGTCCCGCGCATCGCTTCCGTATCCGGACGCTCGACAACCTGATTCAGCTTCGTCAGGCCCAGGCTGCGCACAATCGTCTTGTGCGTCTTCGGCGCGGCGATGAAGCTGCGATAGTACTGAATGCGAATCTTCGCCGGTGTTTCATTTGTTGTTTCAGATCTACGTGGCATAACTTACATCTCCTCGACTTGCTTACCACGCAAACGCGCCAGTTCCATCGGGTCCTTCATTCGCAGTAAAGCATCGAATGTCGCGCGCACCACGTTGTGCGGATTAGTCGAACCCAGCACCTTCGTGCGCACGTCGCGAACGCCGACAGCCTGCATCACGGCACGCACCGCGCCGCCCGCAATCACGCCCGTACCTTCCGAAGCCGGTTTGACGAGGACACGGCCCGCACCGTATTCGCCGATCAACTGGTGCGGGAGCGTGTTATTGATCAGCGGCACGCGAATCAAGTTCTTCTTCGCCGCCTCGACGCCTTTTTTGATAGCCAGAGGAACTTCGCGCGCCTTACCGGTGCCAAAACCGACGTGCCCGCCTTCATCGCCTACGACTACGAGCGCCGCAAAGGAAAGGTTCTTACCGCCCTTCACCACCTTGGTCACGCGATTGATGGAGATCACCTGATCTTTAAGATCGAGCCCCTGCGATGGAATGCGTTGCTTGGGTTGTCTCATAGTTTATTCTTTGCTTTTCTTCTTCGACTTCTTCGCTTCGGGTTCCGCAGCCGCCGGCGCCGGCTCTTCAGGCTCCGCAACCGCTTCATTCTTGTTCAATCCAGCCGCTCTCGCTGCATCCGTCAAAGCCTTAATGCGGCCGTGATAAAGATAACCGCCGCGATCGAACACCACCTGCTCGATCCCTTTCGCGAGGGCACGCTCGGCGATTACCTGACCAACGCGGCGCGCAGCGTCGAGATTACCGCCGGAGTTGCCGCGCAAGTCCTTTTCCGTCGACGAAGCCGACACGAGTGTTTGCCCGTGCAGATCGTCGATGACCTGCGCGTAGATATGGTTCAGGCTGCGATAAATCGCGAGTCGCGGCCGCTCCGTGTTTCCCTTAACTTTGCGCCGAATCCGCGAGTGAATCGCGGTTCGAACTTCTGCTCTGCTTGTGTTTGCCATATGTCATTTCCGATTGCCAATTGCCGATTGCCAATTGTTGGAAAATCGGCAATCGAAAATCGGCAATTGACAATTATTTTCCTGTCTTGCCCGGCTTCAACTTGATCGGAACATTCGCGTAACGCACGCCCTTACCCTTGTAAGCATCAGGCTTCCGCAACTTGTGCATTTCGGCAGCCACCTGGCCTAGCTTCTGCTTGTCGATACTCGTCAGCGTCAAAGTCGTCTGATACTGCTGAATGCTTCCCTTGGTCGTCAGACGTTCAGCCTTCGCATCGACTTCAGGCGGCAGTGGAAACTCGATCGGATGCGAGTAGCCGAGCGAAAAGACGATCTTCTTTCCCTGCACGTCGGCCTTGTAACCAACGCCGACCACGTCCATCTGCTTGCTGAACCCTTCGGTGACGCCGACGATGGCGTTATTCGCGAGCGCGCGGGCGAGGCCGTGTAACGCAGCATGCTCATCCGAAGCACGCTCGGCACGCAGCTCTTCGCCTTCGACTTTGAAATTGATCCCCTGCGGAATCGGCGTCTTCAACGTGCCTTTGGGACCTTTGATCTCGAGCTCCTGCTCGTGAACGGTCACGCTCACGCCCTTCGGCACCGCAATCACTTTTTTTCCAATTCGTGACATTTTCTTATTTCCAATTTCCGATTGCCGATTGCCGATTTGGCCCGAATCGCTCACTGCCAATTGGCAATTGGCAATCGGCAATTGGCAATGAATTAATAGATCTGGGCCAACAGTTCGCCGCCGATGTTCTCGCGGCGCGCGGCCTTGCCGCTCATCAGACCTTTTGAGGTTGAGACGATGTTGATACCGTAGCCGCCGAGCACTTTTGGTATCTCACTCGAGCCGACGTACACGCGCCGTCCGGGCGTCGACACACGCTGCAAGTGCGTGATCGAAGACGTGCCGCGCGCGTCGTAGCGCAAAAAGATCCGCACGGTACGCTTGAGCCCTTCGCCCTTGATGACGAAGTTGTTGATGTAACCCTCTTCCTTCAGAATGCGGGCAATCTCAAGTTTGAGCTTTGAAGCCGGAATATCAACTCGCGAGTGCTTCGCCGCGATGGCG
>JBKPPH010000057.1:0-12241 GCA_046733535.1 Acidobacteriota bacterium
GTTCCATCTCGTGCCTCAAAAGTAGCGAACGCTGTCAGCGACAACTGTACGGGCGGCCCTCCGGGGCCGCCCGTGGTTCGAAACACGCAACATCCCAGAAACGGGCGGCCACGGAGGGCCGCCCCTACAGTTGTTTCTCGACAAGCCTAAATGTGTCGTGAATGCAACCGCACAAACGCTCCGCCAAAACGTGGACGTGCGGCTCTCTAATCATCGAGAAGTGATCCCCAGGGACGACGTGAAGATCCACGCCTCCGGTAGCCAACTTGTCCCATCCTTTCAAAAGAAGCGACTGTCTGGCCGAAGGTTGGTGGTGATCCTGTTCGGCACTAAACAACGTAATGCGTCCCTCAAACTCTCCCGGCCGGTAGCGACGCATGGTGTTCGCATAGGTTTTGAAGGTATCGAACAGTTTGCGGAATTCGACCAGCGTCATATTAGAGGGCAGGAGACTCGCCCGTCGCGCATCTGCCCATACCTGGCGAAGCTGTGTCATCTGCGGAAGCGCAGCCGTCTTCTCGATGGGTGTGCTGGGGTTTTCGTAGGTCAGTCCCAGATCCAGGAGAAAGATCGCGAGCAGAGTTCTCCAATTAAATTCTGTTCCTTCCGTCTCGGGTGTGCATGCATCTATTATCGCGAGCATCGCCACTTGCTGTCCTTGCTGTTGCAGTTGCCTCGCCATTTCAAAAGCGATCACTCCGCCCATGGACCACCCTGCCAACCAATAAGGACCGGAGGGTTGGAACCCGCGAATAGCCTGGACATAGTCCGAAGCCATCGCCTCGACTTCGGTGTGATAAACCAGTCCGTCCTCCGGCTCGCGCGCTTGCACGCCGTAGAAAGGTTGATCGTCGCCGAGGTATTGGGCCAGTTCCTTGTAACACCAAACATGTCCTGCGCTCGCGTGCGGGCTGAACAACACCGGACGAGTTCCGTCCGTTTGCAGCGGCACCAACAGCGATTGAAAAAGTTTCTCCTTGCCATGGCCGACCAACTCCGACAAGTGCTCAATCGTGGGTTCAGCGAACAAATCGGCCATTGGCACTCGCTTACCCAACTTTTCTTCGACCCTGGCGAGGAGCATGATCATTTGCAAAGAATTCCCACCCAGCTCGAAGAAGTCGTCCGTCACACCAATGGGATGAAGCTTGAATAAGTCCTCCCAGATATCGACCAACTGTTGTTGCAAATCGTTACGCGGGGCAACGTATTCTCTGCCGGAACGATCGAGAGAGATTTCCGGCTCAGGCAATGCGGCGCGATCTATCTTTCCGTGCAGGGTCAGCGGTAGGGCTTTGAGCCTGATGAACACCGCGGGAACCATGTATTCCGGTAGACGCTCTTTTAAATAACTTCGCAACTCGTCGTTGGCGGCTGCTTCGGAATTGGGCGCGACATACGCGACCAGGAACTTTTCACCGGGCCTGTTCTCTCTTGCGACGACCGCCGCCGTTGCCACCGTTGGATGGTTTGAGAGCACGGTTTCAATCTCGCGCGGTTCGATTCTGTATCCACTAATCTTAACTTGATCGTCGAGGCGACCAAGGAATTGCAGAACTCCCTGATTCAGGGATCGGGCCGCGTCACCTGTTCGGTAAAGGCGTCCGCCTGGTCGTGGACCGTAAGGATCGGGCACGAAGCGCTCGGCAGTTAAGTCCGGGCGATTGTGATAACCGCGTCCCAGCCCCTCACCGCCGATGAACAGCTCCCCTCGTTCACCAACTCCGGCCGGTTGCATCGCGTTGAGCACATACGTAGTGGTGTTGGAAATCGGGCGACCGATCGGCACTGAAGGCCCGGGAAAATCAGCGGGGACCTGATAGCAGCAGGCAAAAGTAGTCGTCTCAGTTGGTCCATAGCCATTAACCAGCCTGCAGTCGTTCACCTGGTCCAGCGCTTTACGAACGTGGGCTGGAGACAGTGCTTCACCTCCCGCCAGCAATTGTTTCAGCGCGCCCAGCCCACTAACAACTCCGTCCACTAACTGATGGAACAGTCCACTCGTCAGCCATAACGTTGTCACCTGCTTTCTATTGACGAATTCCGCCAGCTCGGCGAGAGAAGGCAAGTAGGGCGGGAATACTACCAAGCGTGCGCCGTTAAGCAAGCAGCCCCAGATCTCAAACGTAGAAGCGTCGAAGGAGACCGGAGCAAACTGCATGAAGATCTCTTCAGAATTTAAGTCAGCATAGTTGGCGCCTCTTACCAGCCGCAGCACATTTCGATGCGTGATCTCAACGCCTTTCGGCGTTCCCGTTGAGCCCGAGGTGTACATCAGGTAAGCAAGATTGTCCGGTGTTGTACGGCTAAGCGGAATGACCGCAGGCTCCTCAATCGTCGCGTGGCTATCGTCGTCAACGTACACCTGCGTGAGACCCGGTTTCCCGGGGTTCGTCGCGATGTGCTTGCTCGTCACCAGCACCTGTACGCCTGCATCTTCCAAAACGAACTGAACGCGTTTCGGCGGATCCGCCAGATTAACCGGCACGTACACGCCGCCTGCTTTTGCTATTCCCAGCAGCGCCACGATCAATTCCGCCGAGCGCTCCAGCATCACGCCCACGAAGACCTCTGGTCCCACACCTTCACGTTGCAGCCGTCGCGCCAGCTTGTCAGCACGCCGGTTCAACTCGCGATAGCTAAGCTGCTCCTGTTCAAACTCGACAGCGATAGCATCAGGACGTTGTGCTGTCTCCTGCTCAAAGACCTGATCGATGCACGCTTCCGGCAACGGCACTGCTGTGTCGTTCCATTCTTCCACTACCTGGCGATACTCTGCCTCGTCCAGCAATGAGAGCGTCGACAACTCGCGATCGGGCTCAACCATCGCACTCTCAAACAATCTTTGGAAGTGATAGACCATCCGCGAGATGAAAGCCGGCTCGAATAACTCAGGGCTGTAAACAAACGAACCAACGATGCCGCTTGACGTATCCTGAAGATGAACTTCCAGGTCAAACTTAATGTCCGCACTCAGGGGAACTCCGGCCGGCAGACTTATATTCGCTGACGTTTGTGGCGCGGCATTCTTAAAAGCGAGGATGGCCTGGAAGATCGGATTTCGGCCCGGTGAGCGGCTGGGCTGCAACTCCTCCGCCAACTTATCAAACGGCAGCTCCTGATGCGTGTATGCGGCTAGTGCTGCATCCCTTACCTGATTGACCAATCCCCTGAAAGTTGGATTACTGCTGAAGCTGGTTCGGATTGGAATCATGTTGACGAAGAACCCGATCAATGGCTCCAGCTCGACGCGGCTGCGACCAGCTACAGGTGTGCCGACTAAAATGTCGTTCTGTCCTGTGTAACGCCATAAGAGAGCGTGGAAGCCGGCCATCAGTGTCATGAAGAGCGTCGCGCCTTCCTGCCGGTGAAACTCTCTTAACCATTGAGAAACTTCAGCCGAGAAAACCACCTTCTGGTACGCGCTGCGGAGCGGACGCAGGGATTGACGGGGATGATCCGTTTCCAACTGCAACAACGTTGGCGCACCTTCAAGTTGACGCCTCCAGAAGGAAACCTCTTCTTTCAGAATTTCGCCCTGTAGCCATTCGCGTTGCCACTCCGCATAGTCGGCGTACTGCACTTCCAGCTCCGTCAGCGGCGAGGGCAGGCCTTCCGAATAGGCTTCGTAAAGCGCCTCTACCTCATGCAGCAGCACACGCATGGACCATCCGTCGCTAACGGCATGGTGCATATTCAGCAGGAACAACGACTGTTCCTCGTCTATACGGATTACCGTGGCCCGCATCAATGGCCCGGCTGCAAGATTAAACGACCTTAGCGCCGACTCCTGTCTTAAACGGTCTGCCACTACGCCGCGTTCACCGGGGTCCAGGTCGCGCAAGTTAACCAGAGGTAACTTCAACGACACGGGCGGATTGATCCGCTGCACCAGGCGGTTGCCGGTGAGAACGAAGGTGGTCCGTAGAGCTTCATGCCGGCGGATCACTTCGCTAAACGATTGCTCTAACGCCGCAACGCTAAACCCGGCCTCTAAGGACTTCTGGGCCGGCATGTTGTAGGCGTTGCTATCCGGCATCAACTGGTCCAGGACCCAGAGGCGCTGCTGGGCATAGGAGAGAAGTACTTCGCTATCGTGCGAGTGGGGCTTGAGTGCAGGCGCAGCCAGGCTGGCCCCGGATCGCATTATTGCCTCTACGCGTTCAGACAACTCCGCCAATGTCGGCGATTCGAAGAGAGCACGCACCGGCAGCTCGATCTGAAAACTCTCGCGGATGCGTGAAATGATCTGCGTCGCCAGAAGCGAGTGACCACCAAGCCAGAAGAAGTTGTCGCTGCCGCTAACGTGCTCCAGGTCGAGCACCTGTCGCCAGATTGCCGCCAGTACTTCCTCAATCATGGTAGGCGGTGCGATAAAGCTTTGACCTGTATCAGGCCGTGTCCTTCCAGGGTCGGGCAATGCTGCACGATTGACCTTTCCACTGGAGGTCAACGGGATTTCATCGAGCAGCACCCAGCCGGTTGGCATCATGTAATCCGGCAGTTGTTCTCGCAAGTTGATTTGCAGCCCTCGCAACGAGAGGTCAGCCTGGTGCTTAGCGACGATGTAAGCAACCAGACGCTTCTCTCCAGGCCGGTCTTCCCGATCCACAACAACGGCTTGGCGAACCTGCGGATCCTTTCGCAGCGCTGCTTCGATTTCGCCGGGCTCGATACGGTGCCCGCGAATCTTCACTTGATGATCGAGTCGTCCAACAAAGCTGATTTCTCCGCCGGCTCGATAGCGCACGAGATCACCGGATCGGTACAAGCGGGCGCCGGCTGCGCCGCTGAAGGAATCCGGCACAAATCTCTCCGCGGTGAGGTCGGGCTCTGCAAGATATCCACGAACCACACCAGCGCCGCCTATGAATAGCTCGGCGGGAACGCCAGGCGGTACTGGCTGATTGTCAGAGTCGAGCAAGTACGTTTTCACGTTGCGCAATGGACGACCGATTAAAACCTCGGTTGACGCAGCGTCGATGCGCTTCACAGTCGTGTCGACGGTGCATTCCGTTGGACCATAGACATTAAAGAACGTCGTCTGCTTGATAGAGGCGAGTCGTTGCCAGGTCTCATCGTCGATGGCTTCGCCACCCACCAGCACCAGTCGCGGAGTTGCGCACGCGTTCTCGAAGAATCCGGTGGGCAACATCAATCGCAACTGTGAAGGCGTACAATCCAGGACGTCGATTCCGTGCAGTTTGATGTAACTGACCAGTTCATCACCATTAGTGCGAATGTCTTCAGGGATGATGATCAGCTCGTGCCCGTAGAGCAGTTGGATCACTTGTTTGACGGACGAATCAAACATCAGTGGTGCATTAATGCTGACTCGAAGCGCAGGCCAATCGGGATTGTAAATTTTTTCGCGCAAAGCAGTAGCGAGATTCACCACCGAGCGATGCTGGACCATGACGCCCCGGGCGCCACCGGTCGAGCCAGACGTGTAGATCACGTAGGCCAGGTTCTCGGCGGTAGTGTTTGTCGCCGGAGTCGCGGCGGATTGCTGCGCCACGCTGGGCCAATCAGCATCGAGGCAAATTACTTGCGCGCGATGCTCAGGCAGCATGGCAGCCGTTCTCTCGTGCGCCAGGATTACCCGGACCTGCGCATTTTCCAAGACGTACTGCACACGCCTTTTGGGGTGGGTCGTTTCAAGCGGCAGGTATGCCCCGCCGGCTTTAAGAACACCCAGCAGAGCAACGATCATGTCCACCGAACGATCGAGATAAATTGCTACTGACGATTCTGGTCCAACTCCCGCTTTGCGCAGATGGTGGGCCAACTGGTTCGCGCGCCGGTTCAGTTCAGTGTACGACAGGCGCTGATCTTCAAAGCTGACAGCAATTGCGTCGGGGGTTAACGCAACCTGTTGCTCAAACAACTCGTGCAGGCAAATATGATCTGGAAACTCATGTTCTGTCGCATTCCATTCCTCGACCATCTGCTTCCGCTCGTGTTGGCTGAGCAGTTCGACGTCTCGCAGCAATTGCTCCGGATTGGCAACGATAGCTTCCAGGGTTCTCAGCCAATGGGCGCTCATGCGCTTGATCGTGCTCTCATCAAACAGATCTGTGCTGTAGCTGAGTGAACCGGCTAGTCTGTTCTGGTGCGCGACGATCTGCAGCGATAAATCGTTCTTCTCGGTTCCGTGGTCGAGTTCCAGGCTGGAAAAAGTCAGGCTCTCCGGCGTTTCCAGTTCCTGGCTACCGTTTAGAAAGACGAACATAGCCTGGAACAACGGCCCATGGCTTAGCGTCCGCTGCGGCTGTAGTTCTTCTACCAGCTTTTCAAACGGCACATCCTGATGTGTCTGTGCTTCCAGCACCACTTCGCGCACGCGACCGAGCACTTCGCGAAGACTTGGATTGCCAGACAATCTTGTGCGCATCACCAGCGTGTTGACGAAGAACCCGATCAGATCCTCTGTCTCCGTCCAGCGACGGCCCGCGACCGGTGTTCCGACTGAGATATCGTCCTGGCCGCTGTAACGAGCGAGCAATACCTGGAACGAGGCGAGCAAGGTGATGAAAAGCGTGCTGCCTTCTGACTGGCTAAGCGCCCTGAGTTTTTCAGTCAACCATTCGGGCACCTCGACAAGGACAGTACTTCCTTTCAGTGACAACACGGACGGGCGCGGGCGATCGGTGGGCAAATTGATTTGCGGCAAACTGCCGTCCAACTGGTTACGCCAGTAGGAGAGTTGGCCCTCGAGCACTTCGCCCTGCAACCACTGGCGCTGCCAACCAGCATAGTCAGCATATTGGATTGGTAACTCCGGTAGTTCTGACGGCACTCCCTCACATAACGCTCTATAAACCAGCGGCACATCGCGAATCAGAAGGTTCATGGACCATCCATCTGAAATGATGTGGTGCATTACCGCCAAAAGGACATGTTCCTGCTCACCGAGACGAAATACCACAGTGCGGAAAAGTGAGTCCGACGCTAAGTCAAAAGCTCGTCGACCTTCCTGGTTAGCCAATCGTTGGACTACAAATTCCCGCTCCGCTTCTGCGAATCTCTCGAGACTTATTATTGGAAGATTCTGCACTCGGGTAGGTGCGATGACCTGAACCGGCTGTCCGTCGATATTAATGAAGTTTGTCCGCAGCGATTCGTGACGCTTGACAGTTTCGTTGAGGCTCTGCTGCAACGCGCTCAAGTTGAGTGGGCCATTGATTCGAAAACCAACCGGAATGTTGTAAGCACTGTTGTGCGGCGTCAACTGATCGAGGAACCATAGCCGCTGCTGCGCAAACGACAGCGGCAACTCTCGCTCCCGGCTCACTCGCTCCAGCGGTGGCGCCATTACTCCACGCTCGCCACGCGACGCGGCTTCAATACTGTTCGCCAGTCCCGCCACCGTCGGCTCTTCAAACAAATTCCGCAGCGGCACCTCCACGCCAAACACTTCCCGCACTCGCGACATCACCTGCGTCGCTAGCAGTGAATGTCCGCCCAGCTCGAAGAAGTTCTTCGTGATACCGACTTTCTCGACGCGCAGCACTTCCGCCCAGATACTCGCCAGCAACTCTTCGACGGGAGTGTTAGGCGCGACAAAAGCACCGGCTTGCTCCGGTCGAGCCTCGTCGGGCGCAGGCAACGCGCGCCGGTTAACTTTGCCGTTCGGCGTGAGCGGCAACGCATCGAGCAATACGAACGAGGCTGGAATCATGTAGTCCGGCAACTTTTCTTCGAGATGCCCGCGCAGGCGCGCAATCAACTGGCGCGCGAGCCTGCCGTGCAGTGGATTGCTCGCATATGACGCGAGCGGCTTAAGCGGGTGCGCCTCTTCCGGTAAGCTCAGGAACGTTTCGCGCGAATCAGCCTGCGAAGCTTCCGCGCGTCTTCTAAGCACGATGTCGAAGTATTCGCCCGCGCCCGCATCCGACCAACGCACATCCACTTCGTACGGCAGCGTTTCACTCAAGCTCCAAACGTCTTCAGGATCGATTGCATCCGCCTGCGTCGTCTGCGCCGCCTCACACAACTCAGCCACTGTCTCCGAGTCTCGACTTTGATTTAACAGCTCAACGAGGCGCACGTCAGACCAGACACGTGCGTTCGGTACACGCCGCACACTGAGTAGCTCGGGCTTGTCTTCCATCAACAACTGCCGCAGCGCATCCAGATTCTGCCAGTCAGTAGTCAGACACTCAGCCGAATGCACCGGCTCGCCTATGTGCAGCACAACCTGATAACGAAAGCGCGTCAGTTCGTTGTGCGCACGTCCGCGTTGGAGTTGCACCTCGACTCCGCCGATCTTCTGGAAACGCTCCCTGAGCGCGGCAAAGAGCGCCGGGTCGAGCAGCAGCTCCTCTTCCATCTCGATGTTTCGACGCACACGCTGCCTGAGCGTCGCGCTGTCAGTGGACGGGGTAGCTTGATACATCTGCACGGAAGTGTGGAAGGCTTCCAATAGTCGGTAGTTGCGGAGATCTCCAAGATAAACGAAGCCTCCGGGCTTGACCGCTTTGAGTGCGCCCTCGAGCACACGCAGGAAATAATCCAGATCGGGGAAGTACTGCACGACTGAGCTAAGCAGGACGGCATCGAATGAGTGCTCTTCAATCCCCTCGAACTGATGCGCTGTGCGTTGCAATAACTTCACACGCGACTCTTCAAGCCCTGCGGTTGCCAGTTGGCGCCGCACATAGCCGAGTGCGACTGGGGAGAAATCGGTGCCCGTGTAGGCTTCGCAATGCGGCGCAACTTGCAACAGTAGCAGTCCCGTGCCGCAGCCGATTTCGAGCACTCGCCGCGGCTGCAACTTGAGAATGGGCGCGAGCGACGCCTGTTGCCATTCGCGCATCTCTTCCGGCGGAATTGGTTCACCTGTGTAACTGCTGGTCCATCCGGCGATGTTGAAGAGGGGGTCGGCCACCGTCGTCTCGTCATGAGCATATGTGTCGTCGTAAAGCGTTTGCCACTGCTCGATATGCTGTTGCTCCAGCTGCGCTTTATCTTGAAGTTCGGCGCGAGGAACGACGTAGGCCACCAGCCGTTTCTCGCCCGCGCTGTCTTCGCGAACGACGACAACCGCTTCCTTGACGTCCTCCTGCTCGGCGAGCGTCGCCTCGATCTCGCCGAGCTCGATGCGAAACCCACGCACCTTTACCTGCTCATCCACGCGACCCAGGAACTCTATCTGCCCATCGCCAAGCAGGCGCCCGCGATCGCCCGTGCGGTACAGACGCTCGCCCGGCTCAACACTGAACGGGTTCGGGATGAAACGCTCCGCCGTCAGATCAGGACAATTCAAATAGCCCCTCGCCAAACCAGCGCCGCCGATGTGCAGCTCACCCGGCACGCCAGCGGGCACCGGTTGGAGATTGGCGTCCAGCAAGTAGATTTGAGCATTGATAATCGGCCGGCCAATCGTGGGCTGCTTGCCGTCAGGCTGGCATTCGCCAGCGGTGGCCCAGACAGTCGTTTCCGTTGGTCCATAGGCGTTGAAGAATCGCCGGCCCGCGCCCCAGCGTTGGACCAGCTCGGCCGGACACGCTTCGCCTGCCACGATGATGTTTTGCAACGAGTCGATCGGTTCATTGGGCATAACAGCCAGGACCGAAGGCGACAAGGTCACATGCGTCACGGCTTCGTCGCGCAACAACCTGGCGAGTGCTGCGCCCGGCAAGGCCGTCTCTCCGGCAGTTACATAAAGAGTGGCGCCACATCTCCAGGCCATGACAATCTCGAAGATCGAGGCGTCGAAACTCAACGAAGCAAACTGAAGCATTCGCGCGTTTGCGTGCAGGTCGAAGCTGGCAACTTGCGCTTCCGTCAGGTTGCACAAGCTTCTGTGCTGCACCAGTACGCCTTTGGGTTTGCCCGTCGAGCCGGAAGTGTAAATCATGTAGACCAGGTTATCGGGCGTCACGCCACTCGACGGGTTCTCCGTGCTCTGGCGCGCGATCGTTTCTAATTCCGTGTCGAGACAGACTACGCGAGTGTGGTGTTCCGGAAGCTTCGCCGTTAGAAGTTCCGTGGTGAGCAGCACCTCGACGTTGGAGTCTCTCAACATACGGCCGAGACGCGCCTGCGGATACTGTGGATCGAACGGAACGTAGGCGCCTCCAGCTTTCATTACGGCGAGGATCGCGACGATCATCTCCGTCGAGCGTTCGAGGCAAATGCCAACTCGCGATTCCGGACCGACGCCGAGAGAGCGCAGGTGATGCGCCAACTGATTCGCGCGCCGGTTCAACTCTCCATAACTGACCCGCTCGCCGTCACAAACGAGGGCAACACTTTCGGAACGGCTCGCCGCTTGTTCTTCGAAGAGGTGATGAATGCAAATCTCTGACGGGAAATCGGCGCGCGTGTCGTTCCATTCGAAAAGCAGCTTGTGCCGTTCGTCTTCAGTTAAAAACTCGAGCTCTGACACACGCCTGTCGGGATTGGCGACGACGTCTTCGAGAAACTTCCGGTAATGTTCGATGAGACATTCCACCGTCGCTTCGTCAAAGAGGTCTGTGCTGTAGAAGAGAAAGCCCTGAAGACCACCGGCCACGTCCCACATGTGGCATTCGAGATCGAACCTTGTGGTCAGAGTTTCAAACTCCTGCGTCCTGAGCGTGATCCCGGGGAGCTCGAGATCCTGCATGGGCGCATTCTGCAGAGCGAAAGAGACTTGAAAAATCGGGTTGCGGCTGAGGTCGCGCGCGGGCGCCAACTCTTCGACGAGTCTTTCAAAGGGTAAGTCCTGATGTGCATATGCCTCGAGCGTCAGATCACGAACGCGTCGCAGCACTTGACGAAATGTTGGACGGCCGCTGAAGTCCGTGCGCAAGACGAGCGTGTTGACGAAGAAGCCGATGAGACTTTCAATCTCGGCGCGATTTCGATTGGCGATGCCCGTCCCGACGAGTATGTCCGTCTGATTCGTGTAGCGATGAAGCAGTGATTGAAATGCCGCCAGCAGGGTCATGAAGAGTGTCGCGCCCTCCTGCCTGCCTAAGCTCTCGATGGCCGCCGAGAGCTCTTCGGACAGCGTGAATCGTCGCACTGCGCCGCGAAAACTCTGACGCGGCGGGCGCACTCTATCAGCGGGCAGAACCAGCGCCGGAAGCTCGCCGCCCAGTTGTTGTTTCCAGTATTGAAGCTGGCGTTCAAGATTGCCGTTCGTCAACCATTCGCGTTGCCATACCGCGTAGTCTGCGTATTGAATTGGCAAATCCGGCAGTGGTGATTCTTCGCCCGCAATGTAGGCGCGATACAAACTTGCAACCTCATTCACCAGCACACCCATGGACCAGCCGTCGCTGACAATGTGGTGCATGGTAAACAGCGCGATGTGCTCTTCCGCTCCCAACCTTAATAGCTGCACGCGCAGCAGCGGCCCCGCGCTCAAGTCGAACGGTGTCTGCGCCTCCGCATCGATCAACTCCCGCGCTCGCTGCTCGCGCTCGGCTGCTGCCAACTCGCTCAGCTCCGTCACCACAATCCCCAGCCGCTGCGCTTCTCCAATCACCTGCACGGCTTCGCCATTGATACTCTCGAAAGTGGTGCGCAGTACTTCGTGCCGTCGCACAATCTCAGTCAGCGTTCGTTCCAGTGCCTCGATGTTGAGTTGTCCCTGCAGCCGCACTGCGGCCGGCACGTTGTAGAACGCGTTGCCAGGCTCCAACTGGTCCAGGAACCACAGTCGTTGCTGAGCAAAGGACAGAGGCGTTCTGTCAGTGTTTGCTCTTCTGGGAATTACCTGGATTGGGGTGATGTCCTCTTCCGCGAGCAGACTCAAAAAAAGCGAGCGCTCTTCGGCGGAGAGATCCGTGCTATTTACCGGGTTTCTCATACTCTCGAATAACAGATCACCGTGCTACTGCGGTAATCCGTTTTTCCTTTCTAGCTTCATTGCTTTGACTCTTTGGAATGTCGAGGCGATCTTGGCGGTCTGTCCCGGTCGGGGCTCGTTTGCGATGAGCGTCTGTGAGAATGCCGCCACGGTACTGGCGTCGAATAGCCAGCGGAGTGGCGCTTCAATCTGGAAAAGGTTGCGCACTCTGGAAATGAGTTGGGTGGCGAGGAGTGAGTGTCCGCCTGCGTCAAAGAAATTGTCGTGGATGCCAATCCGCTCCAGACCCAGGACATTGGCCCAAAGCGCGGTCAAGACCTCCTCAGTCGCATTGCGTGGCGCAACGTAAGCTTTCTCCAACTCGGGGCGAGCTCGATCCGGCGGCGGCAGCGCCCGCCGATCGATCTTCCCGTTGGTCGTCAAGGGTAACGACTCCAG
>JBKPPH010000058.1:0-4270 GCA_046733535.1 Acidobacteriota bacterium
CGTCAATATCGGTTATTCGAGTGATCGCATCGAGCGGATGATTCAAGAGGATGCGATGATGCAAAAGCACCTCGAATCATTCTCACCGTTTTCCGGATATATGCTGGTCAATTTCGCTCTGGCCAAAGCGCGGTCTCAAAAGGAGGAAGGTCTTCTTCGGAGTGTCGACGGTCTCGAGAAGCAAATGGGGCGAAATTACAACCTGTTTGGCTTCGCGAAATTCTTGCTGGTATGGACCATAGCATGCTGTGTGCTATCTCTTAACATAAGCAGCGCTACAGCCTTCACCTACAGCCGCCTGAGTCTCCTTACGTTTACCATAATCGTTTTCGGAATTTATGCAGCTTCAAAATACGCCAAGAGCCTGGAGTATTTAGGATACGCGCAAGTCGAGGTCGTTCGCCTAATGGTGATAGGCCAAGACTATCTAACTGAGGAGAAACGCGCCGTCGGTGACGGGATCACTGAAACTGAATCGCAGGTAAGAAACCGCAGAGACGAAGAACGACGAATGAGGATCGAGTACTTGAAGCGGTCGGATTGGTGGTTTTTAAGCCTTCGACTTATGGATTGGTGGGAAATACTCGGGCATTTTCGTCACTACGATCCTGGGTACGTTCAGTCAGACCCCAGGCTTTTCTTAAAAGCGCTGTTGCGAAACAGCGTAAACATCTGGTGGTTCATTATCGGATGGATATTGATTAGGATTCTGGGTAAGTTCTCGTGGTGGCTCGGGGTCGGTTTGTTCATTGGGTATGTATCAATAACAATTGTGGATTGCTTGTTGATTGTCTTACTGATCGGCGCTGTCAGTCTTCAATCATTAAGGTCCACTTTGATATCAAAACTCCCGGAGGTCATCACTGACTTCCTACCGCCGAAGGCTGAAAAAGCAATTGAAATCAGAGAGGACGGCCAGTATCGCCTCACCGTTGCTGCTGTCCGATTGGTCGAAGCCGTGCTAGCACTTATGCTCTGTAGAGCACTGGCTGCGCACTTCTTAGGATAATTTGAAGAGAATCTCACGAGAACATCGATTGGCTGAAAGAATAAATGAGTGAAGTTCATAAGGGATCATCTTTCGAACAATGGGGCCGCAACGTGATTGATGCGCGCCGGCTCGCTGAGCGGAGATCTTCGTACTGCTATCATAACGAATTGGAAACACGCCGATATGGACCAATTACCGGCTGGCTCACCGAAGACTCGCGAGGAGTTTGAGCAGCTTTTTCACACGAACCTGGAGACCTGCCGATGGGAACCGCATCCGCTTTTCAGTGTGTTCACACAGTATGACCAGGAGTATTACCTGAATCGAGCGGAGGATTTCCTGCACAAGTACAAATGCTTTTATGCCGTCTCAAAAACAATCTCGCCGAAAAAGATCGTCGAGCTTGGTACCTGTGCCGGAGCGAGTGCTGACGCGTACCTGAGCGCCGCTCCTGAAGCCGAATACCTCGGTATCGATGTTTTCGGAGTGAACACACGGCATGATGACTACACGCTGTGGGACCCGTATCAGATAGCCCAGCGACTGTTTGCTTCGCGAGGGTTCAAGAATTACGAGTTGCTCAAAGCTAATCTGAGAGCGTTATCTTCGTTGCCATGGCAGGCTGACTTTGTCGTTGTTGATGCGGCGCATGATTTCGACAACGCGTATGCAGATTTGCTGCTTGCTTTGACTGCCCACCCCACATTTATTTTTGTCGACGACGCTGATGATGAAAATGGAGCGAAGCCTGCTATCGACCATTTTTTAATGCGACATTCGAACACTCTGATTGATTACAGCCTACACATCGACTATTTAGGCGGCGGCTTAGTTATCAAATTAAAGAATCCATCACTCTAGCGGGTGTCGTAATTGACTCGCACGCCACTCGCAAAGCCTGTTATTCCCGATCGTGTTACTTTCGGGCAACCGCCGATCGAGAGCTCGCGAAGATGTGGCAGGGTGGTCAGAAAAGGAATACCTGCGTCAGTGATGAAACTGCAGCCTTCGAAAGTGATTTCCTCGAGCGACTTCATCCGGCCCAACATCTCGAGGCTCGTATCTGTAATCAACGTGTAACCTGCATAATACTTTTTTAAATTCGCCAACACGGTGATGTGGCCCGTCGCGACGTCTGTCGTGTCGCGGCAGTACATCAGAATCAGCGATTCGAGTTGTTGGCAGCGGGCGATGTGACGGAAACCGTTATCGCCAACTCCGATCGGCACTAGCTCCCTCAGAGAAGGGAACTCAGGCAGAGTCGCGAGCGACGCGTCGTCGACGAACTTGCAACTCACAGCCAAGCCTTTCAACGCCGGCATTCGCGAGAGTGCAACAAACCCGGGTCCTTTTAAGTTCGGACACTCACGACCCCAGATGTATTCGATCGTTTGAGATCGACTGAGCGACATAAAGCCCTCGTCAGTAGCCACCGTGCCCTGGCCCATCAACATGCGCAGCTTTGGCAGCGCTGCAATGTGGCGCATCGCGTCGTCGTCGCACACTTCATTCTGACAACCGAGATAGACCAGATTCGATAAGCCGTCGAGAACGTCAAGATCATCACCGCGCAAACGCGACGTGTGCCGGAAGAAACTCAACCCAAAAAGTCCATCGAGCCCACGCAGGTTGTTCAGTCCTTTCCGCGTGAATGGCCCATCGATTAGCAGATTGGTGGGCTCAGCACTAAACGACATCAGTCCGAATTCAGGTTCTTCCTCCGGCTTCGTTTTGAACGCGGGAAACTGCTGCAGCAACGCGAGACCGTCGTCGCTTACGTTCCGGCCGCTCTTGAAACGACGCAGATTTGGTTTTCCGGCGAGCGCCGCCATCGCGCCATCGCCTGCGTTGCAGCCTAATAAATCAACATCCTCCAGTTGATCACAAAACCTGAGATTGGCAACACCGTTGTCGGTAACGTTGGCTTGCCAAAACATCCGGAATAGACGCAGCTCGCGCAGGTGGACCAGCGCTTCGAGACCACGATCCGTAATCTGGCCGCCGAGTGTGAGCTCGCGTAATTGCGGCATACGAGCAAGATACTGTAGGCCGTTATCCGTTACACGCTTTGAGCCGTCGAGGTTGAGCGAGGTGATTTGCTCGAGTTGCGAAATGATTTGCAGATCATCATCGCCGATGAGATTCGCTGAGTTGATGCTTGTAAGTCCCGATTCCTTGATCACGGCACACACGTTCTCCCAGTCTTCGCGTGACATCGGTTGGCGCGGTTCGATACTGTTGTTGGACCAATCGATGCGGTAGAGAGGAGGCAGAGAGGGTGCGAAATCAGACATGTTAATCTTCCGAGCAATAGTCGGCGGACTACAGGACCAAATCAGGTATTCTGACGGTTAAGTTCATCCTACTCGAATTCGGAGGTTACGTGAATCTGCGTTTCGGAAAACGCCACCGCGCCTATGAGATTGCTGCGTTCTGTTTCTTGCTGATGATCCTTTGCGCTCAACTGTTCTTTTCGGTGCGCAGAGAATCTCAAACCTGGGATGAAGCAAATCACATCTTTGCCGGATATCGCTCCTGGACCGATGCCGATTTCGGGCTGAATCCTGAACATCCACCTCTGCTGAAACTGATCGCAACCGCGCCCTTATTGTGGTCGCGGCCGAAGGCGCCCGCTGTTGAAGGACGCTTCTTTAAAGAGGACGCATTCCTTCGCGGCAAGGAATTCCTCTACCAGAATGACGCGGATAAGATTCTCTCGCGCACGCGCACGTTCGCAGCAACTCTGACGCTGCTTACCGCGTTCGTCGTTTTCTTCGGAACTAAAGAAATGTTTGGAGCTGGTGCTGCTTTCATTGCACTCACTCTACTTACTTTCGATCCAAACCTCCTGGCCCACGGCGCGCTGATTACGACCGACGTGGGGCTCGCCTGCTTCATGTTTCTCAGCGTGTATATGTTCTACCGGTTCGTGAAGTCTCCGTCTGCTTTACGGCTGATCCTTGCGGCACTGTCGGTCGGACTCGCACTGGCCGTCAAACACACCGGTCTTCTAATCCTCCCGATTCTATTCTTACTCACGCTTTGCGAGATCCTCTCATGCACGCGCAAAAACATCCTGCGCCAGTCGCTTAACCTTTTCGGTTCGTTGGCGCTCATCACGCTCATCGCTTGGGCGGTCCTATGGTCCGTTTACGGGTTTCGCTACGACGCACGCCCACGCGATCTGCAAATGAACCCGCCGCTTGCCGAGTACGTGCAAGGCCTGAAACCTTCGGAAGCGTGGCCAATCTTAACGGCCGCTCGGTTACGCATACTTCC
>JBKPPH010000059.1:0-5215 GCA_046733535.1 Acidobacteriota bacterium
CCCGGCAGGACTCGAACCTGCGGCCCTCTGCTTAGCTTCCAGCATCAGGCTTTCCCTGACCGCCCGTCAAAGCTGGGGTTGCTGGCTGGACTATATCTTGGACGTCGCAGTCCCGACCCGTATAGTCTCTGAGGATCCCCAACTCACAAACGGAGTCAGGTTTCCTGCGGATTACCCAATCCTCACGGCTTGTTACTTGGACCACTTTCGATCGAAGTACCGGAGGCTCTCAGGGCGTCCCCGCATACAGGGTCGTCCACTCAATGGGTTCCAGATCGCATTCCCCATCAAGGCTCCAACAAGGCAGATGCTCTATCCGCTGAGCTACAGGGGCACATTCAATTTCCTCGCATGTTAGCACGTCAAAGACTGATGTCAACCGCGCCTGAATGGGCTCAAATAACAAAAAAGAGATCGCCCAAGGGTGGACGATCTCAGTCTGTACAACACGAGAGATTAGGCTTACGCGGCGCGCGTGTGTTCCTTGGTTTCAGCGAACACGCGACGGCCGTTCAGCGCATCGTCGATAATCTCGCGCACTGCCGAAGTCTCCGGATTAACGTCCATTCGGTCGCACGCTTTCAAGTGTCTGACGATACCTTCTGTAGCTATCTCGAGAGCGACGCCATTGAGCTTTGAATAACGTCGCGCCTGTATATGGTCAATTCTCATAAGCCGCTCATTCAGCGGCAAGTGTGTATCAAAAGTCACGATTGCCCTCACTCCTCCTCAGAATCTCGCGATTCAAATGTATGAACTATAGATGCTCCCGAAACCCCCTTGGATGCAGCCTTCGACCCCAAGGCAAAGCTTTAGATTCGGGGTAAAACCCCAAAACAAAGATTGGCATATAAGGCTTGCCGCAGGGGTGTTCAGCGAAACGTAAGATTATAGCGGGGGAAGGAACGAACGTCCAGAACTTTTTATTCTGAGGTGTTAAATGCGGTTCGGGTGACGCTGGGATTGCTTAAACTCAAGATTTACCAGTATGGACAAAGGCGCCGCCCGGGTTCCTGAGGTAGTAGGGGCGGCGCCGATGCTGAAAAATAATAGTGCCGGACGTTCACTTTTTTGGTAGCACGGTATCTTTCATTGACTTGCCAACGCGAAACTTTAAGGTGGTTTTGGCGGGAATCTGAATGGTTTCGCCCGTTGC
Organism: Acidobacteriota bacterium; assembly: GCA_046733535.1. Lineage (GTDB taxonomy): Bacteria > Acidobacteriota > Blastocatellia > Pyrinomonadales > Pyrinomonadaceae > PSRF01. Next base: position 1,157 of record JBKPPH010000059.1, read on the forward strand.
GGGGTTCCGGCCTTCGCGGGCTTTTCGCTCGGATTTGACGAGCTTTCCGAATCCAGGGAGAACAAACTCGCCGTTTGATTTCACTTCGCGGGCGGCGAGAGTGGCCATTTCTTCGAAGAATTCCTTGACTTGTGCTCGCTTCATTCCTGTGGATTCAGAGAAGTGGTTGATTACTTCCGATTGGGTCATGCGCTTCTTGCCTGTGCCGGCTTTGGTCGCCATAGTCTGGTCTAACACCTCCAACGAGAACTAGATTGGAAAAACAAACGGACATTCATATATCACACTCAAGCGGCAAAGTCTTCAACAAAACCAGCATTTCGCTAGGTTTTTTGGGGCTTAGAGGGCGGGCCGAGCATCGCGTTGCCGGCTCTCATCGACGGCCGGCTAGCAAAGGGAGAGGCTGACCGGATCCGCTACCTACGGTTTCAAACCAGACGACGACACTGCTATAGACTTGGTTTAACCCAGCCGAATTGGGACTTAACAATCTTGCAAACGAAAATCCCGGACGGAAGTCTCATCGTATCAGTATTCTCATACTGCCTCTCATCCCTGCAAAATAACGTTTCACTGCCGGGTTTTCACGAGGTCGACCGGCAATCGGTTTTCACGTAAGACAGTTGGCGCCCTGGCTGGCACGGCTCTTGAAAAACGATCGAGCGATCCACAGGCTTTGCACGAAAGACGGTTTGCCTTGCTGTCGGGGTAGCGAAGTGCTCTGAAGGAGCCTTTAACCAAGTCATCGCCTCCAGCAGGCAAGGCTGCCTCGCCCCGTTAGATACTCCGGGCTCCGACGGAGCGGACATTCATCTGTCTTTCGCTTCTATTGACCTTAATCGCGTTAGTAGCCACTTACATTTCCTGCGCGTCGCGCGATGAAAGTGGATCCAGTGGTAGCGCTGAGGTACGAATGAAGAGATGCCACGACTAAAGCCGTGGCATCTCCGTCTGTGCGATTACGACGTGCGCTTTGGTCCAACCAACTGCTGTGCGTTGTTGAAGTTCGTCAAGCCGAAACCGATAAAGTCTTCGTTGTATGTGAATCCGTAATCCTGCAATAACTGAATAGCGACTTGCTCGCCGAGGAAAACAGATTCGGTGTAATCAGAGCGCCAATGCACTCCGCCATGGTTGCGCCCAATCGAGACGTTCGAAGCGAGCTTGTTCAACTCGGTTCCGATTGTCATCTGGGCCACGTCGGGATCGTTGTAGTTTACGAGCGAAAGACCGTCGCGCGCCGGTTGTTTTGGTTGGGCGAAGTTGGCGTAAGCTAGAGATTCGTCGAACCACGCCTTCAGGATCGTTACGCAAGCCCCGGCGAGGGTCGCGTGACCTGCGCCATATGACGGATGCAACGGTGAGCCTTCAGGGAAAGCCTGCGGCAGGAAATACGTGCCGTAAGTTGCGAATGTCTGGGCGAGAGCGTTTGAGTTATCAAGCAGTGAGCTGAGCAGGTAACGCTGTTTGGCGGTTGTATTCGTCTTTGAGAAATGGACTCGAGCGCCAAACTCTTCAGGACGAAGACGCCGGTGTACCTGCCACTTTTGATACCAGACAGCCTTGTGGGCCCGCACGGAAACTTCGCCCAGCAGGGTCAGTAGTTGCGACGGCCCAAACTCGACAAAGTTGTCTTGCCTGCAGTAGCTGCGATAGGGATTGTTTGGATCGAGCGGCACTTCTAGTCCACCCAGTGACTTTGGCGTCATCAGGATGAGGGCCGTATTGAGGTACGCCTGATAGATCGCGTCGTTGTGAACGTATTCGGCGATGTCCCGGCTGCTGCGAATGTATCGCCGCGTTGTATCAAATTGGGTTTTGACGGAAGGCGTACACCCGTTTTGAATCGACAGCCACTCGCTGAAATTGGTCATGAAGTTGTTACTCTTAGTTTGCAGCGGCGATTTGATTTTGGGATCGATTGTCTGCGCTCCATAAGGAATGGTGCGCAGGAAGAATTGAGAAAGGTACGGTCCAATCGTATCTCCGGGAAGAATCCCGCGACTATAGACTCGCGGAGTTACAGTTCCGTTTGTGTCTCGCGGGCCTTTGTACAACGCCCCGTAACTGTTTAGCTCAGTCGCGGCGGCTGCGACTGTCGGATCCGGGTTGGTGTAGTCGATAAAAGCTACGTCGCGAGTTAACGCCTGCCAGTAGTTTTCAATGATCTCGACCGCTTCCTCGTTACTCCTGAAAGTAAACGCAGCCGGAAAAGCTATCGGTGTGGGGCTGAGTTGCTGAACGTGATTTATGAGCTGGTGATAGTCTTTACCTTCGAGATCGAAATTATATCCGGCTTGTGGGTTCTGGAGTCGCCGTTGTTGCGGAGGGGTGGACACGTCGGGCGGAGCCAATCGTGATTCGGCCTCACTCGAGATTGCGCCTCCTTGCACGCCGGTCGTGCACGCGCCGCAGCCGAGCGGAATCAGCTCGAAGTCGGATGGTTTGCCGGACGCCAGCGCGCGTTTGTAGGTACAGTACGCATTCGGATCGACTTCACCGAAGACCGACGGATGCGGCATGCCTTTGCTGTAACTCGCAAAGAAATTTAGAGCAGCGCCAAACTGCGACTCATCCCCATTACAAGGGTGCAAAGGGATGGGCATGTTGAATTCGTAATCGGCTGCCGAAATGCGACGTTGGTGCGCGGCCACGGCGCGATCTGAGCCTTTTATCGGACCTTCTTCACAGCCAACCGGGCAGTTTGGATCTGTTTGCGATTGCACAGTCGAGTTGGACATTGAAACTCCGACCAGACCGGCCGCGACAGTTGCGGCCGTAACTTTGCCGAGAAATGCCCGGCGGCTATGGACGTTAGTTTCGTTTTGGTTGGTGGAAAGTGAGGTTTCCTGATTTTCATCGGAATGATTGCTCGAAGACATTTTTTACCTCCTTGGTAGGTTTGCTGAACGTGGAAACGCCGGGGAAATACGAGGCTTGGGGGCAGACTTTCGAGTTTTCCTGGAGTACGAAAGCGTACGTCAGTTACAAACTCTTAGAGTCGTCTGGGCGTTATTTGCGAGGTTAATTCTGAGGCTATGAGCTTCGGGAGGCGCACATGCTAAACTTGTGATTAGCGCAAGTCAATTAAACAAAAAATGTTTTAGCTATGGCGAATTCATCGCAGCGTGAAGGATTCAGAGAGTGCGCACGGCGAACGCAACTTACCGAACAAGTTCGTTCACGGCGAATCGGCGCGTTGGTTTGGAATGGCAGCAACCTGCCAGCTTCCAAGTTGCGGGCATTAAGACCTTGACAGCCAGGATCCATAGTAATAACGTCTGCGGCGCATTCCGCCCTTGGTGCCACTACCTTCAAAAGGACTGACCTTGGCTTTCAATAACAACACGACCCTCGCCGTACTTCTCGTCGTGGTGATAATTCTGTTTGCTATAACAGGTAGACTCGCGAATGCTTACAGGACTCTCGGCGAGCAGCGACCTCCGGTTGAACTGGCAAAAGATCCTCTCACGCAGAAGCTGTTGCGCAATGCCGTGACGTGGGATTTTGCCTTTATTCCGGTCTATACGGTTGGCGTGGTTCTGCTCTGTTTTATCGCCGGTCGAGCTGCCGCGCAGTTGCAACTGGTATCGCTCAGATTCACCTGGTTTATTATCGCTGTCGTTATCGTCCTTGCGTTCATCGACGTTGCCGAAAACATAGCGCTGCTAAACGTCAGCGGCCCTTCTCCTGAAAAGTTTTGGGAGAGCATCGCGCGATTCGGCCAATTTGGAAAATACCTCTCTCCGCTCATAGGAAATCTCTACAGCTTTGTTGTTGGACTCTGGTGCCTGCTCACGATTGGTTCTCGGTAGCTCATCTTTCATGTCGTCATCGCTCATAGAGCTAGCCGAAACAAAAAAGGTCGGCGCCGCCTCAACTCTGCTCGATGTCAATTTTCGATAGGCTAAGCATTGACCTCTTTAACGGTTTAGGTTAGGACATACAACCGTTCTTCCCAAACTTCGCGCCTTCAAGGTGAATCATGAACCCTTCTGTCATCCGCATGATTGGATTTCTGTTTCTAATCGCGGCGGTAATCGTTGCCGTTCTTAATCT
>JBKPPH010000060.1:0-3759 GCA_046733535.1 Acidobacteriota bacterium
GGAGAATATTCCGATTGATATCGTTTACGAAGACGAGACTCTCGTCGTCGTAAACAAACCCGCGGGGCTCGTGGTCCATCCGGCAGCAGGCACGCCTTCCGGCACGCTCGCCAACGCTCTCGCGTACCATTTTCAACAACTGCCCGACAGCGGCGCCGGCGTGAGGCCCGGCATCGTTCATCGCCTGGATCGTGATACTTCCGGTGTGTTGGTCGTCGCCAAGACTGAAGCGGCGCTCGAAAACCTTTCCGATCAGTTTCGCGATCGAGCGGTTTTCAAGTCATACGTAGCGCTGGTCCACGGGCGCGTGCTTCAGAGCTCGGGACGAATCGATCAACCGCTCGCACGCGATCCTTCGAATCGTACGCGCATGGCGGTCGTGCGTGGGGGCCGCAACGCTTTGACGCTTTTTCGAGTGCGGCATTCCTTCCAACGGTTCACGTTGTTAGATGTGGAACTGAAAACAGGCAGGACTCACCAGATTCGCGTTCACCTCGCGTGGTTGAAACATCCGGTCGTCGGCGACGAAATTTACGGCGGCGGACGCGACAATACAATCCAGGATGCACGCCTGCGCGCGCGCATCCGCAACCTCAACCGCCACTTCCTGCACGCAGAAAAACTGGGGTTTCGTCATCCGGCGACAGGAGAGTTCGTGAAATTTGAATCGCCTATACCTGCGGAGTTATCCGAACTGTTATTGGCCGCAGATGAACGCGGATAAACGCGGATCAGAAAAGCCATTTCTGATCCGCGTTTATCCGCGTTCATCTGCGGCTAATTAAGGTATTGGTTCGAAGCGCTTCGTCAATTGCGTAAATCTCTGATCAGACCGCAAACCATCAAACATCGGATCGATCCGTATCAACACCAGCCCCGGATGTCGCGCGTCAAAAGCTTTGTTCAAATACTCGATCGCCCTCTCGTTCTCCTGCAAACCGGCGTAAACGATGGCGAAGTACAACGGCGACACATACCGGCGCTTCGACAACGCATCGAGTTTTTGCAGGATCGCGCGCGATTCTGATGGTTTACCACCCCTGGCATACGCAAAGCCGAGCGACGCCGACGCTTCCGATTCGGCTTCGATGACCTTGTCCGGCACTGGACCACTCTCCGGCGCCTTGATCAATTTACGTAACTCCGCGATCGCCTCCTGGTGCATTCCCTTCTGCACGTAAGCCAACGCGAGGTAGTGACGCGCCACCCAAAAATCCGGATCGCTCTGCAACGTCACTTTGTATTTCGCGATCGCGTCGTCGTAGTTGTGTTCGTAATAAGAATAGAGACCGCTGTTGGCGCTGATGATCGGTGAGAGCGGATCGAGTTTGTGAGCTTCTTCGATCTCCGCTTTCGCGAGTGAGAACTTTCCCATCTGCATGAGGTACGACGCATACCATTGATGCGCAGTCGGGTACTTCGGATTTAACCTTAGCGCCTGCTGAAAGTCGTTCTGCGCGCCAAGCCAATCCCAATCGTAAGCGAGTCGCACGAACGCGCGCGAAGTGTAGGCTTCGGCCAGTTCTGGATCGGCGTCGACAGCTTTCTGCGCTGCCGCCTTCGCTTTCGGCATCTCGTCGACGGGCCTGACTACGCCGATGTCGCAAAGCAGTGCGTATGAATCCGCGAGTCCGGAAAACGCCAATGCAAACGTCGGATCCTTCTCTTCAGCGCGTTTGAAATATTCGATGCCGTTTCGAAAACCGTCTTCGTTGCGCTTGTTCCAGAAGTATCTTCCTTTCAGATAGAGCTCGTAAGCCTCGGCGTCTTTCGTGTAGCGCTTTGCAAGTTTCTCCTGGTCCTCCCCGGACAATTTCAGACGCAAACTTTGCGAAATCTTTTTAGACACCTCGTCTTGCACGGAAAAGATGTCGGCCAGACTGCTGTTGTACTCCGCGCCCCAAAGCTGCGAACCGTCGTCGACTTTGATCAGTTCTGTTTTGATCACGAGACGATCGTCGAGCTTAACGAGCCGTCCGGTGAGAACTGCGCCGACGTTCAAAGTTCGTCCTGCCTCGAGCGGATCGTGGTTCGCACCTTTGAACCTGAAAGCGGCGTTGCGCGACATCACCTTGAGGTTTGGCAGTTGTGAAAGGCTGTTGATGATGCTTTCGGTAAGTCCGTCCGACAAGTACTCGGCGTTCGGGTCTTTACTGTCGTTGACGAACGGAAGAATTGCGACCGAGTTGATTGGCCGTGACGACCTTGCGAAGAAGACCGCTCCAGCAACTACCAACACCAACAGCAATCCGAGAACACCGTAGGCAAACCAGTTGGTGCGTTTCTCTTGCGATCTCGACTCTCCGGTGGAAACTGTTACGGTCTCGCTCGCGGTGTTGATTCGCGATTTGATTCCAGTCGGCGATGCGGAGAGTAGGTCGGCTTGCGTGGCGCGTGTTCCCTCGCTCGCTGTTTCAGTGTTTTCTGAAAAATGGAGTTCGTCTCTGAGCTGTTCGAGATCGAGTTTTAGATCGGTGATCGTTTGGTAACGTTTGAATCGATCTTTCGCGAGCGCTTTCGAAACGATTCGCTCGAGCTGGCGCGGCACGTTGACCACGTGCTGCGTCAAAGGAGCCGGTTCGTGATCGATGATTTGCACACGCGTGTGGCTGTCAGTCTTGCCTTTGAACGGCGGCTGTCCGGCCACCATCTCATAAAGAACGACGCCCAAACTAAAAATGTCAGACCGTTCGTCGATGCTTTCACCCTGCGCCTGCTCCGGCGACATGTAACCGGTGGTGCCCATGATCGCGCCGGGGTTGGTTTCCGAAATCGGTATCGTCACTGCTTCGGGATCGGTGTTCGTTGAATCTCGATCGGTCAGCTTTGCGATGCCGAAGTCCAACACCTTCACAAACCGATCGCGGACAAACTTGTCCTGGCGCAGCATAATGTTTTCGGGCTTGATGTCGCGATGCACGATGCCTGCGGCGTGAGCTGCTTCGAGCGCCATCGCCACTTGTATTGCGACGCCGAGTGTCTCGTCGAGTTTCAATGGACCACGCCAGAGACACTGGCGCAGCGTTTCACCCTCGATGTATTCAGTCGCGATGTAGTGGTTGCCTGCGGCTTCGCCGATCTCAAACACAGTCAGAATGTTCGGATGATTGAGCGCAAGAATCGCGCGTGCTTCCTGTTTGAAACGACGCAGCCGGCTCTCCGATTCAGTGAGTTCGTGTGGCAGGACTTTGAGCGCGACCTTGCGACCGTGCTGTTTCGTGTCTTCGCCGAGGAAGACTTCACCCATGCCACCCTTGCCCAGTCGGCGTAAGATGCGATAATGGGCGATGTACTCAGGCAGTGAACTCGTGTTGGCTGAATCCGTTTTGTGCGGGGTGTCGGGCATCAACGTGAATGGTTGCGCGACTAAGCTGGACCGAGAACAGTTCTAGCGCATTGTAGCACTCTTATGCACAAGAAGAACTTCGTGCGAAGGCGCAAGCGCCGGTGCGTTTCTACGGTTTTCTTTGCGATTCTGCGCGAAAGACCGCCGAGTTCCGAGTTAAGAAAGGGCAACAAGTTCCGGGTCGACCGCATCGAATTGCCTGTGTTTGGCAGACTGCGGTCCGCTCCCGACCTATAATCCATTAGCATGTCAGTAGATCTAACACGCTTTTTACCCAAATATTTGTCAGCGGCACTTGTGATCGCTTTTGCCTCGTTGTGTGTCAGCGCGCAGAAGCCGCAGCCTTCTCCGACGCCTCTGCCGGAAGACCCGCAAACCACGGTGAAGATTCCGATCCGGCGTGTGCGATTGCC
>JBKPPH010000061.1:0-17577 GCA_046733535.1 Acidobacteriota bacterium
GGAGAGCCACTGAGTGCGAAGACTCGCCTGCGGCAAGCGCGACCGCTTGAAGCGTGGGAATGCCGGCGCACGGACGTTCCAACGTTGCTGCAAGTCCTTTGATAGTAGCGATGCCGATTCTAAGCCCGGTGAAACGTCCAGGTCCGGTTGCGACCGCGAACAGATCGACGTCCGGCAACTCGACGCGAGCTTCGTTCAGAAGTCTGTCGATGTCGTTCAGCAGCGTGTTTGAATGAGAGACTCCGGAGTCGCCGGCGAACGCTGTGAGAATGCCTTCCCCGCGCGCGAGCGCCACGCTGCCGGACAGCGTTGCGGTTTCGACGCTCAGTATCAACGGTTCAACAGTCGACATCTACTTCACTTCGATAGAAATCTCATCAAGCCACAGCGTGCCGAAGATCGGACACGGCGACGAATCGCAGTTATTGCGCTGCAATCGTATGACAGCGGCTTCGGATGTCGCCAGTGTGGTGAATTCAAACTGCAACTTACTCCACTGACTTGTCCCGGTCGGCAGGCTTTCTGATTTTCCGAGCAACTGATTGTTCGCAGCGTCGTAAACAGTGAACACCGGCGGCCCGCCAGTCACCAGGTCCTTCGTCATGACACTGAAGAACACGCGATACGTTTTGTTTGGCTCGACGATAACTGTTTGAGACAGCAACGGTGTTCCCGGGTTCCACTCTCCCGCCAAACTGATCTGGAGGCTTCTCTTGCCGCCTGACCTTTGCGACACGTCGATCGCCAGCTTGTTCTTTGTTTGTTCCGCGGGAAGGATCCAGCCCCCGAAAGTATCATCGTTTAAGACGATTTGATCCTCGAACCCGCCGTTGAATAGCACGGGTGACTTTACCGAATCAGAGCCACTCCAAACTTCGAACGCATCACGAAAAGCTTTTTTACTCGCCAGAAGACGAAGCAACGCCGATCGTTCTCTGTCGTCGTTAAACTGGATGAGCTGTCTGGTTGTGTTGAGGTCGTTACGAGAAACACCCCACGCAAGATCGATGAGATTAGGTACATAGCTGCGATTCGCTGCCGCAGCCGTTCGCAATTCTGCAAAGGCTTCGTCGTATCGTCCCATTCGCAGCAGGAGGTTGCCGCGTTGCCAGTGTGTGTGCGCGTAGTAGGGCGCCCAACGCACAGCTTGGTCGAGTGCGACGACTGCGCCGGCCATGTCGCCAGTCTCTTCGCGCGCGTTCGCGAGTTCGAGCCACAAGTAGTCGTCGCGATACCGCAAACTCGTCGCCGACTCGAGTGACTTGCTCGCTTCGGCAGTCTTTTGCAGACGGCTTAGAACTGTTGCGCGGGTGCGATGCGCGTCTGGATCGGACGGGCTGAGTCGAACGGCTTCGTCAGCAGCGGGGATGGAGTTTGCGATGAGCGCGTAGCGTGAGAGTAAACGTGAGAAGCCAATGCGGGCGGTTGCTTGTATCAGGAACAAGCAAAGCGCAATCGCGAGGAGACTGAAGGCGGTACGCATTGCGATCTTTGTCGCAAACAAACCGAGGGGTGGCCACGGAGGGCCACCCCTACAAAGAATCGAGTGATTTGTTTTGCAGCTACGGGTTTGAGCCGCTCGGATTGTCTTGGAACCAGAGGGGCGTCAACGCGGCCGCACCGGCGGCGCTAAAGATCGCGATCGTCGCTGCTCTGCCAAGGCCGAATAGACCACCAGCATTATCGGTCGGCGATGGTTGCGAAGGTGACGACGTTGGTGTGGCCCCGGCGCGCTCCGGAAAACACATATCCAGAGTGCCACCAGCGGCCGGATCCGTCTTACGACTCGTTCCTTGTTCGGTGGCGATTTCACCAGTTGTGCCGTTCGACGCCTTCACAGTTGCGCAGCCGGTAACGACAGTCGCTTTCGCAGTTCCCTGTTCGAACGTGAGTATGACCTTGCTGTTGGGAGAAATCTCGATCGATCCGAGTGGTCCAAGGTCGACGGTTGCAGACTGGTCGGCGCCGGTCTCGATCGTAGCTCCGCTGAGAATCGACGCGCCTGTGTTAGCGCTCAGGCCATTGACTGTAATCGGTTGATTGTTGCTGGTCTTTAACCTGCCGGCGAGTTGCGGCGCGATCGATGGCACTGCTTGAAGACTGATTTGCAAAACGGAGAGAAGCAGGAACGCCGCAATTGCTCTGGGACCATTACGTCGTTTTAGGTTCATCAAGTTTCCCCTTCTTGGAAGAAAGAACTCCGCGACAACCACTGGCCCGCTTGTTGCCGCTAAGTCTACGGTTGTTTACTGTTTAGGTCAACGACTTTATCTGAGACTTACTCACGGTCGCCATCATGATCAAAGCAAGAAAGACGACCGCGTTTGCGATCATGTGCAGACCAAAATCGACGAGACTGTGAGCAGCGACTCCAGCGATGCCCAAGACCGCGCCGAATCTGACTGCGCCCATGAATCCAGTGTCAGCGAAAAGGTTCTTGTGCGCCGCACGGATCACCACGACTATGAACCAAAGCCCGAGTGCGAAGCCGACTAACCCACCGCTGGAAAGCAGTTCGAGATAGTCATTGTGTGCTTCCTGCGGCGTCATCAGCCCCGACGCATCGTGATACGCGGTGATGCCGATCCAGTAACCACCCAGACCGATACCGAGAATCGGATGCGCGGCAAACATCTTCAAGCTCGCGCGCCAGATCTCGTTTCGGCTGGCGCCTTCGCCCGTGGGTTCGCCGTTCAGCTCTGTTCCCGCGGCCTCGAAATTGTTGACGAGTCGATCGCCGCCAATCCAAACCGTGCCGAGCAACACGCCGGCTCCGAGCGCGACTAGCAGTACCGCTTTGAGAGTGACTGAACGCGTGAAGGTCGTCCGAGAACTCAACAACAAAAATGCGGCCACTAAAACCTGCGCCAGCATCGCCAGGACCCCGCCGCGCGAATTCGCAAGCACTAAGCCCGTCCAAATCGGCAGCAGCAAGGCGACATAGATCAGCACGCGGTCTCTTTTGACTCCGCCGGCGAGAATGATTCCGAGTCCCAGACCGAAGGCCATTTCCATCAGATACGCGAAGTGGTTTTTGTTCACGAACTGGCCGTACCCCTGGTTCTGTTTCAGCAGAGGAAGAATGAATCCGGTTTGGTGTTGCGTCGTTTGCCGCAGTATCCCAAAAATTGCGCTGGCCATCGCGACGGCGAGAATTGTGAAAACCAGGACGCGAATACGGCGCTCGGTGTTTCCGTAGCGATAAAGCAGTGCGAGGAAAATGGTGAGGGAGAGCATCTGGAGCGCGAAGAAACGAGTTTGAAAAGGATCGGCGCTGATGGCGTTCCACGTGCCGGATCCGAAAGAGAGTGTTTGCACAAACGCAAGCGCGGACAATGCCAGCATCGGGAGTAAGACAGAGAGTCCCTCAATGCGTGAGGAACCGCTTAGGAGGTGCTCAACAATCGCGACGATGCAGATCGCAAACACAGCGCAAACGAACGCCGCCTTCCACCACGGCTCGACAGTGCCGTAGGGAACAGCGGCGATGATGATTACGCCGGCCAGGACGATAAAAATTATCTTGCTGAGCCTGGAGTTCACAGATCAGTTTTCACAAGATTTACAGGATTATCAGGATTAACATGTAAATCCTGTCTAATCGTGTAAATCCTGTAAGGCTGTCGTTGCGTCTCATGTACCGAAAAGATTCGCGCCGCTGCGTTCGTAAACTCACGCCGAAAAAGATCGCTCAAATAGTTCGTGTCAACCAGCAGTGGCTCGGCGTCGAAGCCTCGATACAAATTCAACCATCCCCACTCAACTCCATCCTTCACCAGCGGCAGACGAAAGCTCCATTCAGACTGCGAACGGTTAACCCCATCGTCCGCTGCCGCTGACCACCACCATGACACTCGCCCATTCCGAAACTCGAGCAACTGCTTCGGATGTCGTTGCAGACTCGCTTCGTAAGCGCGCTCGTTCATGTCGGCGCGCCCTGGTTGGCCCACCTCAGCATTCGCAAAAGTAAACGCACCGCAATCGAGCATGTGACGCGTGGCCTCAAACATCTCATGCAGATCCGAAGCATTCGACAACGCCAGCGCCGCGCGCCGGACGCGAATGTTGTTTGCGACTCTCAACCTCCGGTCACCGACCGTGCGCTTCACACCCGCGCGGAGTTCATCGACTTCGTGATAGCGCAAGTGGCCCACCGCGATGATCACAGCCACTGAAATCACAAACATCATGAACCCGGTGAGCTTCGATCCGGTCGCGGGAAATACCAGCGCTGCCAGGCCGAAGAGCGCACAGACGCCGTAAAGCACGAGGGCCGCTCGCCGCTGTGACCAACCGCGCGCCAAAAGCATGTGGTGTATGTGTTCGGTATCGCCCTGAAACACAGGTTTGCGACTCAGCAACCGCCGGCCCATCGTCATCGCCGTGTCAACCATCGGAAACCCGAACGCGAGAATCGGCACGACGATCGCGACTGCGGTCGTAGCTTTTTGCGTTCCCAGCACAGACAAAGCCGCGAGCAGGAAACCAACGAACAGCGATCCCGAGTCACCGAGAAAGATCGATGCGGGGTTGAAGTTGTAACGCAGAAATCCGGCGAGTGCGCCGCACAGCACGAGCGAGACGACGATCATCAACGTTCGTTCCTGCGAGATCGAAACGCCGAGAATGACAAGCGACGAGAAGAGCGCAGCGCCGGACGCGAGGCCGTCCATTCCGTCGATCAAGTTGAATGCGTTGGTGATGCCGACGAGCCAAACGACGGTGATAGCGAACGAGAAGAGCGGCGGCAACTGGACCGATCCGAAGAGTGGAATCGAGAGGGCATCGATGCGGCCACCCATCGCGTAGAACAAAGTGGCAATCAGTCCGAGCCCCACAAACTTCACGACCGCGTTCGTGCCTTTTAGATCGTCATATCCGCCCAGCAGCAGCACGAGGGTCGCCGGCACAAACAACGTCAGAAACTCTGGTTTCAAACCACTCAGCGTCTGCGTCAGCAGGTTATCGACAAACGGCAACAGAGACAGCGCGGTCAAACATGAGAGGTAAAGCGCGAATCCGCCAAGTCGCGGGACAGCCTTGCGGTGAATGCGCCGTCCGTCGAGCGGTATGTCGAGCAATTTGTATCGCTGACAGAATCGCCTGATGAGCGGAGTAATGACGAGTGAGGCAACAGTCGCGATTGAGAATAACGCGAAGTAAGTTTTCAAATTGATTCTCCTAAGAGATTTTCAGGACAATCCTGTACATCCTGTTCGATCAGACCGATGAACTGCGGCAGTAACGTCTGTTTTGAAAACGAGAAGACTGGATTTCGCTCGTGATATTGCATGGATTCGAGGATTGCTGCCGTCACGGCTTCGACGTCAGCATGCCGTGTGAGAAAGAACTGACGGTGCTCGGACGCGATGTCAGTCACATGACTTGGGTGCGGTCCGATGTACAGGACCGGCGCGCCGATCGATATGATGTTGTAGATTTTGCACGGATGGACAATGCCCACGAACTCGTCACCCATCACCACGACGTGCAGGTCCGCCGCCGATAGGGAGCCCGAGAGATCGCTCAGCGGTTGATAAGGCAAACACTCGACGTTCTTCAGCCCGTGCTGGGCAGCGAAATCACGTACCTTCACCTGTTCGCTGCCGCCACCAATGAAGCAGAAAACAATTTCCGAATGCGTCTCGAGCCTCAGTACTGCATCGAGAAGCGTGTCGAGCGGATGACACGGACTGTGGTTTCCGGAGTACATCACCACAAACTTGTCAGCCAACCCATGCCGCTGCCGAAACGCTTCCCTGCCCGCGTCTGAATAACCGACCTTGTCGTCATGCGCCCACGGCGGCACAATTGCTATCGACGCAGCGTCGACACCCTTCGCAATCACCCGCTCTTTCATGAACCGATCAAGCACGATCGTGCGCGCCGCTTGATGAAAGCTGTAGTTCAGCATGCGTTGCAGCGCGCGAGTCGAGAGGGAGTTTTCATCGAGCCAGCCGGCCGCGATCGCCTCATCAGGGTTGAGATCCATCACCCAGAAACAGAAACTTCCGCCCTTCAGTTTCACGAATAGTGCAGCGAGGAACGAGATGAGTGGCGGTGATGTGAGCGCAACGACTACATCGAAACGTCCCAGCGTTAGCAAACGGAGCGAGCACAGCAGCAGGAAACTTCCAAAATTGAAAGCACGCCGCCACCTGCTCTTTTTACCCAGCGACAACGACCGAATGCGAATGATCCTGACGCCGCAAAAGTATTCGCGGCGCGAGAAACGCTTTGCGGGATCGTCGTAGCCGTGATCGCTTGTGATGACTGTGACGTCGTGTCCGCGTGCGACGAGCGCGGCGGCGAGATCGGTGAGGTGTTGTGCTGTAGAAACCACATCAGGGTAGAAGCACTGGTTGAGGAGAAGAATCCTCAAATTAGACTTTTACTCTGCTTCGAAAATCCTCAACGGTCCGTTTCAAACCTTCGCGCAATGGAATCGTCGGGTTCCAGCCAAGCGCAGTCTGCGCGCGTGTGATGTCAGGTTTCCGCTTATGCGGGTCATCGGCGGGCAAAGGCATGTAAGTGAACCCGGACTTCGAGCCGCAAGTCTTGATAACTTCTTCCGCGAGCTGCTTGATCGTGAACTCGCCCGGATTACCGAGATTCACTGGGTCGTGCAAATCGTCGACGTTCATCAGCCGAACAAGTCCTTCGATTAGGTCGTCGACATAACAGAAGGAGCGCGTCTGCTCGCCTTCACCATAAAGCGTCAATGGTTCGCCTCGCAGCGCTTGCACGATGAAGTTTGAAACAACGCGCCCGTCGTCTTCCAACATGCGTGGTCCATACGTGTTGAAGATCCGCGCGATACGGATGTCGACGTTGTTCTGGCGGTGATAGTCAGTCATCAAAGTTTCGGCGAGGCGCTTACCTTCGTCATAACAGGAGCGAATACCGATGGGATTGACGTTGCCCCAGTAGTCCTCGGTCTGCGGATGTTGCTCCGGATCGCCGTAAACTTCGGAGGTTGACGCTTGCAGGATTCGCGCGCGCACACGCTTGGCGAGTCCGAGCATGTTGATCGTGCCCATGACGTTGGTCTTCACGGTCTTGACGGGATTGTATTGATAGTGGACCGGCGACGCGGGACAGGCGAGGTTGTAGATCTGATCGACTTCCAGAAGTATCGGCTCCGTCACGTCATGGCGCAGCAACTCGAAGCGCGGATTATCGAGCAGATGAAAGATGTTCTCGCGCCTGCCCGTGAAGAAATTGTCGAGGCAGAGCACCTCATTGCCTTCGCTAATCAGCCGCTCACAAAGATGCGAACCGATAAAACCCGCGCCACCCGTGACCAGGATTCTCATGATCTATTCTCTTCTCGCCGCAAAATTCCCGATGTACAGCACATCCATCTTCGTCTTTCGGAAACATTCGATCGCTTCCTGCGGCGTGCAAACGATCGGCTCATTCTCGTTGAAGGACGTATTGAGAACCACCGGCACGCCGGTCAAATCCGCAAAGTCTGAAATCAACTGATAATAACGCTCGTTGAGTTCCCGCGAGACTGTTTGCAAACGTCCTGAGCCATCGACGTGCGTCACCGCCGGAATCTCCTCGCGCCGCTCCTCTTTGATCTGGTAGACCATCAACATCGTAGGCGCTGGATGCGTCTGCTCAAAATAGTCGCCGGTGCGTTCTTCCAGTATCGACGGGGCGAACGGGCGAAACGGCTCGCGCTTCTTGATCCGATCGTTGAGTATCTCTTTCATTTCAGCGCGGCGCGGATCTACAACGATCGATCGGTTGCCGAGCGCTCGTGGCCCAAACTCCATCCGGCCCTGAAACCAGCCGACAACCAAGCCGTCAGCGACGTCCCGGGCCGCATGCTTCGTCACGGCTTCGTCAGTGTAGGGCTCAAAGACCAGTTCGCTTTGTTCCAACGCGGCGCGAATCTGATCGTTTGAGAACTCTGGACCAGTATACGCGCCCGTCATCACTTCTCCGCGTTCACCATTCAGAATGCCATTGTGGATTTGATAACAAACGCCCAACGCCGTTCCACTATCGCCGGCAGCAGGCTGCACGAACACACGCTTGAACGGCGTGTTCAGCAGGATCTTTCCGTTCATCACCGAGTTGTAAGCGACGCCGCCCGCGAGACCGAGATCCGTCAACGAGGTCTGCTCGTGCAGATGGTTTAGAACATGGAAGGCGACTTCCTCGAGGCGAAGTTGCAGACTCGCGGCGATGTCGCGTTCGCGATCCGTCAAAGCCGCGCCGTTTGCGCGCGGTGGTCCAAAGAGATGTGCAAACTCATCGGAGTAGACGCGGCCGATTACCGGCGAGCCCTCGTCCCACGTCATCTCGACGCCTTCAGCGTGGTGGCGAAAGTAGTTGAGGTTCAAACGAAACTGCCCGTTCTCTTCAGTGCGAATGATCTCGCGAAACTCGTTAATGAATCGCGGCTGACCGTACGGCGCAAGACCCATCACCTTGCCTTCGTCGCCGTAATGCGGAAAACCGAGAAACTGTGTGGCAGCAGTGTAGACAATTCCGGTCGAGTGTGGATACTCGACCTGGCCCAGCACGTGGATCGAGCTCCCTTCACCAAGCGCCCACATCGTCGAGATGAAATCTCCGAAGCCGTCGATGGACAACAGCGCCGCGCGGGTAAAAGGTGAGACAAAGAAGCAACTGGCAAGATGAGCGCGATGGTGTTCGATGTTGTGAAACCGCGCGCGCAAACTCTTCCTGGAGACGCCGAACACGCGTGCGAGTTCATCCTTCAGGTCGCGCACCTTCGCAGCATTGCCGATGCGGTCTTTGATCTGTCTCGTCTGTGTCACGACGCGAGTAGCAGCAAACAGGATCTTCTTGTGCAGGTGTGCTGAAGGATCGCGGGAGATACCGACGTGATCCAGGTCGGCGAGCGTGATACCAGCCGACTCGAGACAGTATCGAATCGCGTGGACCGGAAACCCCGCGGAGTGTTTGAAGCGGTTGAAGCGTTCTTCTTCAACAGCGGCGATCAACCGGCCGTCTTTAACGATCGCCGCCGCAGCATCGCCGTGATACGCGTTGATACCTAATACGTACATCGAAAATTAAGCCACGGATTTACACGGATGACACGGATAAAGAATGAATTCTGATCTGTGTTCATCCGTGTAATCTGTGGCTCAACATTGCCTCCGCTGTGGCGCGTTGAAAGGCGTAATAGAACCCGGCCCAGCCATCGAAGATGCCGCCGCGCACGATCAGGCAATAGACGAGCATCGCGGGTGGAACGACAATCCGCCACCGCCGCAAGCGATCAGCGAGATCCAACTCCGCCGGATTTGCAGTGCGCAGTTTCTGCGCTTCGAGTTCCGTGTAACGCGTTTGCGACGCAAGCCACCGCTTCAGTGACTTACGGTCGTCATGAAGCATCGGCGACGAGAGGTCCTCGATCGCGCCTTGCAAGGCGACTCGCTGCGTGTGGCCGTCCTGGATGTACGACGCTGCGTCACGACGATAAAGAACCGTGACTGGCGGATAGATTCCGCTCCGAAGTTCTCTGCCCTTGATGCAGTAAACAAAATTGGCACGATAGCCAACAGTCTCCGCACTCGGTCGCAAGTCCTTGATCTCGTTCGTCAGTTCGTTTGAAACAACGTAATCAGCATCGAGCGCAAGCACCCACGGAGTCGTGATTCCGGTTTCGGTGAGCCCGAACTGCCACTGATTTCGATGCGAATCAAATGCTCGTTGAAAGACACGCACGCGAGGAAACGAAGTAACGATCTTCATCGTGTCGTCCGTACTAAAGCTATCAACGACAACGACGTCCCTGGCCCAACTCACACTCGCCAGCGTTCGCGCGATATTCGGCGCTTCGTTGTACGTGAGTATCAGAGGCGTAATCTGGTCGAGCATTAACGAGCAGCTTTGCGCGCGTGGCAGATCATGTTTTTCCAAAGCCACGGCGCTCGTCCGTAGAAACTGAAACTGAGATCTTCAAAAGCGTGTGTTGTCATCAGCGCCGAGAGGGTTTTCACACTGAAGAATTTGATGTGACCACCGTCATGCAGCGCCGAGAAATGCGAATCCATCTTTCCGGTCGCGGCGAGCACGAGATTCTTGATGTAGCCATGATAAGGCGTGCCAATCAGGAGTTGACCCCGTGGGTTCAGCAGTGAACCAGCAGCCTCCAGCAGGTCAGATGGACGATACAGATGTTCGATCACGTCGCTCGAGATCACGAGATCAAACGTGCCGAGTCGTTCAGCCAAACTCGGATCGATCAGCGCTTCAAGAAAGGTAGCCGACGGATACATGCGGCGCGCGATCTGAATCCCACTTCGTGACGCATCGACGCCCGTCACCTCGTAACCAAGCGCTGCGAGCCGGCCGCTGATGTGACCGTTTCCGCAACCGAGATCGCAGATCGTTCTCACGCCTTCGAGCTTCTTGACGCGCACGACGAACACACCCGTCAGCTTCTCACCGGATGCACCATTCGCAGCCCGCTCGGCCTGCCACTCAAACTCAGTGTACGTTGGCGCCGCCATTCGTCACACTTCGATAAAGTTCAGCTAAACCTCTCGCCGCGTTTTCCCACGAATACTTCTGCGACAGCTCCTTACCGGCACGGCCACGTCTCGCGAGTTCCTTTTCATCATCCAGCGCTTCCGCGAGCCGCGCTGCGACAGCGTCTTTGTCAACGGTCGCTATCCAACCTGCGTTGGCCAACACGATCTCTTCGGCAAGGTTGACGTGCGGGCTCAACAGCACCGGCACCGAGTGTGACAATGCTTCGATCACGCACAAGCCGAAGTTTTCCTGGTGCGAAGGCAGTGCCAATAACGACGCGCAGCTCAGCACGGCGTCTTTCTTTTCACCGTCCAACCAACCGGTAAAGAGCACGCGATCGCTTGACGCAGCTTTTGCTTGCAAATACGCCACATGATCGGCAGGTCCATCACCCGCGATTACCAACCGCCAGCGCGCAAACCTTTCCGGCAGCGAGACAAAGGCGTCGATCAAAACATCGAGGCCTTTCTTCGGGTGCAAGCGCGACAACACAAGCACGTAAGGGTCGCCAGCGAGAGCCGGAAAATGCTGCGCGAGTTTATCTCGCGACAGTGTTGCCGCGGTTTGCGTCTCGATGCCAAGCGGAATCACTTTTCCGTGGTTCAAACCAAACAGTGCTTCGGTGGCGGATTTCTCTGTCTCGGTCGTGTAGTGCACTGCGGCGGCGCGCCGCAGCATCCCCTTCCCTGACACTTGCCAGAACACGCGTTTGCGAAAAGACTTTTGCGTCATGCTCCACGGATCGAGAGTGCCTAATGGCCGGACGACGTAAGGCACTCCGGCTTTGCGACACACGTGCGCAGCGGCTACCGAGGAGTGGTTGAACACGGCGTGAATGTGGGCCACGCCGAAATGGTGTATGTTCGAACGCAACCACGACGCGAGTGGACGCGAGTACTTGAACGACTCACCGAGCTGCGCCGGAAAGAACTTCGCCGGCACGCCCTTGTAATCAGCATCCGTCACTTCATCGGCGCGCAATCCTGCGTCGGTGGTAATCAGTAACACTTCAATTCCGTTTCGTAGCAGCGCGCGGCACATCGGGACGATCGCCGTCGCTGGTCCACCGGAGCGATCCGAAACCGAAGGTATGACGTGAAGCACTCTCATTATGCTGTGACCTTGTTGATCTCGCACCACTTCGCGAGCACGTAAAGCGACCACGGGCGCGACCACCCGACCGCTCGCGGCTTCTGCAAAAAGTTATTCCAAACGTTTTCTATAGCGTGGGAATTCAAACCAGCGAAACGACTCCCGTCGGCCAACACGGAAGAGACTTCGGAGCGCAAACTCTGTTGCAGCCACTTCTCTAAAGGCAGTGTGAAGCCCATCTTCGGGCGCGCCAGGAAATCCCGAGGCAGTAAGTCGCCCACCGCATCGGCCAACAGTGGTTTTGGAATCTTGTTTTCACCAACCTTCCACTCGCCCGGCAGCGAAAACACGTAGTCGACGACCTTTGTATCGACGAACGGCACGCGCACCTCCAGCGAATGCGCCATGCTCATCGCGTCTGTGTCGCGCAACAACGTGTTGGTCATGTAGCCTTTCAGCTCGAGTTCCGAGATCGTGTTCACGATGTCGGTTGAGTGATGGTGACCGTTGGTTCTGTAGCCGGGCTCGCGGCCGGTGAGTCGGGTCACGAAATCCATCGAGAAGAGCTGTCGCGAGATGCGGTACACGTCCTGCGGTGTGCAATCGCTGTTTGCGAGTTGCCAAAACTTGTGACGCTGAACTGATCCATTTAAGGCGACTTTGCCGACGCCCGAGGCAGCACGCAAAGCGCGTTTGGACAGTGGTGAGATCGCGGCGAGTTTCATTGCGCGTCGGAAGCTGGGGTAGCCGGCGAACAACTCATCGCCGCCGAGGCCGGAGAGCACGACTGTGACGCCGGCGCGCTTTACGGCTTGCGAAACGATGTACGTGTTGATGCCGTCCATCGTGGGTTGATCGATGGCGGCGATCGTTTCCGGAAGAAGCTCGAGCAGGCGATCCTCGCTCAGACGTATTTCGGAGTGATCAGTTTGGAAGCGTTCTGCGACCGCGCGTGAGAACGGCGCTTCGGTGAATGCCGGTTCGTCAAACACCACGCTGAAAGTTTTAGGTCGATGGTCCAGCCGGCTCAGGAGGGCGACGAGGGCGCTCGAGTCCATTCCGCCGGAAAGAAAGACGCCGAGTGGCACGTCGCTGACGAGATGCGCGCGAATCGATTCTTCGAGTTCGGAACGCAGTCGCGCGACGGCTTCCGCTCTATCTTTGACGCGCACAACTTTTGAACGTGCAAACTGAATCTCGGTAATCTCGATCTTGTCGTTTGCGCTGATTTGCAATGAGTGACCAGGTAACAACTGCTTAACACCGTCGACGATCGTGAGCGGCGATTCGATTGAACCGTTAGCGAGATAGGAATCGAGTCCGGCGGGGCTGAGTTTGCGCGGGACCAGGCCGCTCGTCAGCAGCGCCCGCAACTCTGACGCAAAGACCAGGTAGTCGCTCGCGACATAGTAGTAGAGCGGCTTGATACCTAACCGGTCGCGGGCGAGCACGAGTCGGTGGTTTGTATCGTCCCAGATCGCGAGTGCAAACATGCCACGCATTCGCTGAAACGCGTCGATGCCCCAGTGGCGGTAAGCGCGAAGCACGACTTCGGTGTCGGTGTTCGAGAGCCACTCGCCGCCA
This sequence comes from Acidobacteriota bacterium, assembly GCA_046733535.1. Taxonomy (GTDB): domain Bacteria; phylum Acidobacteriota; class Blastocatellia; order Pyrinomonadales; family Pyrinomonadaceae; genus PSRF01. The sequence continues at coordinate 13,201 of JBKPPH010000061.1, forward strand.
AGTTCGCGTCGCAGGTCTTTGAAATTATATGTCTCGCCGTTGTAGGTGATGCAGTTACCTGTCTCCGGATCGTGCATCGGCTGGTGTCCGGCGGGCGAGGTGTCGATCACTGCGAGCCGCGTGTTGCCGAGGATCACATTGCCTGCGTGGAACAGTCCGTGGTCGTCTGGACCTCGATGCCTCTGCGCGGCATTCATGCGCTGAACAGCTTCCGCCGAACCGTCGCCACCAATGCTGAAAACGCCGGAGATGCTACACATCAACTTGGACAGGATTTGCAAGATTGGACAGGATGAACAAGATAATCCCGTTCATCTTGAAAAATCCTGTAAATCGTGTCCCCAGCAGTCAATCGTCTCACGCGCGTGAGACATAAATCGGCGCGCGCCGTTGTGAAGCGTATGCTCACTCACACTCTCTCGCGCCTTACCGCGCCATCGCTGCAACTCATCATCAGCCATCAACACCGCTGCCCGCATCGTATTCAAGATCGCCTCTTCATCACCCGCCGGTACGAGCCACCCGTTGCGCCCCGTCTCAACAAACTCCAGCGCCGCACCCATTCGATCCGTCGCGATTACCGGCAGCCCCGACGCGAGCCCCTCGGGAACTACAAGCCCCCACCCGTCATAACGCGACGGCACGCACAACACGTCCGCACGCGCATACTCGCCCGGCAATTCCTCCCAATCTCTGAACCCAACAAACTCCACCCGCTCGCTCACCGGCCGCAGCACTTGTTCAATCGACTCCCGCAAGTCTCCCTCTCCGAGGATCCTCAGCCGCACATTCGAAACTTCACGCGCCAGCGTCACAAAAGCGCGCGCAACGAGATCGACACCCTTACGCGCGATCAGCGAACCAGAAAACAAGAGCACCCGCTCAGAAGAGCTTTTCTCTCCTGAGTTGTTGAAGCGTTGCAGATCAGAAAAGTAAGGCAAGTTGCAGTAAGCGCGTCCATTCCCAAACTCTTCGCGATACCCGTCAATCGCAAACTTTCCGATTCCCCAGATCGGCACCGGCGACGCATGCAGTTTCGACAGTTTCCATTTGCGCAGCAGCCGCCCGACCCACACGGGTTGATGAAACCCCGGCCGCTCACCCCAAAAGCACCATGGCGTGCCGCGCGTCGCACGCTCTTCAATCAAGCGCTCAGCATTCGCGTGACGGTAGTAGTTGAACACCACGAGATCAGCACGACGCGCAGACTCACGCGCCCGCGCCAAGCCGCCACGGTCAAGCTCTATTGCCGCGTGTCGCACCACTGACGACTTCCAGCGACGATCCGGATCGCGACTGCGCAGGTAAGCGACCTCGAGCGCGCACCCACCGCGCGCCTCAATCTCATTGAACAACTCAACCTGATAAGGTGACGGACAATCCGTCAGTACAAAAACTTTCACGCCTTCGCCCGCCTCAACTTGATAAACAAATGAGCGAGCCCCACCCACGCCAGCACGACGTAGCTCACGAGGATAAGCTCCAGGATCGATCGCATCCCGGAGAAGAGCGCCATCACGACGATGCTGTAGATCACGAGCGCGCCCTGCGTCCGACAGCGAGCGAGCAGCCCGTTGGCCATCGACGCGACGCGTCCATAAAACCAACCGCCCAGCGCGATCCCGATGAAGCCCAGCGACATGTAAAGCTCGCCGATCACTGAATACGAATACGACACGCCCTGCACGCCGAGAGCAGTCGGCAAGTCAAACCCCGGGTCCACGGGTTTCTCGGGCCAGAACACGCGCGGCACCGGCCGCACAAGCACGTAAACCAAATACTTGTGATAGACGAACGGATGCGATTCGGGAATGAGCTGAATGATCTGGCACAGCCGGTAAAAATTGTCGTCGACGCGCAGGTGTTGCTCTTCGAGGATCTGCCGTTTCTCGAACCGGCCGCTCGGGATCTCTCCCTTGCCGACCAGAACACCTAAACCCACATTCCTGTATTCGAGCATTACTTGCAGCGTGATCAGCAAGGCGAGTATCGCGACCACCGTCGTCAGCAGATGCTTGAGTCTCAACCGCTGCTGGTCCAACACCCACAGGATCAGCGCCATTCCGACCACCACGCCGATGACACGGCGGCTGCCGCTCTGCGCGAGAAACAACGCGATCACCACCGACATGCCGATGCAGATGAGCGTGCGTACATTGCGTAGGCCAACCCGCCGCGCAATCACGACAGTCAGGACCGGCAGCAGATAACCGAAGTATTGCAAGTGATCGAGAAACGCGTCCCAACCGCCTAGCTGACCGCGGCCCCAAGGCGCAGCCCAACGCTCCTGGCCGAGGTAGTAGACCATCTCGAACACGTTGAAGTTGCACGGCAGGGCGAAGTTCAACATGCCCAGAAAGAAACACGCGAGCGCGAGGCCGAAGTACGTGTTGATTGAAAACTCCTGCGAGACCGCACTAATCAACACGCGCGGAATTTTCCACGAGCGGCGGATCGCGCCGAGCCAAACCATGACAACGAAGAGGCCGATTCCGAGAAACGCGTGGCGCACGTCGTCGCTGGTGATGTCGTCCATGGAATAGACGCCCTGGAGCAGGTCGAGCAGGAGCCAGTAGATTGGCGCGAGCGCGAGGAGCGACTCACCGCGAAGCAGTGTCTTTGGATAGCGAAACGCGGCGACGATGGGCGCAGTTGCAAGCCCTGCGGACATTACGAGCGCAGGGTAGAACAACGCGCCCTCGCGCGCCGGGTTGTCGGGGACGAGAAGGATTGAAAGTGTGGTGGCGATGCCGGTGCTCAGGATCGCGAGCAGCGTCGAGCGGATGGTGAGACTTGGAGTTGGAACTCTCGCCTGATTCCAGATAAGGGAAGTTGTTTGCATCGAACGAACTGTAGGGGTGGCCCTCCGTGGCCACCCCTTCATGAATAAGCTCACGGAGGGGCGGCCACGGAGTGCCGCCCCTACAAAGACTTCAGCGACGAGGCCAGGGTTGTCAGACTGAAACGGTCGCTCACGCCTGATCTCGCCGACATCGCCTTGAAAGTCTCCGGCGATCGCAAAAACCTTAACAGCACGTTCGCGATCGCTTCTCCCGAAATTTCTTCGAGTATCACGCCGTTGACGCCGTCACAAACAACTTCACCACAGTGGCGCGATGCGATGACCGGCAGTTTCCATGACTGTGCTTCCAATTGCGTTAATCCGAAACCGTCGGAGAGAGTTGGAAGAATGAAGACATCGGCGGCTCGGTAATAATTATCGACGTCAACGCGGCGCACGATGCCAAAGGATTTGATTTGCGGGTGCGGTGGAATCTCGATCTGTCGTGGTCCAACAAACCAGAATTCGACGTTTTCACCGGCGAGGATATTGACTGCGTCGAGCAACTGCCCGACTCCCTTGCGCAGGTTGATCTGCCCCAGAAACAGGACTCGAAGCCGACGCTCTGAATCGAAGGTCTGTGGATACTCGCGCTCGAACGATCTCTCCGCAGTTTCGTAAGCGAGCGGAACGACACGCATTTTCTCTGCCGGCACGCCCTCACCGAGCAGCGCATCTCGCGACCAGGAAGAATTGACGACGATCTGATCTGCGAGCTCGCATTCAGTGCGCCAGCGGTCCCAGTATTCCTTCGGCGCCGCTTCGCACGCGGTTCCAAACTTCCCATGCAGACCCGCGACGATGCGTTCCTCGGCAGGTCCGGGATCAATCTGTCCGAGCACCGTTCTCCAGCCACGCTTTTTCGCGAACTCGAAGATCTGTTCCGCTGCATAGCTGTAAGCGAAGACGGTGTGGTTTCCGTTTTTGCCGGCGCTTGCCAGTTGCTTGACCGCGTGACGTTGAAACCATTCATTCCTGCGAGTGATCAACTTCCATCCGTTTTCACGCCACAGCGAAGCTCTCAGCTCGAACGTGAGTGCTGCAACGTTGTGAGCAGTGACTCGCGCATCCGCCAACTCCGGATGAAACCTGCGAAACGTACTTGACCAAATGTCGGTAATGAATTCGCCGAGCAAGCCGCTACGTTGCAGTGCGCGCGGAACGGCGTAATGTTCTCGCGCGCCGAGTTGGCAGCAAAGCCACTCCGTCACAAGTTCTCCGGCACCGGTGCGCGCCGCAACGCCAGATACGATCGCACCGCTCTCTTGCTCACCGGCAAACGGTATCGATGGTTGGTCCAAAGATGCGCGGGGATCATCGTCAATCCTTTCCAGATCCCGCGCCGCCTGCCATGCCGCAACAACCAGAGCAGACGGTTCGCGCATTGGCCTGCACCAAGAATCCAAAGCGAAACTGGATAACGTAAATAGGTCAGCAGTGCGAGGTTTGCGATGCTTCCCGCGGTCACTTGTGGATCGCCATGACGCTGCAAGTCAGTGTTATGAAACACGCGCAACCATCGCGTTGTTAGAATC
>JBKPPH010000062.1:0-8233 GCA_046733535.1 Acidobacteriota bacterium
CGCCACTACTGAAACACTCGGAGCCGGCTTGATGACAAAGATCGTTCGTCGATCGAACGGGTTCTCCGCGCACGGCGTTAGTCCTGTCGGGATCTATTCATGCAAGAGTGTGCGGGATCCGGAATTAGAGCCGCTCGTGCGGAGTGCGTTCATGACTCAGGCGCTATTGAAGGTGCAGTCCCTCCGGCGCGAACCTCACGAGCAGGAGCCTACGTGTTTAATGCATGGAAAAGGCGTCTGCTTCAGTAGTGTTGTATTGAGTGAAGAGATGGAAGCCGGCGACCTGGTCCACGATCGGGGTCAAGAATGATTTATCACATGCTGATCACTGAGGCTCCCTGCACTGACTGGTCCAAGCGCGAAGTCCGAGTTTGAGGCAAAGCCTTTAAGGCAACAACTTCAGTCGCCATGATTTTTGAAGGTCAACGACAAGCTGCTTATCTTTGTTATAGCGAGAGGTGGGAGTCCTCAAAACTATTTCATAAACGACGCCGACTTCGCCGGGGGCCTTTCTAAACGCAACGAGAACCTCTTGCACTTCTGGATCATCGGTCGCTGAGGTCTTTGCCTTCATCGTAAAACGTATTCCTCTGAGTCCTCCCAAGGTTGTGAAAACTCGAGCTACCACGCTGGCCTCCCTACCATGGCTGCGTCTGAACGCCTCCAGGTGAGCCCTGATCGCATCATTCAAGGAGCGCCACTCAGCGGCATTGTAGCTGGCGTCCACGGAAACACTTGCCTCCGGATCGCGAGATAACTGAATTGTGAATCCATGGTTTGGAAACGGTGAGCGGGACCGCAAAACAGTCATGGTTTTTGGAATGCGTACAGAATAGCCATAGTCATAGTTCGAGTAGCGATCCTTCTCAACAATATAATCGGACGTCCCGTCTGTTTGTGCGATCACTCCCACAATCAAGCAGGAAACCAGGATTAACCGAACCGAAACAAAAAGGTTAATGGCTGCGATCATTCCATTCGCTCCACTCATCCATCTCCACGGCGGCTGGTAGTAGTTCCGTTGCTTCGAATAAATTGCACGCTCTGGGCTTCCTCTTTTGACTCGAATCCCCGCGTATGTTTCAGTTGCAGGCGCGGCTCATTTCTGATGAAACGAATTTCAATTCTGCTGATCACGTCTGTCGTGCTCGTTTGCGCGGGGTGTTCACGTTTTCACAACGCCCCATCCGATTCGCACGCTGAACGTTACGTTGTTATTTCTCCAATCTACAACGAAATCATTTGGGCGCTGGGTGCGCAGGACTCCGTTGCCGGGATCGATCTCTCGACGACCTATCCGCCTGAAGTCAAACAGGTGCAGACTGTCGGCTACCATCGCGCGTTGAGTGCCGAAGGAATCCTTTCACTTCATCCAACGGCGATCATTCACGACAATAACATCGGTCCGCCGCAAGTTGTGCAACAACTTCAACAGTTGAATATCCCGATGAAGACGTTCACGGCGAAGAACGATTCATTCGATGGGACGAAAGCACTGATTCGCGAGATGGGCGCGTATTTTCACAGAGAGGCGCGCGCCGAGGAATTGTGCAAGACGCTCGACGAGCAGCGCGCGGCTTCGCTCGAAAAAGTGAAGCAATACAGCGATCATCCTCGCGTCGCAGTGATTCATTTTGGCCGCGCGTCAAACGTGTATCTCGTTGTCGGCAAGGGTGGAGGCGGTGATGGCGGCGGCGTCAGTCAGATGATAGAACTTGCCGGCGGCGAGATGGCCGTCGAAAACAGAGGAATGCAGCGGATGGAGTCGCCTGAGATTATTGCGAAGGCGAACCCCGACGTCATTCTGCTGACAAACTATGGTTATGATCGCCTTGGTGGTGCACTCGATCAGATCAAGGCTTTGCCCGGTGTGGCGACTTCGAATGCCGCCAGGGACAATCGCATCTATCGAATCGAAGAGAACGTGTTAAATTACTTCGGACCACGCTCTGGCGAAAACATCGCGAAGGTAGCCGAGATCATTCACCAAAAGTGACAAAGCAAGATCGCAGCCGGCGAGTAATCCTCTCTACATTAGTTGGTGTCACAATTCTCGTACTGGCCGCTTCGATACGCTTCGGCGCGATCGACTTTTCAATTGCCGAGATCAGCCGAGCGCTCGCATCTCTGCTTCCCGGACATCCTGAACCAACTCTGGACCAACGGATTCTGCTCGAACTGCGCTTTCCGCGCGCGGTTTTGTGTCTATTGGTCGGCGCGAGTCTCGGCGTTGGCGGCACGCTGATGCAGGCTTTGTTTCGTAATCCCATCGTCGAGCCCGGACTCGTTGGAACTTCGAGTGGCGCGGCATTCGGCGCCGCGCTTTTTTTCGTCCTGGGCGGCGTACTTCACGTCGGCATGAGTCTTTGGAGCTTGCCGATTGCAGCTTGTGCCGGTGGTGTTATCTCAACGTATCTGGTTTTTCTTCTTGCTCGTTCACGCGAAGACGGACGTGCGTCGATCGTTCTGTTGTTGTTGACGGGGCTGGCCGTGAACGCACTTTTCATGAGCGCGATCGGATTTCTGTCGTACATCGCGCGCGATCCGCAGGCCCGATCGATCACGTTTTGGAGTTTGGGGACGTTGTCCGGAGCAAACTGGAAAGCCGTCGAGATGGTTACTATCTCGACTATCGGGGGAACTGTACTCGCATTGCGCTACGCGAAGCAGCTCAATGCTTTGATGATCGGCGAGGAAGAAGCGACTTATCTCGGCGTCAACGTGAATCGTTTGAAGTGGGTGATCCTGTCGGTGAACGTTGTGATGGTGGCCGTGGCGACAGCCTTCACCGGCGTCATCAGTTTCATCGGCCTCGTTGTGCCTCACATTCTGCGAATGATTGGTGGCTCTGACAATCGCTTTCTCATTACCGGCAGCGCATTGACCGGGGCGACGCTGCTGACCCTCGCGGATTTGATTGCGCGGCTTTCAGTGCGGCCCGCGGAGTTGCCGATCGGCATCGTGACGTCGGCGGTAGGTGTTCCGGTGTTTATTTATCTTCTTCGACGGCGGCAGTACGTTTTTTGAGTTTGAATCATGCTCACTGCCGATAACATCACGTTTCGCGTTGGTAACAAGCCGCTGCTTGCTGGCGTCTCGGTATCATTCGCGCCCGCGAAGCTTCATTTGATTGTTGGACCAAACGGAGCGGGCAAGTCAACTCTTATCAAAGTTCTCGCGCGATTGTTGCGCCCGCAGGCGGGTACAGTTGAGTACGAAGGCATTGACGTTGGGCAGGTGAGTGAAGCTGAGCTTGCAAAACGTCGCGCGGTACTTTCACAGGCGCTCGAAGTTGCGTTTCCGCTGACGGTTCGTGAGCTTGTCATGATGGGACGTTACCCGCACTTTGCCGGACGCCCCGGACCCGGAGACGAGAAGATTGTCGATGAGGTCATGGCGCACTTTGATGTAACCGAGTTCAGCGATCGACAGTACCAGACCCTCAGCGGCGGAGAACGGCAGCGTGTTAACTTCGCACGCGTGTTAACGCAACTGTGGCACGATGGTCCATCGCGTTATCTTTTCCTTGATGAACCACTCACGTTTCTGGACATCCGCCATCAAATCGATTTCATGAAAAAGATTAAAGAGTTTGCGACTGCGCCGGATGTCGTGACCGTGGGCGTGGTGCACGACCTTAATCTCGCCGCTCGATTTGCGGATCACATCGTGTTGCTGAACGAGGCGCGCATTGTCGCGACCGGCACTGCGGCCGAAGTACTCACGACCGAACGGATTCACGATGTTTTCGAAGTTAAGCCGACTTTCGTTCAGAGTGGCGACGGAGGTGTCCACCTCATCTTCAATTGAGCAGTCTTAATTGAGAGGAATCTCAATCCAGGCCATCGCACTGCCGGTGCGACCGGTTTGCGGTCGCGCACAGCGCCGAAGGCGCGAAAGATGGTAGCCAGGGCAAGCGCTGAGCAGAGCGAAGTACAGCGCCGAAGGCGCGAAAGATGGTAGCCAGGGGCAAAGCGCTGAGCAGAGCGAAGTACAGCGCCGAAGGCGCGAAAGATGGTAGCCTGGGGCAAAGCGCTGAGCGGAGCGAAGCGCGTCGCCCCTGGTTAGCCGAAAAAAATTGAATAGAGCACTGAAAGTGCGAAAGATTATTTCTTCCGCTCTTTCAGAGCGGCGTCGTCATTCTCTTATTGATCCAGGGGCGCCGCGCTTTGCTCCGCTCAGCGCTTTGCCCCTGGCTACCCTCTGTCGCGCCTTCGGCGCTGGCTACCTTCTGTGGCGCCTTCTTCGCTGCGCTCAGCGCTTTGCCCCTGGCTATCCTCTGTCGCGCCACCGGCGCTGGCTACCCTTGTCGCGCCTTCTTCGCTGCGCTCAGCGCTTTGCCCCTGGCTACCATCTTCCGCGCCTTCGGCGCTGCTACCCTCTGTCGCGCCTTCTTCGCTGCGCTCATCGCTTTGCCCCTGGTAACCATCTTCCGCGCTTCGGCGCTGCTACCCTCTGTCGCGCCTTCGGCGCTGCGACGGACCAGACTTGAACTACCCTACCCCACCCCAAGCGCGACCTCTGTATCGTTGTACCCAGGTGCAATTACCACGACGTACGGGTAGGTGATTTCACCTTCCGAGGTTTTTCCCGTGCGAAAAGTGGCCGTGAAGGGTGTATTGGTATAACCCACATAGGAGATGTTCATCTTGACCCGTCCCGCTATCAGTTCTCCAGTCACCGAGTCAACAGCGCGCACTGTCGCCGTAATGGATTTATTCAACGTGACCGGAAACGGCGTGATACTCGTCCACAGCGTCGACACGCTGAGCGGCGGCCACTGAATAGGAACGTCACTGTAAAACTGAGCACTGACAACTCCTTGAGGCGGTGCCATTCCAAATGTATATGTGAACGGCGTGTTGGTTGCGCCAACATCAACTCCATCTAATTTGACTCGACCGTTCACAAGCGCACCCGACCTTGAATCGATCGCGCGAACCGTAACCTGCACCGGACGGCCCGTCGGAATCGGTGATGTCAGAACCGAAACGACCATTTGCGGCGTGTACAATCCGAACGGAATAGTCTTCGTCGGATAACCGGTGGCCCTCACAAGACCGCTGACACCCACGGCAAAGGGGTAGGAGAACAGCACATTCGTCTCGGACACATCTACGCTGTTTAGAATTACTCTGCCGGCCACCAGCGCATGACTGATGGAGTCCTCAGCGCGCACCGTGACTTGCGACATCGGACCGTTAGCCACAATCGAAGGCACCATGCTCACTTGAAGTACCGGCGTATAGAACGTGAGCGAAACCTCTGCCGTGACATAAGTCGGCATCTCCACGGTCATGACCGGATAGACAATCTCTTCGGAATCCGGATCGTTTATCGGGTGCGTGACGTGGGTGTTGAAGGTAACGGTAAAGGGCTTATCCGTAGTGCCTACGACCTGTCCATCGACCTTGACTGTACCTACGAGTGTTATCGGTGGCGTACCGGTGGCCGGTATGTCGCCGGTGCGCGCGTCTGTGACGCTAAGCGTCATCTGAATAGGCACACCCAGCGGCACATTCGAAGGCGTTGCTGTCGCATTGATAATAGGCGAGCGCTGCCAACGAATCTGTTCAGCCGGAGCCGCGTTGCCGGTGATGCTCTCGAACCAAATACTCACGCCGCGTTGCCTTTCCGCATTCTCCGTACAATAGGTCTGTAACAGTGTTCTTTCGTCAGCGGATGGCATCCACCTGAACTCATAAGCTCCAGTACCCGCAACTGAGAAGACTCCCTCAGTGGGTCTATCGACGAGCCACGTGACGTGGTCTACTTGCCTCGGGTCGGCTTTTGGCTCGAGCAGCGCCATGCGAAATCTGGCGACGTTCTCATACATGAAGGTGGGCGCGGGCTTCTGAGTGTCGAAGGCGACGCCCGCCTTACCGTCTGGTTCCCACCAGAAGAAGGCGTTACGGACCATCGGTGGATCCAACAAACGGTGGTGGCCGGAGAGTGTGACCTGTGCCTGGACCAGCGTGCCGTTCCGTTTTGTTTTCTTCAGCGTTACCGTCCGTGGTAAGCGTTCGAACTCAACCAGATCGTCGTCACGCTTGTCCCACATCATGGCGATCCAGCGATTACCGCGTTTCACGATGCGCAATAGTGTGTTGGCATTGAATAGCGACGGTTGCTTGATAGGATCGGCACCGGGGTTGCGTGGGTCGCGCCAGCGAAACTTCCACTGCGAGATATAGAGTTGGTGGCTATCGTCAACCCAGGGATTGTAAATCCAGGGTTGGGTGGTCCAGTTTTCGTTAAGATCATCGAAAGACGCTTCAAGCTGTCCTGCATCCGCGGGAGTGACCGGAGTCACGTCGTAGTAGCGAAGGCGTGCATTTACTTGATCGTACACGCCGAAGTGGCTGAAGTTGTCTGCGAGCCTGAACGCGTCCCAGGGAAGAAACTTCCACTTATGCGGATAACCTACTGTTGGCATCTGGTTTTCCGGTAGTGCCGATGGGAAAGGCTTGTTATCAGCCGGAAGATAACGCTGATACCATTTGCCCAACACTCGGTTTCCGCCCACCGTGCCGAACCCCCATACGTGCAACGTCATGTCATCTCGCAACCTGATAGTCTGCGGGTAGACGCAGTCACGAGTGCTGGTCGGTGGGACGCTCTCGTCCGTTACTTTGCCGTCGTCCGGATTGACTGTAGTGTCGGTCGGAAAGTCGCGCCATCGCCAACTGCGGTCCATAGTGCCCCAACTGGCGTTGATGCTGTAGATTCGCCACTTATGCGGTACCGGCGAATCCGGATCCTGACCAGTTACGAGGATTACCTGCGCCGACACTGCCATGCGGCTGTCGTCATTAATGTGACGTGCCCAGAACGGACACCAGAACCGTGTTCTCTCAAACTCGTATTCATGTCGGCTCAGATCGGCCGCTATTGAAAACGTGGCTCCCTTGGTGTCGTCCGGACCGACAATACGCCAGCGTTGAGAAAAGTAAGCTTGCTCATCCTGATAAAGGATCCCGTAAAGCGGCGGGGGCTGCGGTGGGAGTGTCGAAGGGATCGCGTACTTCACCAGGATGTAGTAGTTGCTGGTTCCATCCACATAACCATCGCCATCCCAGACACCACCGTTAAAGAAGCGGTACACATACGTCAGCCATTCAATAAACTGTGACTGGAGCTCTCCGCCGACGACATGTTGATATTGCTGATGCAGGTGGACGTGCCCGACTCCGATGTCGAGGACCTGTACGTATTTGACAACCAAAGGCGCGATTTCCTGGCCATCGGGCCTCCGGTATCTGACGGGTGAATGTGTCGCCACCCACGGCGGCGGGTCGGTGGAGGCTAGCGTCGTGGTGAGGACCTGACTCAGAACCTGCTTAAGGAAAACGAAGGCAGCCTCGGCGAAGAGCATGAACAACCAGGCTTGGGAAACCAGGCCGATTACGGCAATTACGATCGGAGTTACTGCCAGAATCAGATCCCGCAGAGCGAGGAAAAGTATGTTCTGCGGAGGCCGGAAGTCGAGTTGTTGCCACACTCGCGGATCCGCTCGTGCAATCATCATGTCCGTAGGATGATGTCGAAGTATTTCACGGAACGTCGGCAGTCGTTCCGCGGCGAGGTGAGTATCGTCAATGCCTGCGATAGGGGCGAGGAGACTATTGCTGTCTGCCAGCCCGAACTGTGGATCGAGCTTGAAATACGTACTCGCTACAGAGATCTCGTTCGTTGCTCCCGGAGGCAGGTGAACAAAGTGGTCATCCATCATCGCCCAGTAGAAGTCATCGCTGCCGGCTGCCTTAGCGAAGACACGTCCGCAGTTAGCCGCTATTAAATCGAACACGGGCGTCGTGACATCCTTACCCTCGCGCAGCTCGTTGTAAGAGCGTGTCCTATCGAGCCTGATTTCTGTTCCATCGGGAGCAATAGCGATCACCGTTCCGTTTGCGTCGATCTTAAACTGGTAGCGCTTGCCGGAGTCGTTGTAGAGGAACCGTGCGTTAGGTTGACTGTTTCTGTATGCATCGGACGACAGGCCGGGGATGCTGAAAGCGGTAGCAGACTTCTTGCCGGCCGAGGGCATCGGCGCCATTGGAATCTGCGGCGATTGCATCTCTCCTGGATGTAACAAGCCCTGTACGAGATTGATAAGGTCGTCGAGCACCGGCGGGTTGGGCCACAGCTCGAGTGGTTTCTGATTCTGGTTGTTGTTGTCGAGCACCACCAAAGTTCGATCCATCGTAAAGACGAGGTCTGCGGGTGAAATACC
>JBKPPH010000063.1:0-8686 GCA_046733535.1 Acidobacteriota bacterium
GACTCAAACTCATCCAGCATTCGCCTATCACGAGGAGCTTGGACCACCTCGGCTAGTGAAGCAGCGCCATTACTAAAAACGTCCAGGCCCACGATCATATCGTCAGAATCGTCGTAGTAATTGGGATGCGAATGTGTAGAGGCACGAGTCAGGGCGGCCAGTCTGCCAGTTGGGTTCAATGTAGGCGACAGCTCCGAGACGTCCGCACGGCTCCGTGCGAAGTCTTCCGGACTGTAGAGATCGTAGAGCGGTCCAGTGGTGTGGAGAAGAATTACGCCGCCGTTGGCCTGGAGCGCCGCTTCACGCAGTGCGACGAAGTGCGGGCGCAGCGCCGCAAACATCAGGAAGAACATGATCACTGACGCAAATGAACCCACCGTGTAAGGCATCAAACGCGGTTCGAGAAAACGTGCGATGCGATGGCTAAGAGAGGGATTCGGAGCCTGACGTCGAGCGGCGGCTTCAATCGTAAGCAGATCGGAAATCACATCGGTGAGACCTGCGGGCGCGGTCGGGCGCGTCATCAAACTCAAACTGCGAGTCAGTGAACGCAGCTCCGCAACCTCGGAGCGACACACAGGGCAACGATCCAAGTGCTCGTCAATCGCTACTCGAGCCGGGAGAGACACACAGTCGTCGATGTACAACGACAGCGTTTGCCTGGTTTCTTCACAAGAAATAGAGGACATCTTCATTACCAATACATCGGATGGCTGAGCTACCCCGGCTGCTCCCTTTTTGTAAAAGAAGCAACTCCGACAAGTTTAGGGCAACCCCTTCAGGCTTGAGTTGAGCGATGCATCAACGGGTGTTGCTGGCCTCGTTTTCAATACGCCCTCATCATGCCACTACGGAAGCCTTGATCCCGCCGTTTCCTCACTTCGACCCATTTGGCACCGAGTTTTGTGAGCCGGGGCGGATCAGCCATCCGAATTCTCTTATTGCCGATTTCCGAGTTCCGATTGCCAATTTGAAGAGCCATCAGAACCGTTCTTCAAATCGACAATCGGCAATTGGCAATTGGCAATTACAAAGATCCTTCCAGCTTTCGCCGGAGTTCCTGACGCCCGCGCGCCAGTCGAGACTTCACTGTGCCCACGCTAATGTCGAGCGCGGTCGCAATCTCCTCGTATGCAAAACCTTCGATGTCACGCAAAACCACTGCCTCTCGATAGACTCGTCGCAAACTACCCAACGCCTTCTTTAATGCTCGTTCTCGTTCACTCAACAGCGTGTCCTGTTCAGGGTCTCGTGTGCTGTTGGATTTGAGCGTCGCGACCAACCCGAGTCGCCCATTCTCAGGCGCGTCTATCGAGACCGTCACGTCACGACGCCTGCGACGCCACCAGCGCCAGCGATTCCGCGCCTGATTGATCGCGATGCGGTAAATCCAGGTCCGCAGGTCAGAATCGCCCCGAAAGTGAACGATGCTTTGAAACGCCCGCAGGAATGTTTCCTGTGTCAGGTCGCGGGCCTCTTCACCGTTTTCCGTGAGGCGATAGAGTAGTCCATAAATCTCGCCCGAACGTTCGTTGACCAGGGTTTCAAAGGCGGCTTCGTCGCCACGCTTGAGTTTTTCAATGAACTGGGCCTCGGCCTGTTGCCGCACATCGGGCCGGGCCGCCGGTGCGACCTGCTCCAATTCCACTTGCCCGCGGAGGACTATTGGTTCTCCGTAGCTCACTGATCACCCCCTGGGGCGGGAACCAGAGCACTTAATAATTTTTGCCCTTTCCCGGACAGGCTTTCCCTTAGACAACCTTGCCGCCGCATTTGTTCCCAGAGTTTTTTCTGAAATAAAGCCATACAGTCTTAGATGCCCGATTACAAGATTCCTAGTAAACCGACTTCGATAACCTGCCTTGACAAGTTTTTACACGCCCCATTAGAGTGACACTTTTTCGCTCATCATACACCGAAGAGAACGCAGCCGACTACGTAGGCTTGCAGAGGACAACAAGTGGCAAAGTATAAGAAAAAACGTGCGCGGGAATTGCAACACGATCGCTTCCGCGATACGACCATGGGTTTCTTCGACCAGCTCGGCGATGTGTTAGAGGGTCGAGGACGCACGATTCTCTACGCTTTGGGCGGGCTTATCCTCGCAAGCCTGATCGTCATTGTGTTCGTGAAGTGGAGTAATCGTAAGAGCGACGAAGCGCGCCAGGCGCTTGGACGCGCCATCACTATCACTAACGCGCCTGTTTTGACGAATCCTATCGCGGGCAGTAACGAACCAACCTTCAGCAACGAGAAGGATCGCGCCCAACGTGCGATCGATGAATTTGAAAAGGTCGCCGCGAAATACGGAGACCCGTACAAGTCAGAATCACGCTACTTCATCGCCACGAACCGCTTGATCGTCGATCGTCAGAAGGGCATGAGCGAGTTGGCTGAACTCAGCAACAGCGGAGTCGCCGAAGTCGCTGCTCTTTCGAAATTCGCCCTTGCACAGGCGAACGAAAGTGACGGCAAGCTCGACGACGCTGCCAAGCTTTACAGCGAGCTCGCGAGGCAAAACAGCCCGGCAGTGACGGCCGAGACCGCGAATCTGCGGCTCGCGAAAGTTTATGAGAAGCAAGGAAAGAAGAAGGAAGCCGCTGACCTTCTGTTCAATGTCGTAGACGCGTCGCGAAAAGCGAAAGGACCGGACAATCTTCCTTTGCCGACATCCGCCGCAGCACGAGAAGCTGCCGACGAACTCAAAAAACTCGATCCCGATCGCTATGCACAACTCCCCGCCGAGGTTCCCGCTTTAGCCGGATAAGATGGCCTTACACGATCGCTTTGCACGAAAACTGGTTTGGCTACTGGAGTAAGGGTGAAGTGCTCCGGAGGAGCACGATGTTTATAGCTTTGCACCTCGAATAGCATGGCGCTCCAGCGGAGCGCGATGTGCTGTGTGGCGTTTGATTTATATCCCGCTCCTGACGGAGCGGGGGTTATCGGGAAATGTGCAAGCTATAAACATTCTGCTCCTCCGGAGCAAAGACCGTCGGCATTTCGGATGACCTTTCGTCTAAAGCCTCTTAAATGGACAACCTTACCCATTCACTCGTCGGACTCACTGCAGCCAAGGCGGGGTTGGAAAAAGTGTCTCCCGGCGCAACCACTCTCTGCGTGCTCGCCGCCAACGCTCCCGATGCAGACATTGTCGTTCTCCTTTTCGGCGACAGGTGGACTTTTCTTCAGCATCATCGCGGCATCACTCACGCGATCGTCGGCGTGATTGCCCTCGCATTTCTATTGCCGCTGCTTTTTTACGCGGTGGACCTGCTCCTGTCTCGCGTTCGCAAACGACCGCCGACCGTCCAACTAAAAGGTTTGTTGCTTGCTTCGTTCATCGTGAGTGCAACTCACCCGTTGATGGATTGGACCAATAACTACGGCATCCGATTTCTGTTGCCGTGGAACGAGAGGTGGTTTTACGGCGATCTCGTTTTCATCGTCGATCCCTTTATGTGGTTGGTCCTCGGCGGTGCAGCGTTTCTGTTGTCGGCAAAGACGAGGTCAGGGAAGTTTGTATGGGGTTTAGTCGCAGCGGTGCTGACCGCTTTGATAGTCGCGAGTGAGCGCAGCAGTAGTCTGCCAAACCCCGGCTTGATTGCCGTCGTATGGATCCTCGCGCTGGTCACGCTGGTCGTGCTCTTTGTGAAAGGAGCGAGAGAACGTTGGGGAAGTAACATCGCGTTTGCGGCTTTCGCGATCGTGCTTGGTTACTGGAGCCTGTTGGGATTTGCGCACGCGAGAGCGGTGGCGCGTGGCAATGCTGAAGCAGTCCGGATCGCGAGTGCAAATGGTGAGACTGTCGGAAGGCTCGCGGCGATGCCGAAACTCGCAAATCCATTTCGCTGGGAGTGCGTCTTCGAAAGTGATCGCGCTACTTATCGATTCGATCTCGGCCTGTTTGACGAGGCACCGCCACGCAGAATTATTCGTTACGCGAAGGAATCGCCGGAATTGAAAGCGACGGTCGCGCAGCAGCGGCCGGCGCGGATTTTCTTAGGCTTCGCGCGTTTTCCCGTGATGCAACTCGCCGATTCCGATTGCACCACGCGGACTCTCGTTCAATTGGCGGACTTGCGCTACACTGAGCCCGGCGAATCGCGCGGCACTTTTTCTCTTGACGTCCCGATCGATTGCCCGTGGGAACGATAGCAAGATGAACGAGACAAAAGAGTTTAATAGCCTTCCTGTCCTCTCTGAAGTACGAGAACAACGCGAGCAGGCGCAAAAAGGGCCGGCGATTGCCAGTGTTCGAGTGTCGCCCGGTCCGTATCTCGCGCTCGCGAGCGTGGTGACATTCATAGCGGCGCTCATGCTGCGCAGTCATTACGACGCCACAGCTTTGATCCTCGTAGCAGGCGCGTGGCTGATACTGCCGGTACTCGCTCTGACGGATCGAATCGCTTTCGATGGACTGATGCTGCGCCGACAAGGCCCGCTGCCGTCTCTTCTTCAACTACTCTTCGGTTATCGCAAACAACTTTCAGTAGACGATTTCGAGACTGTCGAGACTCAGGCCGTCCGCACCCTCCGGCGAGGCGGACGCGTTCGTTACCGCTATCGCACGCAGATCACCGGAAAGGGCAAGGAGTTTGTGATCGTTTCCGGCGGTTACTACTACCGGCAGTTTGTGCGCGAGCTCTTTCCGTTGATCCACGAAAGCAAGCTGGACAACCGGAGCCGCGACTTGCGCGATTATCTAAACGATCCGAGTTTTCTGAATCGAAAGTCACAGCTATCGCAGCTTGCTTCGTCAGACTTGCTGGACGTGACAAAATCGGACTTCAAACTTCGCAGAAAATTGAAACGTCGCGTTCAGGCTTCGGAAAATGCGGCGACGGCTGAAGAGATGGAAAGAGCACGCCTGCTTCGTCGACTCGGAAACGAACTGCGCGTCTCGGGTCGTTTGCGAGAAGCAGGTGAAGCGTTTCGTCGCGCGCTCAACGTGAGGCCGCATGGCGCGTGGCTGATTTATGACTTCGCGCGACTGTTGAGATCGCAAGCGAGCGCACAGGCAGATGCGCGTCTGTTAACGAGAGCGCGAGCGGCGCTACGGCTCGCTTGTATTCGTGCAGAGAACGATGTCGTGCTGCTGCCGCTCATCGGCGAGAGTTTTTTGGAATGCGGCGATGCGCGACATGCCCGCCGAGCGTTGCAGAAGGTCGTCGAGATCGATAGCGGTAACTTCAAAGCGCGCGTCGGACTTGCGGACATCGCGTTACGCGAAGGCAAGCTGGCCCACGTCATTCATCACTATCACGAGGCGGCGCGTGTGAGTTCCGAGCAGGCGTTGGCGCGGTACGCAAGGAGCGAAGGCGATTACTACATGCAGTTGAACAACGACGACGACTATCTTGCGGCGGAGCTGCGCCGGATTAACTGGCTGCAAAGCGTCACTCGCATTCGTCGTCTTGCATTGCGTGTGACGAATGCGAGTGTGCTGCTTGCATTGGTAGGTGGGTTTATCGATCCGGTCGCGGGAAGTTTTGGGTGGTCGCTCGCGTCGTCGGCATTGATCGTCTGGTTGTTGACGCTGCTCGGCACGCGCATGCTCTTCACTCGCTCCAAACAACGCTCCCCAGCGTAGTTTTGTAGGGGCGGCCCTCTGTGGCCGCCCCTCGGTTAGGATTCGGCGCAGGGGCGGCCACAGAGGGCCGACCCTACAAAACCACTTACATAGTTTTCTTTCGCTTGCTCGCGGCTTTCTTCGCCACCGGAGCAGGTGTGATTGTTCGCGCCTGCTGTTCTGCCGCTGAGGCCACTGCGTACGCCTGCTGCGGCTCCGGATTCAGCAACGCATCCCAACGATACCGCGAGCGTTCGCGTCCTTCACTCAACCGCTTGAACACCAGCTTCACAACCTCATTCACGATCCAGTTGTGATAGAACTCGCCCACTGAAGCCAACTCTGCATCCGGCGCGGGATTCATGAAATCGATTGCGTACGGCACGCCGTCTTTGATCGCGAATTCAACCGTGTTGATGTCGTAGCCGAGGGCCGTGCAAAGCGTGCGCACGTCTTGCGTGACTCGTTCGGCCAGCTCAGGCACGAGATAGTCCGGATTGTGAACGTATTGCTCGCCTGACAGGTACGGCTTCCGCGGATCGTAAGCCATGATCATCACTTCCTGCTGGCCGACACAGTAACACCTGACAAACTGTTCGAACTCGATCGACTCCTGGAGCGTCATGCAAAGCGTGCCGGTCTTGTTGTACTCAGTCCAGAGCTCCTCGAGCGAATTGATCTTCGACACGTTCTTCCAACCGCCGCCGTCAAACGGCTTCATGAACGCCGGCAGGCCGACGTAGTCGATGATGCCCTGCCAGTCGAGTGGAAACTCGAGATTGCGCAAACTTTCGCTGACGATGCCCTCGATGTAGTCTTTCTGCGGCAGCAGCACCGTCTTCGGAATCGCCACTCCCAGTTTCTTTCCGAGTGAGTAGTTAAAGAATTTGTCGTCCGCCGACCACCAGAAGGGATTGTTGATGATGATCGTGCCTTCGAGCGCCATTCTTTTCAGCGTGGCGCGGTAAAACGGGACCTCATGCGAGATGCGGTCGATAACCAGGTCATACTTCGGTGGGTCGTCGTATCGAACGCCGTCGAGCTTGATGTACTCGGCTACGACGTCGCCCCGACCCTGTTCATTAATGCCTTTGATTATTGCCTCGGGAAACGTTTTTTCCCGGCCAACAAGCACTCCTACCCGCTTCATATTTGTTGAGTATCCTTTCGCGAAAAAAGAAGGAAAATACCCGCGTGCCTGTTGCTTGTCAAACAGGCATCCGTCACTGCTGCGGACCGCATCCATGCAATTGCATTGAGTACTGAAGGGGCTTTTTACCGAGCTTATGTTACAATTCGGCCTCAATGTCTGGCTTTCCCCGGTTGGCGCCGTCAAGAATGGCGATCTGAATTCAAGGAGAACGGTTACATTTGCTTCGTCGATTTCTGGCCCTCGTAGCTCTTGCTGCGTTCTTAGTCTCACTGGCCCTGGCCGGCCAAACACCAACTCGACCCTCGAGTTCGCCAACGCCGGCGCCTCAACAAGAGACCAGGCAACAAGAGTCGAAACAACAAGAGCCTAAGCAAAACAACAATAAGCAAGATGGTAAATATACGGCGGAGCAGGTCGTCGAATCTGTGATCCTCGTCTACGGCACACGTCCGGCGCTCGACCACATTCGGCGCAATGGCGTCGAGCGCGGCAAGATAACTCGTTTTAACCCGGACGGTAATGCTGAAGAGGCGAACTACGAACGCCGTTTCGTGCGCGGCGAGAACCTCGACAAAGACAAGATTCGGCTCGATCAGAAGCTGCCCACGATGGAGTACTCGCTGATTTTCGAAGACGGGAAGCTGTGGGGAATCATCAACGGCGCCGCTTTCACGCCCCGTCAGGACGCGACGGCGAATTTCATCTCGCAGCATCACCATAGCATCGATTCGTTGTTGCGTTACAAGGAGTGCGGTTCGACGATCACGCTCGAAGGTAAGGAACAGCAAAAGGGCCTCGATCTTTTCGTGATTGACCTGGTCGATAAAGATAAGCGTAAGACCCGTTATTACATCAGCGCCAAATCACTGCGCGTGCTGTGGCTGGAGTATGACGAAGCTAATCCGGGCGGCACTCCCGTGAAATACACCCGCAAATTCCTCGATTACCGCGCAGTACAACAGACCCTCGCACCGTACCGAATCCTCTTGTTGGAGGACGGCCGGCAAAGCCAGGAGACGCGCGTCCTGACCATCACTTACGGCGTCAAAGTCAGCGACTCCATCTTCAAAAACCCCGAAGGCTAGCCACAAACGGCACGAATAATAGTAAACTCTGGAGCAGTCTTGCTTATGTGAGTCTCTCCTTTCTGACTTTTGTGCCTTTTTGTGGCCCGGTTTACGGAACCTCTTTGCGGCCCAGGCGTGTATTTCACCCGTGTGAGAGCCTACCTGCCCTGATGAATACGTTAACTACCATCGATGAGCTGGGCTTTGCGCCGGCCCTCCAGGAAGAATTGCTGGAGGACACGACTTCCGACCACGCGTTGTTGGAGGCGACTCGAACGGGGGATCAGGATGCTTTCGCCGAACTGGTGAGTCGTTATCGAAATCAGATCACGAGCTACATCTACCGCATGACGAACGACTACGACGGCGCGGTGGATCTGGCTCAGGAGACGTTTGTGAGGGTTTACCGCGCCGCTGACCGGTACCAACGAAGCTATGCGTTTTCGACTTACATCTATCGCATCGCGACCAACCTGGCCATCAGCGAGCTCAGAAAACGAAAGCGTCGCAAGCTGGTTTCGCTGACCGGGTTCTTTCAACCCACCGACGGCGGCGAAGCGAAAGAGTTGAATCCGCCGGACGGCCGCCCGTTGCAAGACTCGGAACTGGTCGACACGGAGCGACGCAATGCGGTGCAACGAGCGATCAGCACGTTGCCGGAGAAATATCGGGCGCCGCTAATTCTTCGTGATGTTGAAGGCCGAAGTTATGACGAGATTGCGAGGATACTGAATACCAGTGAAGGCACAGTGAAGTCGAGAATCAGCCGGGCGAGGGGCTTTCTGCGAGAGAAGATGCGGGCTTATTTGTAGGTGAAAGTGTTATGAGAAAAAACAACTGCGAAGAAATTCGTCGCGAACTCGACGAGTTGATGCTTGACGAGGTGTGCAGCGC
>JBKPPH010000064.1:0-14961 GCA_046733535.1 Acidobacteriota bacterium
CCGAAGGGCCTTGAGTGTAAGTTAGCACAAACCGTTACGGCTTGTCTGGAGTCTTCGGCTTGTCGCCTTCGTTTTTCTTGAGCTTCGGCGGCGCGGACTCGGTCGGCTTCTGTTCGCCTTCCGGAGTCGTGGTCGAGTCGTCCGGTGTTGGTTGGCGTCGTTTCAACGTCGGCCTTCCAGGCGCTCCACCTTCGTCACTTGCCTGGATTGCTCCAGCCGTCGATGCACGCGCGTTTGAAAGTCTCAACAGCCGATCCTTCACACGTTGAAATTCTGAACTGCTGATGACGTATTCTTCCTGCTCCGGAAACCTCGCTGCGAGCGCGAGGGCTGAAGCCCTGCGGTCCGGCGGCGCCGGATGCGTCGCGAAAGCACGAGAGACAAAGCCCGGCTTCTTCTTGTTCTTGGCTTCCAGCTTCTCGAACATCGTGGCCATCGCGCCCGGATCGTAACCGGCGGCGTACATGTACTGGACGCCGAGCTTGTCCGCTTCCTCTTCGGCGCTGCGGCTAAACTTCATGAAGATTCCGAGCAGTCCGATTCCGGCCGTGTTCTGGTAAATCAGTCCGGGAATGCCGCCCAGGAAAATCGATCCGCCGAGCGCTGCGTATTCGAGCAAGCTCGCCTTCGTCTGGTTCTCGACTGCGTGCCGGGCTGCGACGTGGGCGATCTCGTGCGCCATCACGCCCGCGAGTTCGGCTTCGTTATCGGCGGCGAGCAGCAATCCTTTGTTCACGTAAAAGAAGCCGCCGGGAAGTGCAAAGGCGTTTACTTCGTCGGAATCGATGACTTTGATCGTGAACGGTACCTTCGCGTCGGAATGCAGGACGATGTTCTGACCCACGCGGTTTACGTATTCGGTGATGATCGGGTCGTCGACGAATTTGGCCTGCCGATCGACTTCGGCAGCCGCCTCGCGCCCTTGCCGTACTTCCTTCTCGGTCGAACCGCTCATCTTCGCAATGATTCCGGAATTAATGTTCCGCTTGCCAATCATGTTGGGATCTTCGTTAGTCGAGAGCGGCTTGTTCGATTTGGCTGTGGCAACAGTCTGGATTTTCTTCGCCTCAGGCTTCTGTTCGGCCTGAGTTTGGCTGGGCTTTGTTGACGCTTGCGCCGCCGGGTCGGCCTGTTTCGTGGTCGACGTTTGGGCGACTGCAGCCACCGAGCTCACCAGTAGTGATGCGGTTAAAACAAAAGCACTAGTGGCACGGGAGAAGTTGTTCATCTCAAAAAACCTCCAAAAGTTTCGGACGACCTGAGGGAAGGGGTCAATGATGTTTGTTTTCGCTAATTCCAGACGCGCAGTCTATGATGCACAGGTTCGGCGGCTTGGTTGTGCGGCCGAACACAACTTCCTGCCAGGAGGATTGCGATTCTCGCGTCTGAAATAACTTAGCGTTGGCTCGTTAAATATACCTATGCCCGCCGCGAAAAGGAAGCAAAAGCCGGAAGTCGCAGTCATTGGAGCCGGCCGTCTCGGGACGAGTCTGGCGCTTGCACTTCACGGCAACGGATACGCGATTCAGTCGCTCGTCGCGCGCAGTGCGCAAAGCGCACGCCGGGCCGCCGGTCTTTTGAACGAAGACGTTCAGGTGTTGGCGGCAAAACAACTCCGTGAGGTGCGCGCGGCCGATGTGTTTTTGATAACTACTCCCGACGACCAAATCGCCACGGTTGCCGAAGAACTGAGCAATCTAATGCTGCCGAAAGCCGTCGCCCTGCACACCAGCGGCGCCCTTTCGGCGGAGATACTCGCGCCGCTGAGCGCGAAAGGCTGGGATACCGGTTCAATCCATCCGCTCATTTCTGTGAGCGACACAACCGACGGTCGTACGGCGCTGGAAGGCGCATTCTGGAGTGTTGAGGGCGATACAGTTGCGTTGCGCGTGGGGAAGTCGATCGTTCGAGACCTTGGCGGGCAGAGTTTTTCGATTCGTTCGGAAGACAAGCCGCTCTACCACGCGGCGGCCGTGATGGCTTCGGGCAATGTAGTGGCGCTGTTTGACGTCGCATTGGAAATGCTGGGCCAGTGTGGGCTGACACGAAAAACCGCGCGCAGCATTTTGTTGCCGCTGATTGCGAGTACGGTCCACAACCTCGAGAGTAAAGATCCGAAACAGGCATTGACGGGGACGTTCGCGCGTGGCGATCTCGAAACAGTGAAGCGTCACCTCGCAGCGCTCACGGGCAACAAAGACGCACTCGAGCTTTACCGGCTGCTGGGCGAAAGGTCCTTGAAGCTGGCAAAAGAGCATCCTCAGATTACGCAGATTCTTAAATCAGTGTAATCTGCGGAATCTTTGGATGGATAAACGTATGCAGCAAACGCCAAGCGCGAGCTACAGTTTGACTCTGCGCGTCAAACTCTCTTCGCGAGCCGGAACACTCGGTGAGTTGACGACCGCAATCGGCCGCGCCGGTGGCGATATCGGCGCCATCGACATCGTCACAGTCGGCAACGACTACATCATTCGCGACATCACCGTCAGCTCGGTTTCCAGCAAACACGGTGAACAGATCGTCGAGGTAGTCAAAGACATTGACGGCGTCGAGTTGATCCACGTCTCAGATCCGACGTTTCTGATGCACCTCGGTGGCAAGATCGAAGTCGTCTCGAAGGTGCCTTTAAAGACTCGCGCGGATCTCTCGATGGCTTACACGCCCGGCGTCGCGCGAATCTGCGATGCCATTCATAACGATCCCGAGAAAGTCTTCACGCTCACGATCAAGAAGAACACGGTCGCTGTGGTAACAGATGGAACGGCAGTTCTCGGCCTCGGCGACATTGGACCAGCCGCGGCGATGCCGGTGATGGAAGGGAAGGCGATGCTGTTCAAGGAGTTCGCCGGCGTCGACGCCTTTCCCATCTGTTTGAACACGAAAGATCCGGACGAGATCGTGCGAACCGTCAAAGCGATCTCGACGGCGTTTGGCGGTATCAACCTCGAAGACATCTCCGCGCCGCGTTGTTTTCAGATCGAAGAGCGGCTCAAAGAGGAACTCGACATACCAGTCTTTCACGACGATCAGCACGGCACCGCGGTCGTCGTGCTGGCCGCATTGATCAATGCGCTCAAGTTAGTCGGCAAACAGATGGCCGACATCAAGGTGGTGGTGAACGGCGTGGGCGCGGCGGGTGTCGCCTGCTCGAAGATCATTATGGCCGCAGGCGTGCGAAACATCGTCGGCTGCGATCAAACGGGCGCCATCTATCGCGGGCGCAAAGAACACATGAACTGGGTGAAGGATTGGTACGGACAAAACACGAACCCAAACGAAGAGAAGGGGACTGTTCACGAAGTGATCAAGGGCGCGGACGTGTTTCTCGGTTTATCGGTGCCGGGCGTGATCGATTCTGAGGACGTGAAGCGGATGGCGGACCAGCCGATCGTCTTTGCGATGGCGAACCCGACGCCTGAGATCATGCCTGAAGATGCGGCGCCGTACGTCGCGGTGATGGCAACCGGAAGATCCGACTATCCGAATCAGATCAACAACGTGCTTTGTTTTCCGGGTATCTTTCGCGGCGCGCTTGCGTGCCGTGCTGCGCGCATAAACGAACAGATGAAACTCGCCGCCGCGAATGCGATCGCAGGGATAATCACGGATGCGGAGTTGCATCCGGAGTACATCGTTCCGTCTGTGTTTGATAAGCGAGTTGCGGAGGCAGTGGCGCGTGAAGTTCAAGCAGCCGCGCGTGCCACAGGCGTTGCGCGCCGGCAGGAATAATTTTTGTAGGGGTGGCCCTCTCCGTGGCCACCCCTCCTCGGACCCTTCACGAGGGTGGCCACGGAGGGCCACCCCTACAAAGTCTTTGCGATGATTGGAACAATTTGGCGGGGCACGTCGATCGCCGCTTTGATGTGGCGCGCGTGCGTAAAATGTCCGGCGACGTAGATCCCACGTACGTTCGTCTCGAAAGTCTCCGGATCGTAGACCGGAATCTGCGCGAGTTTCCCCGGCTCCGTTTTTACTCCCAGCTTTTTCAACAACGTCAGATCGGCGTCGCTGCCCACAAGCACAAACACAACGTCGTTCGCGAGCGTCATCGACTCACCCGTCTCAGTCGTTAACCGCACTTCCTTCTCAGTGATCTCGTCCACGTGTTTGTAAAGCACGACGTTGAGCCGCCCCGCAGCAATCTCTGTTTCGAGCGGAGTGCGCACCCAGTGTTTCATCGCGCCCGCTTTCGGATCGCGGTTCTCCCAGTCTTCACGCCAGATCGCCATCGTCGTGCGAGCGCCTTCTTCCGACAGAAACAGCGCGGCCTCGGCAGCGCTGTTGCCGCCGCCAACGACGAGCGCATCTTTGCGAACGTAAGCGTACGGCTCGACGAAGAGGTGATGCACCTTCGGCAGATCCTCGCCGGGCACATTCAGGTGGCGAGGTCTCTCCATCGCTCCGATTGCAAACAAAACTCGCGCAGCCTTGTATTCCGCCAGATCGGTTTTGACAACGAAACCGTCGTCGACGTTTCCGCTCACATCCAGAACTCTTTCGCCGGTGTTGATTTTTAGATCGAGCTTCAGGACGAAATGAATGTAGTGCGACAGCAGTTCCTCGCGCGTGGGTTTTTCTCGCACGGGTTTCAGTGTGCCTTCGTGCATCTCCACTTCGTTCGGCGTGGAGAACATCGTGCGGCCGACTGGATACTGCCTGATCGTGTTTGCGATCGTACCTTTTTCGATGACGACGTAATCGAGCTTTTCGCGCGCCGCGGCCTCGGCGGCAGAAAGACCGGCGGGCCCGGCGCCGATGATGATGAGATCTAACAAAGTACTAAAACGCAACCTCCCCCTTGGCGACGACGATTGATGGTCCACCAACCCTCACTTCTTCGACGCGGCCTGTCTGACCTTTCACGTCAAGATTAATGCGGCTCGGGCGGTGGATAAAGTCGCCTTGTTCGATGACAAATTTATAACGGTCGTTCTCCGGTTCCAAAGTCAGAGCGCCGTGATGGATGAGGTAAGCACCGAGTGCTCCGCAGGCACTGCCGGTGGCGGGATCTTCGGGAATGTTGTCCGCGGGAGCAAAGAAACGCGCGTGCGCGCGAGAAGCGCCGACTTCGATCGTTTCGCGTGTGAACGCGTGACATCCGGTCGCGCCGTGTCGGGTGTAAATATCGGCGAGCAAGTTGGCGTTGACACGACAACGGCGCAAATCCGCGAGTGAACGGACCGGCACCGCCATACAAGACAAGCCCGTAGTGATCACTTGAATCGGCAGGCCCTCATCGAGATCTTCGCGAGCCAATCCCAAAGCTCGCGCGACTTCCGCTTGCTCGCCCGCATCGTCGATCTCGTCGAGGATCTCGAAAGCTCCCTGCGTCATTACCACCTGTACCGGCTGCCCGTCTTTGAACTCGACATCCACCGGCAAAACTCCAATGCCGACCTCGTGATAGATCCGTTGCCAGCCACTGCCGCCTTCAGGTGGGTGCACAATTCCTTCGCGCGCAAGTGCATTCCACGTCCCGACGATCGGATGGCCGGCAAAAGGAATCTCACGAATCGGCGTGAAGATGCGGAGGCGTCGCAGCACTTCCAGACGTCCCGCATCCGGGTGGAGCACGAAGACAGTCTCGGAGAGATTCATCTCGCGCGCGATCTGCATCATCTCCTCATTGCTGAGCCCCTCAGCTTCCGGAAACACAGCGAGTGCATTTCCGGTAAAAGCCTTGTCCGTGAAAACGTCGAGTTGTACAAAACGGTAAGATTGCACGTTGCCTCCCCTCAGCCACAAAATGCACAAAATAGGTTGTGGCTAGATCCTGCTCATCACATTAGTGATCCACTTGTCTTTCCACTGTTTCAGCTTCGGATCAGGCGGCGCGGTGCCATTCTGTACTTCCGTTAACTGATCGAGCGCTTTGCGCAACATCGCATACAGAGCGAGCGGCTTCTCATCTTCACCGCAAATCTGATCCATGATGTGTGAACCCAGAATACGATAACTCTCAAACTGCGGTTCATCGAAAAACTGATCTGCCGTCGACTGGTGCGGAAACGTCGGATGGCTCTTTTTGTATTCCAGCACGTCACGCGGCTCGTTTCCGTAAACAGTCGGCTTGATGTACAGCAGCCAACCGTCCTCGACGTCTGGTCCGTCGATACATGAATAGCGGATGCGGCCCGCCGCCCAGTACATTCCTTTGTCCGGCGACGCAGGCAGGGCAGCAAAGATCGGCAACGCAGTAAACTCGATCGGAACTCCGAGATCGATCCGCACTTTGCGAATAGCGTTGCCGAGATCTCCGAAGTGATACTCGCCATCCGCCGCCGCGTCCGAAATCACGATCACATGACAACGACGAAGGACCATCTCATAGATGCCGAGGTTTTCAAAGTGACCACCATCGGTGAGATAAACGTACTCGTTGCGATCGTCAGTCAGGCCGAACGCTTCGTCGATAATCGGTTCGACGGAATACTTGGGAGAGTTACGGTAGTAGGTGTCGTTACCGGCGGGTCCGGGATTGCCGAGCCACCAACCTAAACGCACGTTGAAGAAAGTCAGCACGAGCGACAACACGGGCGAAGTTGTGTAGTAACCCATGTTCGAGCTCGCCGCCGCTCCCGAGATCGCGGCCGCGGTTCCGATCGAGATACCGCCACGGCCGCCGTACAATCGCGAGTCTCGATAGCCAAGGCGGAAGCAGCCCGCGTGCAGCGGAGTGACGCTGAACGGTTCGGCTTTGCGTTGTTGCCACGCGAGATTATCGCCGCCGACAAGATTGAGAGTCGTGTTGATGACGGGCATGAGCCTGTAATCCTCGACAGATTCGTGTCGCCGGATCAGATCGGGGAAGGCGATCTCGAGCGCTTGCCGGCTCTGCGAGATGTAATCCTGATCGGGATCAAGCTGCGCGCCGATAGGCAACTGCGCGAGACAGTTATAAAACTCCTGATCCTGCAAAGCGCCGTTGAGATCCTTACGAAGCGCGGCCAGCAGCCGCGTTGAAGGAGCGATCTTGTTGGGTACGCGCTGGACGTTGCTGAGCAGCCCGCGATCATTGAGACACTTTGAGATCGTGGCGACGAGTGCGGTGTTGTCCGTCGAGTTCGCGATTGCCTGGTCCTGCTTGCTTTGAGCCGCAGGACTTTGTAGTTGCGCTGGTCCGCCTTTCAATGACTTGCCGGCATTCAGCAGCGCATTAGCGAGTGCGACTGAATCGCCGAAGTCACTCTCGCGAAACAATCCCGAGCGCAGTTCGTGCAGGCTGAGATTGTCAGACGGGTCAAAACCTGTGAACGGATTTGGCTTTCGCTCGTGATCCGGACGCGATGCTCCGAGGAAGGCTCTAATCAGTCGATTGCGATAACCGCCGTGCAGGGAAAAGATGTTCAGGTTCATGATCCGCGAGACGATGCGCCCAAACAACAGGAAGGCTAATCCCAACACAAGGACCACCGTCAACGACGTGTAGTGAAGAACATTCATGTGAGCGATCTTCGCCGCTTCGAAAGTCTCTTTACCGCCCAGGTCGTAGTAAATGTAGTTGAGATAACAGGCGAAATCCGGAGGTGTTTTGGACAACCATGCGGTGATAGGACCCGGATTTGGAAGTGGGCCATCCGGTCCGCTGCCAATCAACAGGGCAAGCTGTTGAATAATCTTCGTGGTTGCGATCGAGAGCGAAACGATCAGCGCCGCGATGAAAATCACCGCCAGCAAAGGAAGTAACTTGCTCATGATTGCGGCGAGGATGCCGCCCTTTTCAGTTCCTTCCTGATTGGGCGACTTCGGAGCTCCCGGTGTTTTTGCGCTGCGTCCGAGCAGGACGGCGAGTAGTCCGGAAAGACCGCCCACGGAAGCCAGTAGCTTGGGAAAACTCAACACCGCGATTGGACCAAAGATCACGAGCGTCGTGAAAATGCTCCACCCTAAAATTACAATCAGTTGCCACGCGCTCAGTCGTGCCCACCACTCTCGATCCTCGTCGTCAATCCGCGTGCTGGCACTTGACGCCCCGATGAACAACGTCGCGCCCAACAGGAAGACGAGCATGAACGTGGGCACTGCAAAGGCCGCGTAAATTTCTGAGTTCCACGTGATCTGTGACCAATTGCTACTGGCGGGAGAACAATCCAGGCGCGGGGTTATTGGTGTAAAGATCAGATTGATCACCCAGAGCGCCACGCCGCCGAGTGTGCCCGCGATGAGCAGGGCCAGGTTGTCGAGCGTGAGAATAGTTGACCAACCAAGCTTGAAGATCCTGCGCAGGCGACCGAGGACCACCGTGGACACGAACCATGCGAGTATGCTGAGAGCCAACCCAAAAATGACGAACCGGTACCAGTCTTTGGCCCCGGTTCGTTCGGCAGACCACGCGTAGTATGTCGTGAGGCAAAAGGCTGCGGCCGTTAACGGCAACAGGCACCACTTCAGAAAACTTCTCTGGTCCGATCGCGAACGCCAGAATTTACTGTATTGTCGCAGTTCCTCTCTGAACGTCGGACGGTTGAAGATGATGTAAGCGAGCGCCCACACCGTCAGCAGAAAACCGCCGAGCAAAAAGAAGTGACGTCCAAAAACGTATTTATCAATGCCGAGTGATGCGAGACTGAAGCTCCATTGATGTCCTACCGCCGGCTGCGCCAGCGTGATTGCAAGAATAATTCGCGGCACGATCAGGACCGACAGCAGCAGCGGAATGAACACTATCCAATTCAGGAAAAGATTTCGCAGGTAGATGCCGATGAACGTCCACGTGTCCGCGCTCAGCAGCCCGACCTTCGGTGTGATGAAACTGCTGTAGCGACGCAGAAACCTGATCGGAGTGGCGTCCGGATCGACTTTGGTCGGCGGATGAATATTGGCCAACTCGGAAGTGACGCCTTTCAGGCCCGCCGGGTGTCTGTGAATCCAGCCTGCCAGCCAACTTCCGATATAACCGCCACCTGAGACAGTCGATAAGTAGTGAAACTTATCGAGTAAGTTGTGCCGCGCAAGGCCCTGGAGTACGCCGAGTGCAAACGTGCCGCTGCGAATGCCGCCACCCGAGAAACACAGCGCCGCCGGCTTCACTTCGTGAATGCGTTGGTAGATCGCCGCGAGACGTATGTTCTGAATTCTTTCGAGATAGTCAGGGAAGGCGTCTTCGAGCAGGATGCGGTTGAGGTGGGCCACGTCCTCTTCGTCAGTGGACTTCTCTGAAACGATGGGGCTGGTTACCAGCGCCTGGCTTTTACTGCTCAGGCGGTGGTAAGTGAAGCGTGACTCATCGAATAGATCCCCGTCGTGCAGTAACAAATCGTTGAGTGCGTCCGCGAGGACCTTGCGAAGATCTATCTCCGCTTTCAAACCGGCGTTAAGGTCGTCAAGCAATCCCGCACCAAGGCGCTTGCACATGTACAGCAACAAATTGTTCTGCGCCCATTCGTCAGCGCTGACATCGAAAAGAGCGCGCGACTGTGCCGGATCGTTCTGTGCTTCCCAGGTCGAAAGTAAATCGAACGCGAGGCCGCGCGCGTCTTTGATATGGCTCGAGTGAAAACTCCAATCGAGCGTGGCGGTGACTGTGCGGAACTCGTCTCGATTTCTCGAGTCTGCGATAGTTACGGTTTGAGAGCCGTCGTGCGCGGGAGTTCCATGCAAGGTGACGAACTCTTCTTCAAGGACCTGAAACAGGTCGAGGGGGATTTTTGTCGAGTGTGACATAAAGGCTCCTGGGAAATCGTGTCTGATGTTCTAAAAGATCTTTGCCAGCCAATCTCTGAGTGGCTTCAACGACTCCTTCGTTCCCTGGTACAAATTGACAACCGGCTGCAGCCACCCGCGAATACTGCTCGAAGCTGCAAAGCCAAACAGATCCGCGATACCGATACCCGCAAGCAGCAATACCGATCCGACCACGACCAGCACGAGCGCATGCTGCCAACGCTTTCGGCCACGCATTTTGTCGCGCAAGAGAAGGACGGCGAGGTTGATCGCGGCGGTGATCGCCAAGACCTTCAGCGTGAAAGTCTGCACCTCGCCCGGCGCGGAAAATAAAAACGAGAGGATTATTAACACCAGCTCCAAGACGTAAAGCAGCTTGAGCCAGTGAATCATCAGCAGATTCAAAATGCTGCCCGGCACCGCGACTTCAACGAGGCCCCAGAAGATCTGTCCGAATCGAGCGATCCATGCGAGACTCTTGCCGTCGAGCGAATTCTGGTTCGCGATGTCTTCAAAAACTTTGCCGATCACCTGCGTCGAACGCGACATCGCCCGCAGCATCATCTTCGCATCCATCCCGCGATTCACTTCATAACCAGTGGTGATGAAGTTCAAGAGTTCCTCTTCTTTCAAACTTGTAGAGATGACACTTTCCAGGCGTGTGCGAACTGAAGAGTTTGCATCGAGCTCTGCTATCACTTTCTTGACTGCTGCTTCAATCGGTTCACCCGCACTGGCCCGCACGAGCGCGCCTGTGACGAGTGTGCGCAGTTGTTCCTGGTTCTTCGGCGACATCTCTTCAATGAGAATCGCCGTGTGCGCTTCCCTGATCAGCGCCTTGCGGAGATTCTCGTCCTGCGGATCGGGCAACAGGGACGTGATCAAACGTTCGGCGCCATCGAGCCGTCCCCACATAATGTCGTTCTGTCGCCATGTGCGATCGAGAAAAGCTCCGAAGTGATGCAGCGCCGTGCCGGCGAGCTTGCGCCGGCCCACACCATCAGCGCTCTCGCTCTTCTCGCGTCTTTCGTTAATCAGCGTCGTTGCATCTTCCGGACTGATGCGGATGACCTCAACCACGTCCGACTCACCCTGTTCGACCCCGTACATGATCGGAAAACTGATCTGATCGAAGTCATCAAACTGGCTGAAGTAGCGCCACAAATATTCGCGGGCGCCATTCCAGATCGGCTCGTTCGGATTAGGGGTGAGCGGGCGAATACAGCCTTCCAATTCCGCCGGCAACGTCTCGGTCGGTCTGAACAGCGCTCGACAACGCGTCCACGTCGGATCGACGACTTTCGCTTCCATCTCGCGGCGCAAAGTGTCTGCTGCGTCCTGAA
The DNA here is from genome assembly GCA_046733535.1 of Acidobacteriota bacterium. Taxonomy (GTDB): domain Bacteria; phylum Acidobacteriota; class Blastocatellia; order Pyrinomonadales; family Pyrinomonadaceae; genus PSRF01. Next base: position 11,010 of record JBKPPH010000064.1, read on the forward strand.
ATTTGCCGGCGAATTCCGGATCGCGAAGAAGTTCGTGAGCGCGCTTGAGACACTTCTCTTCGTCGAGCTTGGAGAAGTCCGGATCGAGATCAGAATTTTCCGGCAGGTAGAGCAGGTATCGCAGACGCTTCGGAGTCAACGGTATGTCCTTGATCTTCTTTGCGACTTCGCTTCCGCTCCCCTGGATCTCTCGTCCTCGGAGCCTGAGCTCGGTGTAGATCACCTTGAGCTCGCTCCGAATGAAGACGAGCAGTTCGTGCAAGGATCGTTTTTCTGCGGCTGTTCGAATGGTGTAGTCGAACGGGTTATACCTGAGCAGTCGCAACCGGTTCAGGATCGCTTTGTCTTCCTCGGAGAGGTCATCCTCGTTAACTCCGTCGCCATTCTCGTTCGCCGAAGGCAGCTCTTGCAGTCGGTAGAGCAAGTCGACCTTACGACGGATGAAATTCAGGCGACGCAGCCAGTAAGCGAAATCGTAATGAAGCAATAACTGATTTGCCGTCTGCGATACTTTGCCGGCCGTGGGGTGATAGTCCGGATACTGTTCTTCACGCCACGCGCGAATCAGTACGCGAACTGCGAACGACTCGGCTGAATCGTCTTGCAGCTTTTGAACTCGCGTGACCAACTCAGCCAGTGCATCCGTGACGGCCGCGATGCGCAGACGACGGTAAGGCAGGTAGTAGACGCCAAACTTATCCACCATTCCGGCCAGGTCGAGTGTTTCCCATTCGCCGGGTTGCAAAGGCGGTCTTTCTGTCTTCGGATCGGAATTCGCTCGATCGAGATCGTGATCGATTGCGGTAACGAGTCCATTGATACGATTGATCAAATCGTTCCGCTGCATCAGCCGCTGCAAGTCTTCCCTGATCGTTTCGTATGCAGGCAGATCGAGTAGCGCCGCTTTTACGTTTGCCAGCGCGTCAGGTCGCGGTGTGTTGGGCCGAGCATCTTCAGGATGTTCGGGTGAGGGCTCGATATAGATCAGTTTGCGATCGACGGGCAGGGTGGCGTAACGGCGCGCGAGAGTTTCAGTGGCGTACGTGAAAGGCTTGTTATCGAGATAGCCGCCATCGCCGAAGGACCGCTCGGCAAAGTGCGCAGCTTGCGAGGAGTTATCGCCCTTGAAGAAGCGCAGCCATTGCTTCTTCAACTCTTTCATCTTCTCCTTGCCGGCGTCCCGGTAGTCTTTGCACGCGTCCAACACCTCATCGATATCAGACAGCCGCATCGGTTCGAAAGCGAAGGGAAAGGAAGACGTGCAACGTGCGGCGAAGGCGAGGAAAGGATTGTTCGCGCGCTCGAAGTCGTTGCGCTGGTCGCCAAAAGCTTCCTTCGAGGCGTACTTGAAATGAAAGACGTTTCGATGCCGGCGCTCATAGACCACCGTATCGGAAAGTCGAATAGGTACGGGCATGCCGGCGATGTCCGTCGTAGTGATGAACAGATCGATCTCATCGACATAAGGTGAGCTGAAGTTGTTTTGACTTCCATCACTCTCGCTGTTTTTCTTTTGCGGCGACTCCATGCCGTTGAGAGCTTCCAACAACTTCAAATACATGCGCCGGCTGTTGAGCAGCGATTGCGGCGGCTCCTGGTTGTCGATGTTGAGACCAGCCACCGATCTCTTGTCGTTGATCAGGACTCCGATGTCGCCTTCGGTAATCCAGAGACGCTTGAGCTTGTCGATGTTTTGTTCGTTGGCGAGTGCTTTCGCGAGATAGATCGCGTTGATGCCGCCGGCTGAGGTGCCGGAGAGGATGTCGACAATAAACCTGACGTTGATGGGTCGCTCGTGATCAGTTACGAGCGCTTCCAATCGATCGACGAGGGCCTTTGAAGATTCCTTGTCTACCGCGTGGTCCGCGAGTGCGCGATACTCGGCGAGCAGGTTTTTATCGGCGAGTAAGTAGCTTAATTTGCGATAGACTTTTTCAGTTCCTTTTAGCTGGTTCTTTTCATCGTTGCTGTTCGCGGTCAAACAGATTCTCAAACCGTCTGGGCCGGTGCCGGCTGTCGCAGTGGCGCGAACGAGCCGCAACAATTCCTGCGCGATGCCGTTGATGTAGATCGCCAGAGACACGCCGCCGTACATGACGACGGCAAACCGGACTTCCTCGGTATATTCCGGGTCAGGGTATTGCTTGGGGGAAGCAGCAGCCATCAGGCCCTCCGTAACGTGAATTGATAAGAGAAGATCTGCGAACCGGACTAGCCCTATGAATAATGGTCAGGAGCGTGGAATCGTTTCTGTAGGGCACTCATAACTGCATGAGTTGGTTATTGTCAACGGTTTTTGTACTGGCCGCGAAAATCTGCGACTATCTTCAGCACGGTTTACACTGCTGACGAATGAGTTCAGTATTGCGCGTTCAGTATGACGCAATTAAAAGGCATTCTATTACCGATCACTACGCCGTTTACTCGAGACGGCGAGCTTGCGCTCGATGCGCTGCGTGCGAACTTGTCTCGCTGGAACAAGTCAGGCGTTGTTGGTTACGTGTTGCTGGGGTCGACCGGAGAGAGAGTTCATCTCGACGAACGCGAGTATCTCGCGACGATTGAAACTGCGCGCGCGGCTGTGCCGGATGATCTGACGTTCATCGCCGGAGCCGGTCAGCAAAGTACAATCGGCACGATCAATGAGATCAAGAAGGCCGCCCGCGCCGGTGCGCAGGCGGTGCTCGTGATCACGCCGTACTTCTATCGCTCCGCGATCACACAGGAAACCCTTGTCAGTTACTACACGGCAGTTGCCGATGCTTCGCCCGTGCCGGTGCTGCTTTACAGTATGCCGCCGTTGACGGGCATCAAGATCGAACCGGAGACAGTGGCGCGTTTGAGTGAACACGCCAACATCATCGGCGTGAAAGATAGTTCGAATGATGTAGCGGGGTTCAGTAAGACAGTCAATCTTTGTCCGCGCGAGTTTGCTGTGTTGACGGGCAATGGGACTGTGTTGCTCGACGCGCTGCGGGCCGGCGCGACGGGTGCGATTCTCGCGGTTGGGTGTGCGGTGCCGGAAGTTTGCGTCGCGATCTTTCGTGCGTTCCATTCGAACGAAGAGGAACACACTGCGACGTTGCAAGCGAAGCTGACGCCGCTTGCTACCGCGGTCACCACGAAGTTTGGAATCGGCGGGTTGAAAGTCGCACTCGACATGGCGGGTTATCAGGGCGGTGCTGTTCGCGCACCGCTGCGCGCGCCCGATGAATCTGCGCGCGCGGAAATCGCGGCCCTGCTGGACAGGATTACATGATTTGCAGGATTATCTTGCGCAGGAGCCCGAATTATTTTGAGTACAGCCGAACCCGCTTGTTACAGCACCCCCGAAGAGTCAGGACTGCACGTCGAGACGCTTCCGTTCGACCGAGTTCCGCATCAGTCACATCTCTTTCTCGAGTATCTGAAAGATCCGGTAGCGCTGCGAGGGTTCTATCCGTCCGCGGTTCGGTATCATCACGAACTGGCGCAACGCGTCCCCGAAGTACTCGCAGCTTATCAAACAGATCGCCACAAGGTCTGCGACGCGCTCGCCGCCATGAACCAGCGCTGGGGTGCGGGCGAAGCGACTCTGAACAACATTGAGCTACTGCGCGAGTCAGACTGCATCGCCGTTGTCTCGGGCCAACAGGCCGGTCTATTCACTGGCCCACTCTACACAATTTACAAAGCACTCTCGGCGGTGAAACTCGCCGGCTGTTTGCGCCAGCGCAACACCAAAGCCGTGCCCGTGTTTTGGATCGCGGCGGAAGATCATGACTTCGCGGAAGTTGCGAAAGCAGAATTCATCGGTCGCGATTGCCAGCTAAAGCACGTTGAAGTTTCTACCGGACTGCATCGCGAGGGACAGCCTGTCGGGCAAGTTGTACTGGACGAGTCGATCGATCTCGTGGTGGACCAGGCTTTCGAGTTGTTGCCCAACTCGGAATTCGCCGCCGACATGAAAGCG
>JBKPPH010000065.1:0-9534 GCA_046733535.1 Acidobacteriota bacterium
CCCAACATCGCCGCTAGCTGCCCGCAGCCCCGACTCAACATCAACCCAACCACTGTCTCTGGTCCAACACCTTGCGCCGCCAGCCGCTGCGCCAACTGCTCTGCCCGTTCATTCAGCTCCGCATACGTCAGTCTCTCCGTCCCATCGTTCACTGCGACTGCTTCAGGCGTGCGCTCGACCTGCTGCGCGAACAACTCCGCATAACTCGCTTGCGGATACTCCGCCGCCGTTTCATTCCACTGTTGCAGCACCTGCTGCCGCTCAGCCTCACTCATCAACTCCAACTCACTCACTCGCCGTTGCGGATCTCTAACTACTTCGCGTAACAGCATCTCGAACTGCTGCGACAATCGTTTGATCGTGCTCTGATTGAAAAGGTCCGTGCTGTACTCGAGCACTCCCACCAGCTCAGACTTGCTGTCCACGATCGAAAGACTCAAATCGAACTTCGCGGTCTTTTCCGCGCTCTCCAATCGGCTCAACTCGAGGTCTGCAAACTTCGGCAGCGAGCGAGGCACGTTTTGCAAGGTGAACAGCACTTGAAAGAGTGGGTTGTAACTCAACGTTCGTTCCGGCTGGAGATCTTCCACAAGTCTTCCAAACGCAAGGTCCTGATGCGCGTAAGCGCCGAGAGATACCTCGCGCACGTGCTGCAACAATCCTCGAAAACTCGGATCGCCTGAGAAGTCAGTCCGCAGCGGCAATTCGTTCACGAAGAAACCGATCAGACCTTCAGTCTCGACTCGATTGCGATTCGCGATATCGGTCCCCACGACGATTTGCGACTGCCGGCTATGCCGGTGCAAGAGCGTCTGAAAAGTCGCCAGCAGAGTCATGAACAGCGTCACATTCTCTCTTCTGCTCAGATCCTTCAATTGCACGGTCAAGTCGTTTGAGACGGTGAACGTCTCAATCGCGCCTGCATTGCTCTGGAGAGCGGGACGCGGCCGGTCAGTCGGTAATTCAATCAATGACGGCGCGCCTTCGAGGTGCTTTCTCCAGTAGGCCAATTGCGCGTCCAGCACCTCGCCGCTGAGATACTGCCGCTGCCAGTTGGCAAAGTCGGCATATTGAACGGAAAGCTCCGAGAGCGGCGACGAGTTTCCACTCCCAAACGCTGCGTAAAGAACCGAAAGCTCACGAAAGAAGATGCCGATGGACCAGCCATCAAAGGCGATGTGATGCACCGTCAACAACAGCACATGATCTTCGGTCGCCATGCGTACGAGCGTAGCGCGCAGTATCGGACCGCGCGCCAAATCGAATGGGCGGTACGCGTCTTCATCGGCCAGTCTCCTGACCTTGCCTTCACGATCCGCTTCTTCACTGAGATCGACTACCGGTATCGAGTAATCAACAGCCGGAGCGATCATCTGCACTGGAATACCTTCGTCGAGCACGAAAGTAGTTCTCAACACCTCGTGACGCCGGACTAGTTCGCTGAGACTCTTATTGAACACCTCGAGGTTCAACTCACCCCGCAACCGCATCGCGAGCGCCATGTTGTAAGCAGCACTCTCCGGCTCTAACTGGCTGAGAAACCACAATCGCTCCTGCGCATGCGAAAGCGGTGATCCGGATCTGTCCCCTTGTGATCCGCGCAGCGGCAGCAGTTTTTCGCTTCCACCTCGCAGGGCTGTTTCAACCACGGCGGCGAGCCCGGCAATCGTGGGCGACTCGAAGATACTGCGCAGCTCGACTTCGATTTCGAAGACTGCTTTCACGCGCGAGATCAGCCGCGTCGCTAACAACGAATGTCCTCCCAACTCGAAAAAGTTGTCGTGAATACCAACGCGTCCGGCTTGCAACACTTCAGACCAGATCCCCACGAGCACTTCTTCGACCGGCGTGCGAGCCGGCTCGTACTGGTCGACATCACCGAGGACTTCAGGCGCCGGCAGCGCCTTGCGATCTACCTTGCCGTTCGGACTGAGCGGCAGCGCATCCAGTTCAACAAACGCCGACGGGATCATGTAGTCCGGCAATCTCTCGCGGAGATAGCTGCGCAGTTCGTTTACCTTTACTGCGTCACCCTCAGTCACCAGGTAAGCGACCAGTCGTTTGTCTCCAGAGTCTTCTCTGACCACCGCGACGTTATCGAGAACGCCCGGACAAGCACGTAACAATGCCTCGATCTCACCCAACTCGACGCGATAGCCGCGGAGCTTGACCTGGTGGTCCATGCGTCCGAGAAATTCTATATTCCCGTCAAGCCGGTAGCGCGCGACGTCGCCTGTCTTGTAGAGGACTTGGCCGGCTGCCGAAGCGAAGGGATCGGGTATGAATCGTTCAGCAGTGCGATCGGGACGATTCAGATAGCCTCTCGAGACTGCCACACCGCCGATATGTAGTTCACCGGTAACGCCGATCGGCACCGGATTCAACTGCGCGTCCAGCAGGTAGATTCGATTGTTACTAATAGGACCGCCGATCGGCGGCAGCATTGGCCAGTTCTTAGGCGGGCCTTCGAGATCGAAGGAGGTAACTACGTGCGCTTCTGATGGTCCATAGTGATTGTGCAGTGAACAGTTCGGCAGCCGGCTGAAGAAATCAGCAACATGCCTGCCGATTTGCAACTGCTCTCCCGCAGTAATCACTTGTTGTAAATGCGTTGGTAACAATAAACTCGACGCTGCCGCTTCGGCGAGATTCTGGAGCGCGGCGAACGGCACAAACAGCCTCGTGATCGCCTGCTCAACGATCACCTTCAACAGCGCGTCGGGCTCTCTTCGCGCATGCTCAGTGATCAGAACCAGCGTCCCGCCACTCCACCACGTCGAGAAGATTTCCTGAAACGAAACGTCGAAACTGAGTGACGTAAATTGCAGCGTGCGAGCGGCGGCGTCATTCGGATACGTCTCGACTTGCCACGAGAGCAAATTCGCCAGCGAGCGATGGCTCATCATCACTCCCTTCGGTCGACCTGTCGATCCGGAAGTAAAGATCACGTAGACGAGATTGTCTGGTGTGACGCCGCTCGATACATTCGCAGTGCTCTCTCGATCAAACAATTCGTGGTCAGCATCGAGCAGCACCATCCGGCCCTCGTGCTCGCCGAATCGTTCCTGCAACTGCGTCTCGGTCAGCAGAGTGTTGATGTCAGCATCCTGCATCATGAATTTCAGGCGCTCCGCTGGATACGAAGGATCGAGTGAGACGTACGCTCCGCCCGCCTTCAAAACACCCAGCACCGCAGTGAGCATCGGAAACGAGCGCTCCAGGCATATTCCCACACGGACCTCGGGACCGACGCCCATACTCACGAGGTAGTGGGCCAGTTGATTCGCGCGGTCATTCAATTCGCGATACGTGATTTGCCTGTCGTCAAAAATCATCGCCGGCGCGTCAGGCGTCTTCTCTGCCTGCGCTTCAACGACTTCGTGTACGCACCGTGTTTGCGGGTATTCGAACTCGGTTTGGTTCCACTCTCCCAACTGCTCGCGCTCTGCTTTTGTGAGCAACGGAAGCTGAGACAATCGCTGCCGGTCGTTTTCGACGATTCCGTCCAGGAGAGTTTCAAAGTGTCCACACATCCGCTCGATCGTGGCGGCGTCGAATAAATCAGTGTTGTATTCAATCGAGCCCGCGAGTCCGCGAGGCGTCTCACCCACAAACAACGTCAAGTCAAACTTGGCCGCGCGGCTGCGGGTGCCGAGGGATTCGATTTGCAGTTGGTCCAGTCGAAACTCTTCGCGAGGCGCGTTTTGCAGTACAAAGAGAACCTGGAAAAGCGGTTGATGGCTGAGATTACGTTCGGGCTGCAACTCTTCGACGAGCTTTTCGAACGGCACATCCTGATGGGCGTATGCTTGCAGCGCCGTCTCTCTCGTGTTCGCCAACAGCGTTCTGAAACTCATCTGCGGCGCCACCCTGGCCCGCATCACGAGCGTGTTAAGGAAAAAGCCGATGAGATCTTCGACCTCCGCGCGACCGCGATTCGCTATTGGAGTCCCGACGACGATGTCCTCCTGGCCGGTGTAGCGATACAGCAAGGTCTGAAACGCAGCCAGCAAGGTCATGAAGAGAGTCGCGCCCTCGCGGCGACTCAACTGCGCGAGTCCGTCCAGCAACGTCGACGGAAATAGAAATGACTTGCTACCACCACGGTGAGTCTCCAGCGCGGGGCGCGGCCAATCAGCCGGCAACTCCAGCACGGTCGGCGCTCCGCTCAATTCGTTCTTCCAGTAAGCAAGCTGTTTTGCCAGCTCGTCACCGCTCAACCACTCACGTTGCCAGATCGCATAATCCGCGTACTGCACCGGTAGCTCAGGCAGCGACGTGGTTTCGCCACTCGCATATCCTTCATAGAACGTCCGCAACTCACGCATGAGCACTCCCATGGACCAGGCGTCGGCGATGATGTGATGCATCGTCAGCAGCAGCACGTGATCACCGGCTGCGAGACGTAGCAAACCGGCGCGCAACAGTGGACCACGTTGCAGGTCGAAAGGACGTTCTGACTCTTCGTTCGCGAGCCGCCGCACTGCGGCCATTCGCTCAGTTTCGGGAATTTCAGAGAGGTCTGTCTGGGCAAGTTGGAAAGTTCCGGATGAAATAACCTGGGCCGGCTCGCCGTCCACCATCTCAAACGTCGTCCGCAGGGCTTCATGACGTCGAATGACTTCGGCAAAGCTCCGGGCGAGTGCGTCGACTTTTAACTCACCGCCCAGCCGCAGCACCGCCGCGATGTTGTAAGCTGAACTATTGGGTAGTAACTGATCGAGAAACCACAATCGTTCCTGCGCATACGATAAAACTGCTCGCCCTTGATCTCGCGCCGCTCGCGTCAGCGGCAGCACTTCAACAGTGTCTCGTCGCAGCAGCGCCTCGACTCGCGCTGCCTGCCCAGCAAGCTGCGGCTCTTCAAAAATGCTGCGCAGTGAAACCTCCACCTTGAATGCTTCTCTCATGCGGCCGATCACGCGCGCCGCGAGGAGTGAATGTCCTCCGAGCTCAAAGAAGTTGTCGTAGAGACCGATTTGATCCAAGCCGAGGACCTGCGACCAGATGACGGCCAACAGTTGCTCGACCGGCGTCCGCGGTTCCTGATAGCTGCCGGCCGCGCGCTGCAACTCAGGAGCGGGCAGATTTTTGCGGTCGACTTTTCCGTGCGTCGTGAGCGGCAACGTGTCCAGAGTTACGAATGCTGACGGCACCATGTACTCCGGCAAACGCTCTTTCAAGTAGCTGCGCAAATCGCCGTTCTTGATTGCTTCAGCAGTTTCAGGCACTACATAAGCGACGAGTCGTTTTTGTCGCGCCTCATCCTCTCTCGCGATAACCACACACTCTTTGACGGCTTCATGGCTTCCGAGCACCACCTCGATTTCACCCAACTCGATGCGATAGCCGCGGACTTTCACCTGCTGGTCCAGACGACCGGCAAACTCGAGATTGCCGTCACTCTGGTAGCGAGCGAGATCGCCGGTCTTATACAGGCGTCCACCGGGAACGTTACCGAATGCGTCGGGAATGAATTGCTCGGCGGTGAGTTCCGGGCGATTGAGGTAACCGCGAGCGAGTCCCTCTCCACCGATGTGCAACTCGCCGATCACGCCGGCGGGCACGAGTTGCTGTTGCGCGTCGAGAATGTAGACGCGGGTGTTTGCAATCGGCTGTCCGATCGGTGGTCCATAAGGATAAGTTCCGGCGCATTCATGCAGAGTTGAATAGATGGTGGCCTCGGTGGGTGCATACGCATTGAAGAACAGCCTGCCCGGCGACCAGCGAGCACACGTCTCAGGCGGGCAGCTTTCTCCACCCACGATGATGCTCCGCAACGAGGGATAATCGCCTTCCGGCAAGGCGTCGAGCAGAGACGGCGGCGACGCAATCGTGCTGATCTCTTCGCGATCTATAAACGCGGCGAGTTCAAACACGGCGCTCACCGTCTCTCGCGGAATCAAGTAGAGGCATGCACCCGACAGCAACGCCATGAAAACTTCGAGCACCGACGCATCAAAGCCTAATGACGCGAGCTGCAACACCCGACTCTCGCTGCTGACCTGCAATTTCTCGATCGAGGTGTGGATAACATTCGACACCCCGCGATGCTGGATCACCACGCCTTTCGGCGTGCCGCTGGAACCCGAAGTGTAAATGACGTAAGCGGTGTTGTTCGGAGTAGCTTCGGCCGCGAGGTTCTCCACGCTCTCTTTATCAATGACGCTGTGCTCGGAATCCAGGCAAACGACACTCAACTCTTCTGATTTGATTCGATCGACCAGGTGCTGCTGCGTCAGCAATATTTTTATACCGGCGTCATGGACCATGAACGCCAGGCGTTCCGCAGGATAGGTGGGATCCAAAGGCACATACGCTCCGCCGGCTTTCAGAACTCCGAGCACGCCGATCAGCATCTCCACCGAACGCTCCATGCAAATGCCGACTAGTTTTTCTGGTCCGATTCCGAGGCCGCGTAAATAGTGCGCGAGCTGGTTGGCGCGAGCGTTTAGCTCTTCACACGTCAACGCTTCGGCTTCGAATCGTACCGCCGTTGCCTGCGGTGTCTTTGCCGCTTGCAGTTCAAACTGCTCGTGCAGGCAGAGTTCGGTTGGGAATGCGGACGTGGTAGAGTTCCAGTCGCGGAGTAAATGCTGGTGCTCGGTGCCGGAGAGCAGCGGCAACTTTGAAATCGATTGGGCAGGATCAGCCACCGCGCCTTCGAGCAAAGTCTGAAAGTGTCCGAGCATGCGCTCGATCGTCTCGGCCTCGAAGAGATCGGTGTTGTAGATCACCCCACCGCTGAACTTGTCGGCTGATTGAAACAAATGGAGCTCGAGATCGAATCTGGTGGTCTGGATTTCGGATCTGACGGCCTCCCATTGCAAACCCGGCAACGCCAACTTTCCTTCGCTCACACGTTGAAACATGAAGAGCACCTGGAACAGAGGCGCATGGGCCAGACTACGCTCCGGTTGCAACTGTTCGACGACCTTCTCAAAAGGCAGGTCCTGGTGCGCATAGGCGTCGAGCGCCGTCTGCCGGACACTCGCCAGCAGTTCGCTAAAACTCATTGCCGGCGTTAGCTGCGTGCGCATCACGAGCGTGTTCACGAAGAACCCGATCAAGTTTTCTATTTCAGCGCGATTGCGATTCGCGACCGGTGTTCCCACTGCGATGTCGAGTTGCCCGCTGTAGCGATAGAGCAGCACTTGAAAAGCGGCCAGCAGGGTCATAAACGGAGTGACACTCTCGGCGTGGCTCAACTTCCTGATCGCGTCCGATAGTTTGGGAGATAACGTCAAGCGGTGCCCCGCTCCGTGATGACTTTGCACCGCCGGCCGTGGCCCTTTCGTCGGCAGCTCCAGCACCGCCGGCGTTGCGGCCAGTTGCTCTTTCCAATATGAGAGTTGCCGCTCCAGCCTTTCGCCGCTTAACCATTCTCTTTGCCACACGGCGAAGTCTGCATATTGAAGTGAAAGCGCCGGCAGCGGTGAAGGTTCTCCTTTCGAATAAGCTGTGTAGAGCAGCTTCAACTCGCGCACCAACAAATCGCTGGACCAGCCGTCACTGACGATGTGATGCATCGTCAAAAGGAGTATGTGTTCGCGTTCGGCGAGGCGAAGCAGCGATGCGCGCACCAATGGACCACGCGACAGATCGAAGGGAGACTGAAATTCTGCTGCTACAATCCGGCTTACTTCCGCTTCGCTTTCAGGTGTATCACTGAGATCCGTCAGCGGCAGGAACAGTTCCGGCGTTTCACCGACAACTTGCATCGGCCGTCCATTTATAGAAGTGAAGGTCGTCCGCAGCACGTGGTGGCGATCGACTATCTCGATAAACGTCCGCTCGAGCGCCGCAACGTCAAGTTCACCGCGCAAACGCAGGGCAAGCGGCACGTTGTAGGCGGGACTGTTCGGTTCGAGTTGATCGATGAACCACAATCGCTCCTGCGCAAAGGAGAGCGGAAATAGCTGTGACGTCTTTGCTTGCTGCTTCAGTATCTTCGCAAGCAAAGCACGCTTTTCCTGTGGCGACAGGCCGCTAAGTGTCGATCCAGGTCTCATACCAATTCCTCACCTGCGGAATACGTGGCCAGCAACGATTCGACGTCGGCATCTGATAGGTGGGCCAGTTCAGCGGCGTCGACGCTCTGGAGTTGCGGAGTAGCGGCGTGTTCGTCACTCTCGTTCATCGCGGCAATAGTGTCAGCTATGCCTGCGACTGTTGGACCATCGAAAATGCTGCGCAGCGATACCTCGACGCCTAATGCTTCTCGTATTCTCGTCACGAGCTGAATAGCGAGTAACGAGTGGCCGCCTAACTGGAAGAAATCATCGTTGACGCCCACTTGCTTCGCGTGCAGGAGCTTTTGCCAGATCGTAACCAGCGTCTCCTCTACCGGCGTGCGTGGTCCAACATACTCGGTTGTTTCAACCGTGGGGGCTTCAGGTATGGGCAGCGCGGTGCGATCGAGTTTTCCATTTGCAGTTCGTGGCAGCGCGTCCAAGATGACGAAAGCTGCGGGGATCATGTACTCGGGCAGGTGGGCTTTCAGGTAAGTGCGTAGCGCGTCTGCGATCAGCGACGTCTGCTGTTCTTCAACTACGTACGCAATGACTCGTTTTTCGCCGGGCACGTCTTCGCGCGCCAGTACCACAGTTTCTCGCACGTGCTCGTGCCGTCGCAGTGCTGCTTCCACTTCGCCTAACTCGATGCGATAACCGCGCACCTTCACCTGCTCGTCCAGTCGGCCCAGAAACTCCAGCACGCCGCTCTCGCGCCAACGCACCACGTCGCCCGTGCGGTACAACCTTGCACCAACGCGCCGGCTGTAACTGTCGGGCACAAACCGCTCTGCCGTCTGCGCACTCGCGGCAACATACCCGCGTCCGACGCCGTCTCCGCCGACCAACAACTCGCCTTTCACGCCCACGCCGACCGCGCGCCAGTGCTCGTCCACCACGTACAATTCCGTGTTCTGCACCGCACTCCCGATCGGTACCCAGGCTTCCCCTGCTACTTCGTCCGCGCTCTGCACAACCTGGTGCGTCACATCGTCAGAACACTCCGTTGGTCCATACGCGTTGATAACAGGAACCGCAGGATGCTTCTGCAGCCACGCCGCACACAACTCTCCGCTCAGCGCTTCACCCGTTGCGATTAGCCATTGCAGTGCGCCTGTGTCTTCTGTGCTCTCCACCAGCAATCGCAGCAGCGAGGGCACTGTCTCCAGCACTGTCACGCCGCGTTCGCGCACACCGCGCAGCAGTCGCGCCGGATCACGCACTTCATCTTCGTCGAACACTTCCACGCGCCCGCCCACGAGCAGCGCGGCCAGGTACTGCCACACCGAGATGTCGAAACTGGCCGCTGCCGTCTGTGCCAGCACGGAGGTCTCGTTCAGCTCCAACTCCCGCACCTTCGCATACAGGTGGTTCACCATCCCGCCCTGCTCCACCATCGCACCCTTCGGCACTCCCGTTGACCCCGACGTGTAGATCACGTATGCCAACTGCTGCGTACTCACCCTCGCTTGCGGCCGCTCGCTTTGCTCAAACTGCTCGTCACCCAGCACGACCACTGCCG
>JBKPPH010000066.1:0-10210 GCA_046733535.1 Acidobacteriota bacterium
TCCCGAGTCTTTTGATCGTTACGCTGCTCGTGCTTGTCCTCGCTGCGTATCGTATTCGCCACATGGAAATCCGGTACGGCAGCGATTAAGTTTTAGCCGCCGATTTTCGCAGATGAAGGCAGATCGGGATCAGCGTTTATCTGCGAAAATCGGCGGCTATTTTCTGCTGACGTAACTGTTGTCCTTGATCCAGAAACGCCAGGGTTTGTCGATCCACGCTTCCGCGTAGTCGATGCCGATGCGTGGACCTTTAGCGATACGGCGCGGTGAGACACTCTCGTACTCCTCGATCCAAACTCGATCACCTAAAAGATCAGCGCCGTTGAGTTGTCGATCGATCCCCATCGCGATACACAGCTTCCCTGGACCATTCGTCAAATTGTGATCCGGATGAGAATGCCTGCGCGCTCTCATTATCTCTATTCCCTCGACCGGCTCGAGCGCGCGAACGAGAATCGCATGCGGCGTGTCGGCGACGTTGCTCACGACGTTGAATTGGTAGTACATGCCGTAGACGAAATAGACATACGCCACGCCGCCAGTCCCATACATGGTTTCGGTCCGCTTCGTTCTTCGCCCTCCGTACGCGTGTGAAGCTCTGTCCTCCGGCCCGCGATAGGCTTCGACTTCAACGATCTTTCCCGAAACGCGTTCACCGCTTGGACTGCGCACGACCAACAATTTGCCGAGCAGATCTCGAGCGACTGTGAGGACATTCGGACGCAGGTAAAACTCGCGCGGCAGTTTGGTAGCTTTGGTTATCAGTGCAGTCTCCATGCCATTACGACAAAGATTATCAATCCAATCAGCACTATGCCCCGGCGCACCCACTTCTGCCCGATGCGCACAGCCATACTCGCGCCGAAGTAACCGCCGGCCAGCGCGCCGACCGCCATCACGAGCGCGTCTCCCCAAACGACGAGTCCCGCCAAAGCAAAGAGCAAAACGGCGATGCTGTTGATGCAGATGCCGAGGAAGTTTTTGATGCCGTTCGCTCGATTGAGATCGTTGAGACCGAGTAGTCCCATTGCCGCCAGCATCAGGATTCCGTTGCCCGCGCCGAAGTAACCTCCATACATCGCCGACAAGAACTGAAAAATCATGGCGCCCGTCCACCACAGTCCCGTCGGCTTATCGTCGAGTGAACCCAGTCGCAAACGCTTGTTGATTACGCCGTGCGACATGAAAAGCAGCGTCGCGAAGAGAATCAGGAAAGGAACGAGGTTGGCAAACACGCGCGACGGCGTGCGGATCAGAAGCAGCGCGCCGAACGCGCCGCCGATGATACTGGTGACGCCGAGTCGAAACAGGATCGTGGAACTGTTTTCGAGTTCCCTCCGATAACCAAACAGACCGCCGAAGAGTCCCGGCCAGAGCGCCACGGTGCTGGTCCCATTCGCGACGCGCGGATCGAGCCCGAGCCAGATCAGCACCGGAAACGTCAGCAGCGTCCCTCCACCGGCAATAGAATTGATCGCGCCGGCTGCAAACGCGGCGCAGAGCATGACAAGCCAGGGGAAGAGACGCATTCGTTCGTGCTTTGTACTTTGCCTTGATCTAAAAGGTACAAAGTACAAAGCACCGGGGACAAAGCACAAGTGCGCCATGCTAAAATGCGGCGACCAAAACCCAATAACGAGACATCTCCCGTTGGCCCCCGGTTGAAACTCGATACGAAACGAATCTATGCCTAAAGATGCTTATGACATGACGGACAATGAAGTCCGCCAGCGCATCGTCACTCTTGCCTTTGGTGGCGACGAGCGCTTGTTCATTGCGTTCTATCGGAAATTGCAACAGGGACTTCCGGAAGGGACCGGCATCGTGCTGCGCGGCAGCGTTGTTACAAACAAACGTCACGAAGACGGCACGCCCTTCGATTCGCAAGGCGCACGGACGAGCGATCTCGATGTGACGTTGGTGGGGCGCAAAGTGATGGAAGCGTGGTCGTCGGACGCTTATTACATTCCCGGCCTGCACACTAAGCCACTCGGCGATAAGGATCCGGATATCGCTCCCAGCCTGAATCCTCTGCGCGAGTCGCTGCAGAAACTCGTCGGACGTCCAGTGAACATGCAAGCCACGTCGAGCCTTGTGCTTTACGGCCGCGACGTGTTGTTTGGCGAACCGTATTTCCTAGTCGTCCCGCCCGGTGAAAATGCGTGACGCTCCGCCTGCTGAGTTACAACATAAGGTTCGGCGGCTTGGGCCGGGAAGAAGCGCTTGCGGAAACGATCGTCGCCGCTGCACCGGACCTCGTCGTCTTTCAGGAAGCCACGCGTCCTGAAGTCGTCGAGCGTCTCTCAAGAGCAACCAACTTTCCATTTTGGGCGGCTCGACGAAATCATTCGATCGGATTTCTCAGCCGCCAGGCAGTCGATTATCACGAGTGGCACTATCCGGCGGGCGCGCGGCATTCGTTTCTCGAAATCGTGCCTGCCGGAGGTAAGACTCGCGTGTTTGGTTTGCATTTGAGTGCGCGATTTTCGAAGTGGGACGAACGCCGTCGCACACGTGAGATACGTTCACTCCTTGAGGGAATCAAGCGACACCAGGACGGCTTCCACGTTCTCGTCGGAGACTTCAATACGCTCGCGCCCGGAGAAGCTTTGAATGCTCATCGCATGCCGGCCTGGCTGCGAGCCCTCATTTGGATCAGTGGTCGCAAGCTTCAGCGCGAGACAATTCAACTGATGCTCGATGCCGGTTACGACGACGGTTACCGGATGCTCAATGCTGAAAACAAGGGATACACGTTTCCTACGTGGGATCCGCACGTGCGACTCGATTACGTGTTTGTGCCGGGAGCATTCGCAGATCGGCTGGTGAAGTGTGAGGTGATTACGGAGCCGAAGGAGCGCATACAGGCGGCGTCGGATCATTGCCCACTCGTTGCTGAGCTAATTCTCGACTGAATCGTGTGAATCCTGTCATCCTGTCAAACCATTAGACAGGATTACAGGATTTTCAAGATTGGCAGGATGTGGCCGGTGTAGCCGTGAGGTAATTCCACGGGCGTCGCGCTGTGAATACAGAACTCGGTTGTTGGTCCGAGAGTCATTTGACGGCCCCACAAAGCGACGCCTGGTTGTGAGGTTTGGGGTTGCAACGCTGCGAAGAAGTCATTGTAAGAAACGCCGGCAGGTTTGCTTAACCAGGTCGCAAATTTTGCTTCGGCCAGGTTCTCCGGGCCGGCACGCAGCCGATACAAACCACCCACACCGTCCGCAGCCTCGCGAGCCACGCGGTTGTGTGGCTCCTCGCATAGGCCTGAAACGGCCGCTTCGTTGATTCGGTCCATCGCAGCCGAATCGTCGAGCAGGTACCACTCCTCGTACGCATCGCCGGTCGTCTTCAACCAACCTGCATCGCGAATGCGAAAGACGACCGAGCGCTGGAACCCGGCCGGTTTATTCGCCGCGAGGTTTTCATGAAACTCGCCCAAGTGGGCCAGGTACGTATCCTGATCGACGCTCGGCTGCGGCCAGTGCCAGAAAACGTAAGCAAGCATCAGCTACTGGCCTGCATCGCTTTTATGTCCTGAAGCAGCATCTGTTCGTGACCTTCAGGGTTCACTTTCAAATACGTCTTGCGCAGCTTGCCTTCGGGATCGATCACAAAGCTCGTGCGGTCCCAGTACATTGTTCCCTTGTAATCACTCTGCCCGACACCCGCCGCCTTCAACAACTCATGCTCCGGATCGGCAAGCAGATCGATAGTGAAACCAAACTTGTTTGCGAACGCTTTGTGGGAGCCGACGTCGTCTTCACTCACGCCCACGACAGCGATGTTTGCGTCATCGAAGTCCTGCTTGCTCGCCGTGAATGATTTGCCCTGGATCGTGCAGCCGGGCGTGTCGTCCTTTGGATAGACGTACACGACGAGCCACTTGCCTTTGAAATCGTCAAGCGTGACGGTTTCGCCGTTCTGGTTCTTGAGTTTGAAATCTATGAAGCGCTGACCTTCTTGCAGTCCCATGATTGTCCCCCGATTTAGAGCGTAGTCTCAGCCAGATTCGATTTGTATTTCGTTCCGGTTTTTCGATCTTGCAGTTCAATGTATACCCAACTCGGCGGCAGTGCGCCACTCTCCAGCGCGAACCACAATTTCGCGAGGTCGGCTGGTTTTCCGAGGGCACAAAAACCGTTCAATCGTTGCCCGTTCTGCTCGTAGATATCCACCCACGTGCGCGCGGAGTTTTTATTCGAGCCGCAAGCCGGCAGGTCCGGTGCTGCTGCAAACATTTCGGCCGGGTATTCAGACTTGTTCGCAACATCGAAATAGTATCGCGTCATCTGCTTGCCGCCGATTTCGACCGACTCGGATCCCATAAACACGAGTACGGGATTGGGAGGCGCCGGAGCAGCCGCGCTCGTGTGCATCGCCAGCACGAACGTAAAGGCAACCACCGCCAACACAGAGTTATCTCTGATGAGTCTTTTCATTTTGGGGGACTCCTTTTTATGTAGAGGTTACGAGGATCGATCTACCACGCAACTGCGTAACGACTGCGACGCGGATCCGCGCCGCCGGACGCTACACCAGTTTTCGGATCGTAAATGATTACCGTGGGCGCAGACAGCGTGCCCCATTCGCCCTGGACCTTGACCTTATGTCCTTTTTGAGACAGCTCCTGAATCGTTTTTAGATTCACACGCGACTCGACGTTGAGTGAACCGGGAAGGAACTCATGATCGTCAAACGAGCTGACGTAGTGTTGTGTGTCGAAGCGCGGTGCTTCGACCGCTTCCTGCGGATTCATGCCAAACTCGATCACGTTCAGCAACACCTGAAGCAGTGCCTGGTCCTGGTTGTCACCGCCGGGCGTACTCAACACCATGAACGGCTCGCCGCCTTTGAGCACAAGCGTCGGCGTCAACGTGATGCGCGGGCGCTTGCCAGGCGCCACGACATTCGGACTCTTTGGATCAGTGAGTGACGACTGCAATCTCTGGCCCATCAGCACGCCGGTGTCACCCGCTACGACTGCCGGCAGCCATGCGCCGCTCGGAGTTGCACTAAACATGTTGCCATCCTTGTCGATGACGTTCACGCACGTTGTGTCGTTAGCGCGCTCGATTTCAGGTAATGCTGACGCGCGGCCGATCGTCTGCACGGCGCTCGCGAGAACTGCCTTCATGTTTTGTGGATCGCCGGGTTGCTGCGCCAACGAAGCGCGCCCTTCATCGATCAATGGACGCCGGAGGGCTGCATAGTCCTTCGATAGCAGTTCCGCCATCGGAATCTTCACGAAATTAGGATCGCCGTAGTAACGATCGCGGTCCGCGAGGCCGAGTTTGAGTGCTTCTGCAAGCGTGTGAATGTAAGAGACGGAGTTGTGGCCCATCTTCTTCAGGTCAAACCCCTCGAGCATGTTCAGTGTCTCGAGCAGCGCCGGACCCTGCGTCCAAAACCCGGCTTTGTACACCTGGTAACCGCGGTAATCAGTTTCGGCGGGTTGGCCCACTTTGGCGGCGAAGCGTGCGAAATCATCCGCGGCAAGTAATCCGCCGTTGGCCTGCATGTAGTCGCCAATGCGGCGAGCGATTGGACCACGGTAAAAATAGTCGCGAGCGGCCATCAAGCCCGCATGACGATTATTGCGAGTGCCCCTTGACGCCAGCCGTTCGGCGCGAACGATCTCGCGCAATGTGCGTGCGAGATCCGCTTGCACAAAGATGTCGCCGGGTTTCGGAATTTCGCCGCCCGGAAGAAACACGCGCCGGGCGTCGGCCCATTGAGAGAAGATTGGCGATCTTGTCTTGATGTATTGCACTCGCAATTCATCGATCGGGAAACCGTCGGCGAGCTGGATCGCGGGCTCCATCACCTCGGCAAGAGTTTTCGTTCCGAATTGATCGAGCGCGGTTACACACGCGTCGAGCACCGCCGGCACCGTTGCTGATAATGGGCCGGTGGAAGGTATCAGTCCGCCCCTGCGCGCCATCGTAGGTTCGTTGGCGCGGTTCACGAAGAATTCACGCGTGGCTTTCATCGGCGCCTGACCCATGCCTTCGATGACTACCACCTTCTGACCCTTCAACTTGATCAGGATCGGCACTTCGCCGCCGAATGAGAAGTGAGAAAACTCGATTACCGATGCCGCGAGGATTGTCGCGACTCCTGCATCGACAGCGTTCCCGCCGTGCTGGAGTATTCGTAGTCCGGCTTCGACGGACAATGGCTGGCCACCCGCCACGACGCCGCGTTTACCACGCACGACCGGTCTGAACGTGTCCGCGCGCGACGTTGACGTTGGAATTCCAGTAAGGATGAAGGAAGTCACGAGGCAAATGACGAATAGCGTACGTTTGCTGGGTAGCATCGGCTGAGACACCTCTTTTCGGATTGAACTGGCGAATTGTCGACTTGTTTTCAGCGGCAGTCAACAAAGAAATCCCGCAATGGCGCAGAGTAAGAGCCGGAAATTGTTTGTGTCTTCACGACTTTTCGGGAAACTTCAACTACGAGTGAGTTTTGCTGGTAAGATAAGTAGACAAAAAGAGAGGGCGCTGACCTCCCCCAAGACCAGCGCCCTTGCCTTTATCTCAGTTCTCCCATGGAGAATTAACGACGGGGCAGATAGTAGCCGCGTCTCGATCGCAGTAGGTTGCGCCCAGCTTGTAAAGTCTTTACGAGGTTGTGACGAAAGTTTTCCAAATTCTCACTGAGCCGAACAAATTAACGTTCGGAGAGGACGAATCGAGGGATAGAAATTGCCGAAAACACCCACAATAGCGCCGTATGGCTCATGGAAATCACCCATCACTTCGGACCTGATCGTCGAAGGGTCGGTGGGTCTTAGTCAGCCGACGTTTGATGGCGACGATATTTATTGGCTTGAGTTGCGCCCAAAAGAGGGCGGGCGCAACGTTATCGTGAAAAGGACCGGGACCCGCGCCTCCGCCGATCTCACCCCGGCCGCATTCAATGCACGCACGAGAGTCCACGAATATGGCGGCGGAGACTACCTGGTCAGCGACGGCATTGTTTACTTCTCAAACTTCTCCGATCAGCGACTCTACCGGCAGCAAGGTTCGGCTGCCCCTGAACCGCTCACGGGCGCTGGGGAAATGCGTTATGCCGATGGACGACTGGATCATGCGCGAGGTCGTCTGATCTGCGTCCGTGAAGATCACACGCGGGAAGGAACCGAGGCTGTTAATGCAATAGTAGCTGTTGACTTGCAAGCCGGAGACGGCTTTGGCTCCGTGCTCGTCGAGGGAAACGATTTTTACTCGTCCCCCAGACTAAGCCCCGACGGAACTCAATTAGCCTGGCTCACGTGGAATCATCCGAATATGCCCTGGGATGGTTGCGAACTCTGGGTTGGCGAGTTTGGCGAGGATGGAAGGTTGGCTTCGACGAGATGGGTAGCAGGCGGCGCCGCCGAGTCGATCTTTCAGCCTGAATGGTCGCCTGACGGTGTGTTGTACTTCGCGTCCGACAGAAGCGGCTGGTGGAACCTGGAAAGGATTACTCCCGACGGCGGAATCGAACGTGTCAATCAATCGAAAGCCGAATTGGGCATGCCTCAGTGGGTGTTCGGCATGTCGTCTTATGCTTTTGCTTCGAGCGATGTGATCGTTTGCAGTTACATCGAACAGGGTGTTTCGACGCTGGCCAAGCTCGACGTGCAATCCGGCAAGTTGACGTCCATCGATTGCCCATACACCGACATTCAATATCTGCGGGCGTCCAATGCGCAGGCTGTATTTCGTGGCGGCTCGCCGACGGACGTCGCGGGAATCGTCAAATTTGATTTGAGCACGGGCCAGTTTGAAACTCTTCGTCGATCGAACGATCTCGAGATCTACCCGCAATACTTCTCCGTGCCGCGTGCGATTGAATTTCCAACCGAGGGCGGACTGACCGCGCACGGGTTTTTCTATCCGCCGCAAAACCCTGACTACCGCGCGCCTGAGAACGAAAAGCCGCCGCTGATTGTGAAGAGTCATGGTGGACCAACCGCGGCTGCGTCAACGGCGTTGAGTCTTTCAGTTCAATATTGGACCAGCAGGGGATTCGCGGTGCTCGACGTCAACTACGGTGGAAGTACCGGCTACGGCCGGCAGTATCGCGAAAGACTCAACAAGAAGTGGGGTATCGTCGACGTTGACGATTGCGTAAACGGCGCTCGTTATCTTGCCGAACGCGGCGAAGTGGATGGTGAAAGATTGATCATCACGGGCGGGAGTGCAGGCGGCTACACGACTCTGTGCGCGCTGACTTTCCGGAACCTTTTCAAAGCAGGCGCGAGCCACTTTGGCATCAGTAACACGGAAGCCATGGCGCGCGACACGCACAAGTATGAGTCGCAATACCTGACGGGTTTGTTAGGCCCGTATCCTGACCGGAAGGACATCTACTTCGATCGTTCGCCCATCAACTTCCCGGAACGTCTGTCGTGTCCGGTGATCTTTTTCCAGGGGCTGGAAGATAAAGTGGTGCCGCCGAATCAGGCGGAGAAGATGGTCGAGGCGATTAGAGGCAAGGGGATTCCGGTTTCATACGTCGCGTTCCCGGCCGAGCAACACGGATTCAGACAAGCGAAGAACATCAAACGAGCATTGGACGGCGAGCTTTATTTTTACTCACGCGTCTTTGGATTCGAACTGGCCGACCCGGTAGAGCCGGTCGAGATCGAAAACCTGTCAACCAGCCACCGATAGCACGGATAACACGGATTAAAACAGATCATTAATAATCCGTGTTATCCGTGTTATCCGTGGCTAATAAATACGTGGCTAATTGATCGGCGGATCGGAGCTGGTGGCGGAGGCGCCGGCCCGATCGCCGCCGCGCAGCACGTGACGCTCGTCCATAAAGAACGACAGCCTGCCCGTCTTTCCATACTCCAGCGGCACCCCCGAAACTTCAAACTTATCTCCGCTCGTCGTCACTTCAAATCTGTAACCCGAGCTCTCGATCATCTCCTTCGAAACCAGTTGCGCGGCAATCAACTGTTCGAGCGTACCCCAGCTCCCGTTGCCTTTGTCTGCCTTATACTGCTCCTCGGCATTGAGGATGGTGTACATCACACCGGTGGCCATGCGCTCATTTCGGACCATGGGCGGAGGATTTGCTTCGCCTGAGATTCCAGCGACCGCCGTCAGCACCAGGTTTTTGGGAACATGCAGCTCGTGCAGTGGTCCAAACCCTTCGTTCGACAGTGCGTAAGTAATCGGTTGCGGCATGGCGGTCAAACGCGACAAGAACGCCCGTGTCGGATCGCTGAGTAGCGCGCTCGGTTGGTCGCTCAAATTCTTATACATCTCCATCAACGCCGGTGAGATATAGAGTTGTCCTTGCATCGGTCGCGGCTGCCAGCGTGTGTGCAGTTTGAACTGGCTCTCGCCGGCTAGGGTGTCGTGTTTCAAGTAACAGTCGACGACGTGTCGAACGGTCGCCGGATCTGAGGACAGGACGAGGAAGTTGCCGACAAAAGCATACGAGAAGGCATTGACGTAGGAGATTATTTCCGTATCTTCTCGTCGCTCCGTTTGCGCCAGTGCACTCGCTCCTTTGAAACCGAGCGACTCGATCAACTTTGGCAGCAGAGCCCGCATGCCTTCGCGGTCTTTGAGAGAGATGGCGACTACTGGACCAGCGGGTGCTGGCGGCTCTTCCTTATCTGAACTGTCTTTGCTTTCAGACGTGGGAATTGCCACGTTGAAAACGCCAGGTAGACCGAACTTCAGAGGTAAACGGACCGCGATCTCTGAACCCAGCAACGGCAGCAGATCATCTTTGACTTTGATCTTTAACTGTTTCTCGATCGCCGCAAAGGGCGACTCCCATGAACCTTCGTTCACGTTTATGATCCTGCGGCGATTACTGATGAACTCGGTCTTTGGCCGCGGCGTGGCCATGATCTCGTAGATTTGCGGCAGATCCACTGACATTGTCGCGAAGAGTTCGGTGTCGGCCGGAAAGATGTTGGGCGCGTCGGGCACGAATGCCGGACCTGCAAGCAGCATGGGCAGAAACGGGATGGGACCGGTTTTTTCTTCACCCGAGTTCACAAGCAGCGCGCGTAAATCGAAGGAGTCGTTTTCGAGGGAAAGGCCCAAACCGATTCCCTCTGGCCAGTCTGTCACTCCGGTGAAAAACGACGAACTCAGTTCGGACAGTGCGCTCGAAAGTTGATTGGGAGTGGGGGCTTCTTTAGCCTGCTCAGAAGCGACCTGGAGTTTGGCCATCTCTTCGG
>JBKPPH010000067.1:0-5651 GCA_046733535.1 Acidobacteriota bacterium
TCAGGATCGATCTGGCCCACCGCGGCGCCGTGCGCGCACTTCACATCATCCGCATAAATCTCCAACTGCGGCTTCGTATCGACGCGTGCTTTCTCCGACAGCAACAGGTTCTTGTTCGTCTGCATCGCATCGGTTTTCTGCGCGCCTTCACGAACGAAGATCTTGCCGTTGAAAACCGCACGCCCGTTGCCGTCGAGAATGCCTTTGTAAAGCTGATGACTGGTGCAATGCGGCTGCTTGTGATCGATTATCGAATGCGTGTCGGTGTGTTGGTCCGAGCCCACGAGGTAAAGACCGTCGACCGAAGTCTCCGCGCCTTCGTGATCCAGCACCACCGAGACATCGTGACGCGACAACTGCGCTCCGAGGTTAATCGAGGTCGTGTCGTAGCGGCTCGCTCGTCCCAGTTCGGCTGAAGTCGTCGAGGTGTGGAATGCGTCGTTGCTTTCGCGCTGCAAACGATAGTGCTCCAGTTGAGCTCCGTCTTTGAGAACGATCTCCGCGATCGCGTTGGTGAAATACTGCGTCGCGCCACTCGACACAAAGCTTTCGACGACAGTGGCGGAACTATTTTCCTCAGCGACGACCAGCAGCCGCGGGAAACTCGCGCTGTTCTCAGCGCCGGCGATGAACGTGATCTGCAAAGGTGTTTCGAGTTTCACGTCCTTCGGAATCCAGAGGAAAACGCCTGACTGGATGAACGCAGTGTTCAGGGCCGTCAGGCCGTTGTTGTGATAACCTGCGTTGCGCGCCAGGTACTTGCGCACGAGCTTGTTGTAGCGCGCGTCGGCAGCAGCGCTGAATAGATCGGTTGCGACGACGTTCTCGAGTCCGGTCGTTACCGATAAGTCCGCACGCAAGAAGCCGTTAACGACGACGAGGTGCGCGCCCGCGGTTTCGCGATATGCAAAACGACTCACATCGGCGACCGCGATCTCGCCGCCGCTGATCGCTGGTCTAAAACTCTCCTTGGCTAGCGACGCGAGGTTCGTGTACTTCCATTCCTCTTCGCGGACCGAAGGGAACCCCAACTGTTCAAAACGATCCATCGCGCTGCCGCGCACCAGTTCGAGCCACGGCACGGTCGGCGCGAGTTCACGCACATTGCGAAACGCCGCTTGATAACTGTTTTCCGACTTGACGAGTTCAGTAACCATTACGAGATAGCCGGCGCTCCTTTTCCATTCTGCTCGGGTATCTTCGTGATCCAATCGTAACCCTTTGACTCGAGTTCGAGCGCCAACTCCTTGCCGCCTTCGCGAGCGATGCGACCATCGGCAAGCACGTGCACAAAATCAGGAACGATGTAATTCAACAGTCGCTGATAGTGTGTGACCACGATGATGGCGTTATTTGGTGTCAGCAGTTGATTGACGCCGCCGGCGACAATGCGCAGCGCATCGATGTCCAGACCGGAATCTGTTTCGTCCAACACTGCGAGCTTGGGTTCGAGCACCGCCATCTGGAGGATCTCGTTGCGCTTTTTTTCGCCGCCTGAAAAACCCTCGTTGACGGAACGAGTCATGAGGCTGGCGTCCATCTCGACCACTTTCGCTCGCTCCTTCAGCAGGTCTTTGAACTCGAGCGGATCGAGTTCTTCCTCGCCGCGGTGTTTGCGTTTTTCGTTGTAGGCCAAACGCAGAAACTGAGCATTCGAAACGCCCGGCACTTCGATCGGATACTGAAACGCCATGAACACTCCTTCACGCGCGCGCTCATCCGGCGACATCTCCAGCAGATTGCGTCCTTCGTAAAGTATCTCGCCCGCGGTGACTTCGTACTGCGGATGCCCTGCGAGCACCTTCGCGAGCGTCGACTTACCGGAACCGTTCGGTCCCATGATGGCGTGAATCTCGCCTTTGTTCACCGTGAGATTGATGCCCTTCAGAATCTCTTT
Organism: Acidobacteriota bacterium; assembly: GCA_046733535.1. GTDB lineage: Bacteria > Acidobacteriota > Blastocatellia > Pyrinomonadales > Pyrinomonadaceae > PSRF01. The sequence goes on from JBKPPH010000067.1 coordinate 1,898, forward strand.
GCCATCAATTCCAGCGTGTACATTCTTGATCTCTAACATCGAGTCTCCTAAATACGAGCCGCAGATCTTCGCAGATTAACGCAGATAAAGAATTGGTTTTTATCAGCGTCAATCTGCGTTCATCTGCGGCTCTACCCAACACTACCCTCTAGCTTCAGGCCGAGCAGCCGCTGCGCTTCGACCGCAAACTCCATCGGCAACTGCAGGAACACATCTTTACAGAAGCCGTTAATAATCAGCGACACCGCGTCTTCCTGCGAGATGCCGCGCTGCTGCAAATAAAAGAGCTGTTCTTCGCTAATCTTCGAAGTAGACGCCTCGTGCTCCACGCTCGAGGTGTCGTTCATCACTTCGATATACGGAAAAGTGTTTGCGCCGCACGTCGATCCGATCAGCATCGAGTCGCACTGCGTGTAATTGCGCGCGCCCTCGGCCTTCGGCATCACCTTCACGAGGCCGCGATAGCTGTTGTTTGATTTACCCGCAGCGATACCTTTCGAGATGATCGTCGAGCGCGTGTTCTTGCCGAGGTGAATCATCTTCGTGCCCGTGTCAGCCTGTTGCGCATGGTTCGTCAGCGCGACTGAGTAAAACTCGCCGATCGAATTGTCCCCGGCGAGAATGCACGAGGGATACTTCCACGTAATCGCCGAGCCGGTTTCGACCTGCGTCCACGAGATCTTCGAGTTCTTCCCCGCACACTTGCCGCGCTTGGTGACGAAGTTGTAGATGCCGCCGCGTCCTTCCTCATCACCCGCGTACCAATTTTGAACTGTCGAGTATTTGATCTGCGCGTCGTCGAGCGCGACCAGTTCAACGACAGCGGCGTGAAGCTGGTTTTTGTCGAACTTCGGCGCCGTACAGCCTTCGAGATACGAAACGTATGAACCCTCTTCCGCAATGATCAAGGTGCGCTCAAACTGCCCTGACTCCGAATTGTTGATGCGGAAGTAGGTCGACAACTCCATCGGGCAGCGCACGCCTTTCGGAATGAAACAGAAACTTCCATCCGAGAAGACCGCGCTATTCAACGCCGCGAAAAAGTTGTCGTTCGTCGGCACGACCGAACCGAGATACTTTTTGACGAGCTCGGGATAGTCTCTGATCGCCTCGGTGAACGAACAGAAAATCACGCCGTGTTTCTTCAGCTTCTCTTTGTACGTCGTCGCGACCGAAACTGAATCGAACACCGCGTCAACGGCAACACCCGCTAACTGCTTCTGCTCCGTCAACGGAATGCCGAGCTTCTCAAACGTGCGGAGCAGTTCGGGATCGACTTCATCAAGACTCGCCTTCGTCGGTTTCTGCTTCGGCGCGCTGTAATAGATGATGTCCTGGTAATCAATCTCCGGATAAGTGAGGTTGGGCCAGTGCTTCGGCTCGGTCATCGTCAACCAGTGACGAAACGCTTTCAGACGAAACTCCAGCATCCACTCGGGCTCGTTCTTCTTCTCGACGATCAGACGAATGGTGTCTTCGTTGATCCCGCGCGGAATCACATCCGACTCGATGTCGGTGACGAAGCCGTATTTGTATTCCTGTTTGCTTAAGAGTTCTGCTGTACTCATTGGTTTCTTCTAAACCCGATTATCTTTCGGCCTGATGCCCTGAATATGGTGCAACGCCGCGTCGACATTCGCTTCCGTTCCCAACAACTGCGACAGCGTGATATCGGCAAGCGCGTTGTCGACAATCTGGTGCAGCTCGACAATTACCGGCCGAATGCCGCAGTCGCCCGTGTGCACGCACGCGTCGAGCACACCCGCGTAGCTCTTGCAATGCGACTCAGCCGGCTCGCCTTCGAGCACCCGTATCACCTGGTTCAACCGGATTTCGGATGCGGAGCGCGCGAGCGAGTAGCCGCCCTTGGTGCCGCGCGTCGATTGAACCAGTCCGGCCTTGCTCAAGATCCACATCAACTTGCCGGCGTTGGCTGTCGATATTCCTTCGAGCCGCGCGAGTTGCGACAAGGTCAACGAGTCGCCCATCGTCTCGGCGCGGGCTAATTGCAGCAGGCAGCGCAGGCCGTATTCTTCTTGAGCTGATATCTTCATTGCGCGCTAAATCATTAACCTGTGGCATCTTAAGCGAAACCTTACTTTTAAGTCAAGATTAGACGAAGATGCACGCAGATAAACTCGGATCAGCGGCTGCTGTCGATCAGATTTGCGTTCATCTGCGAAAATCTGCGGCTAAAGTTTGAAGTCGAAGTCGAGGTACCCCGCGAGGCGCACGGGCTTGCCGTTGGAGGTCGAGGGCGGGAACGTCCATGCGCGAGCGGCCTCTTCCGCGGCTTTGCGAAGCAGCGTCGGGCCCTCGGAGTTGGTGATCCAAATTTTCCCGTTCTCATCGATGATCGCAAACACTCTGACCGTGCCCGACACGTTATGCGTCTTGGCCTGCGGTGGGTAGACGGGTGTTACGCGTTTGGTCTCGCGGCCGTTCAGTGATCCGGTGCTGATGAGTTGCGGCTCGGCAGCGGGCGTGGTCGACGGAGGAATCGGAGTTTGGACCGGCGCTGCATCGGAGTCGTTTTGTGTGACTGTGGGTTTCGTGGCAAAAGGATTTGGGATCCTGTTGGTGACTGCATCGAGTGCCGGTGATCGGCCTAAGGAAGCGACTTGGATTTGCGAGGAAGCCATCTTCTCTCTCGCGAGCAGGTATTCGGTTTGCCATTTCGCGCGATCGTCCTCGTTGCGCGCGAGCGACAAGCGAATTCCAAGCACATCTTCCTGCAGCGCAAGGGCGTCGTAAGATCGACCTGCGTCTTTCGAGATCTCGGTCGCTTGTGCAATTACTCGTTCCAACAATCCGCGCACTCGTTCCAGATCAGTGTTCGCCTCAGCCGGTAGATCTGCATCACTCGGATTGATTCCGTAACTGCGATAGCGAGCGAGGTGTGAACGGATGCCATTGATCGTTTGGCCGGCGGCGGCAAAGTAAGTTCGCAGCGATTCGTCTTTCTGCACCGCGCGCGTTTGGAACGTCTCTTCGAGCAGCGACTGCGAGCGGCCGTAGTTTCCCTCCTCGAGATAGATGCCGAGCAACATCAAGGTCGTAACATTGCGCAGTGCCACATCGTTGACGGACGCGTGAATGTTTTCCAGTTCAGTGGCAGCAGCTTGAAGTTGATGGACGGCGGCGAGCGCGCGTGCACGCTGAATCCGCTGCATGACGGGATTCGCGGCCGACGCATCTTCGGCGGAGCCAGTCGACTGCCCCACCGCCAGAACGGTTGTTATTAAGATTAAAATTGTCGGGAGGATTACATTAAAGTAGGGGCGAAAGTAAAAAGAACTCATCGGAAGGCATTATGGCCGCATTGTCCCGAATGAGGCAAGCCGGGCCACAAAGAGGCACGCTTAGCCACAAAAAGGCACCAAAAGCATAAAAGAGCAGAGTGGTAAGGTTAAGCGAGCGGGCGAAAAGTTAAATCCGACTGGAAACTTTTTGTGCCTTTTATGCGTCTTTCTGGCCTACTGCGCTTGAAGGGTGGAACGCGGTCGGTATTGGAACTCTTTAGCCTTGCCTCAAAAGTCGGGCGTCACGCTTGGAGACGGTCAGTACAGGGGGCGATAGGGACCTCGTCAGTGATCAGCATGCGATATTTCCTAAAGATTTTCGACTCCAATCGTTGACCAGGTCGCTACCGCTCCCTGTACTGACCGTCCTCCAAGCCTGACGCCCGACTTTTGAGGCAAGGCTAAAGAGTTCCAATACCGACCGCGTTCCACGAGTCCGCGCTGAATCATCT
>JBKPPH010000068.1:0-4307 GCA_046733535.1 Acidobacteriota bacterium
AAGTCTCGTGGGCTCGGAGATGTGTATAAGAGACAGCCCGACGCTCGTGTAGCGCCTCATCGAAGCGCATGTTGCGACTGCCAAGCAGATAGTCACCACTATCCAAAAACAAACGAGGATACTGCTTTAGCCGGGCTCTTAAGTATTGTGGCGGATCAGTTTCAATCCGCTCAACTGCACGCAGTAGATATTGATGATCACCGTCAGCTTCGTCTTGTGTATCAGCTCCGTTGGAATCCAACTCTTTGATAACTTTAGCCCAAACGTCATCGCCGTAGCTTTTAGTGTCTATGGTTCCCGCAAAGAGATTCACTCCATAACCAACTGATTGAACGAGAATGAATTTTCTGAACACAACAGCGTTACGTATAAGCCACGCCGACGTGACTCCTAGCGCACTTACAAAAATAAGCAAATATACGCGCCGGTGATTGCGCCAGGGCGGTAAGAGCGCCACTAACGCCAGGCACGCTAGAAATGGAATAACGATAGTGCGCGTCAAAGCCGCCAATCCAAAAGCAATTCCGGCTGCCACACCTTGATTACGTCCCCACAAGAAAACTCCGAGAACGACCAGAAAGGTGAACACAGGCTCGGTTAATATCACGGCCGTGTAATGCACAGTCATCGGTGCGAAGATGAGGCCTAATGCCGCCAGTAAAGCTACTCGGAATGAGAAGCGACCTTTTGCGATTAGGTAAACAAGAACCACAGTCACGGCACCGCATATGCTCTGCAGAAGCACCACTGCGGTTACCGGCGCGCGATCCGTCCACCAAAAAGCAGCAATCAGCAAAGGATAAAGCGGCGGGCGCGACGCTGTTGGGATGCCCGTTGCCAGGCTGAAAGAATGATGAAACGCGATGTTTTTGGCGATGGCGAGATACTCACGTGAGTCACCGGCCCACCACAGATTGAACCAGGCATAGGAAGATCGGACTGCAAAGGCGAGGATAAAGATCACAAACAAGATCTTACTTTCGATCCTGCTTACAGCGATCTTCACATGTTGGCCAACGCTCGATGAGGATTCTGGGCGAACCATAGCACCATAGCCACGTGAATTTGAGAGTTCTCAATTTCAATCAAATCTGGCCTTTTAAACGCCGTAACCAGGAATGTCAATCAGGGTAATCCCTAGATTAGCTTCAGGAATTTTCTTAAAGATAAAGCCTCTCGTGAGCGTCGCGGGCCTGAGGACATTTTGCTACAAAAATCCGCGGTAACAAGCTAAGATACTCGCGCTCAGCTAAAAGAAGTCGGTGCGACTCGGACTTGCGTAAAAGATTTACGATCCCACAGTAATTCTCACGGCGTAGTCCTCATCTATCTTTTAGAACCTCAACCCTCAACCCCAAAAGGAGATCCCAATGCGCATAAGAATCCTGATCCTTGCAACCGCAGCTCTACTCTTCGGCGCGATCATGACGGTCCCTCGTATCATCGAGGCCTCAAAATCGTCAGCCGCAAACTCAGCCACTCCATTTCAGGGAACCCGGCCGGAAATGATTGTCGGCGAGTCCATCCGCAACGACACCTCGCCGCCCGTGCGCGAAATGAAACAGCTACCGGTCTTCAAACCGAGGAAAGAAGCAAACGAGAATCCGAAAATTCCGCAGTTTCACAAAGACCTTCCCGATCGCAAGGTGCAAACAACGATCGCTGCCGACGTGTTTACCGCAGCGAACATGCCTACGGCGAGCGCCAACTTCAACGGCATGCAGTTTCCCGGTGTCGCGTGCAACTGCGCCCCGCCGGATACAAACGGCGAAGTCGGCACCACACAGTACGTTCAGATGGTCAACGAAGGGTTTCAGGTCTTCGACAAGACAACCGGAACTTCGTTGCTTGGACCATCCGGCATCTCCACCATCTGGCAGGGCTTTGGTGGCGTTTGTGAATTCAACGGTAGCGGCGACCCGGTCGTGATGTACGACCAACTCGCCGATCGGTGGGTCATCACACAGTTTGCCGGTGTTTCCGTGCCGACGGATGAGTGCGTGGCTGTCTCGACTACCGGCGACGCGACCGGCTCGTATTATCGCTACGACTTTCACCTCGGCTCGAACTTCTTCGACTACCCGCACCTCGGTGTCTGGCCGGATGCTTATTACATGAGCATGAACGTGTTCAACTCGAGCGGCACGTCGTTCCTCGGACCGCAACCTTTCGCGTTCGACAGGGCCCAGATGCTTTCCGGCTTGCCGGCGACATTCATCACGCCCGGCATCACGAATGGAGCATCAGAGCCGACTTACCTGCCGGCGGATCTCGATGGCTCGAGTCTGCCGCCCGCCGGTGCACCAGCGACGTTTGTGCAGTGGCCCGGCGGCGGTGGTTATAAGATCTTCCATTTTCACGTGGATTTTGCGACACCTGCAAACTCAAGCTTTACAGTGTTCGCGAATCCTGCTGCGGCTGGGTTTACGCAGCTCTGCCCGTTGACGCGATCGTGTGTCCCGCAAAGCAGTACGACGTCTCGTCTGGACGCGCTCGGAGACCGGCTGATGTTCAGAGTTGCGTACCGCAATTTTGGCACGCACGAATCGGTTGTTGGCAACTATACCGTGAGCTCAGGAAGCGTTGCTGGTATTCGTTGGTTTGAGTTGCAAAACGTGACCAACGGTCCCGTGACTGTCAATCAGGAGAGCACGTATCAGCCCGATTCGCTCTGGCGGTGGCTTGGAAGCGCGGCGATGGATCGCGACGGCAACATCGCGATTGGTTACAGCGCTTCGAGCGCGACGATGTTCCCGCAGTTGCGTTATGCGGGACGGCTCGCGACAGATCCGCTGAACGTGTTGGGCCAGGGTGAGGCGACTCTTTTTGCCGGAACGGGAAGTCAAACTGGGACCAGCAGTCGTTGGGGTGACTACGCGTCGTTGACCGTCGATCCGGTGGATGATTGTACGTTCTGGTTTACTTCGGAGTACTACGCCTCGACGACGAGTTTCAACTGGCGCACGAGGATCGGATCGTTCCGCTTTCCAACGTGTGGTACCGGTGATCCGACACCGACACCAACGCCGACTCCAACGCCGACTCCAACACCAACTCCGACACCAACGCCGACACCAACGCCGACACCAACGCCGCCGCCTCAGACTGTGCCGAATGCGCCGACCGATCTTAACGGAGAAGCGGTGACAGCGAATTTCATCCGCTTGACGTGGACAGACAATTCCAATAACGAGGACGGGTTTGCTATAGAGCGTTGCACCGGACTTAACTGCACCTTCTTCGGGCAGATTGCAACGGTAGGTGCGAACACGACAGCGTTCAATAATTCGGGACTCGCTCGAAATACCTGGTATCGATACAGGGTGAGGGCGTTTAATTCGGCAGGCTTTTCAGCGTACTCGAATGTGGTTTCGGTGTTGACGCCGATCAATAACTTTTAGCAGCTACGGTGGACGTAAGGTCAATGTAGACAGGATTGACAATCCTGCTCCTTTGCCCGGAGGCATCGCTCCTCGCATTGCTCGTAAAACAAACGCGGTTGTTGTTTGACGTGATGCGAAATGTCTCCTCTTGAGCGGTGCTTCCGGTGCCTGTGAACACGTCGACGTGCTGTCCGACGATGCCGACGCCGACGTCCGTCGCGCGAAAAGTCTTAGATGCCCACGGGCTCGGCAGCGTGGAGATCTGCACCTGAGCGCCGTGTGGAATCAATGAACGATCGATCGCGATGGCACCATCGGTTAGTAGATTCCCTGCCGCGTCGAGCGGGCCGGCGTCGGAACGATGCCACTCGCTCGAGTAGTAACCGAGTGCCCAACCAAACCGCGTGATGCCCCAACCTTCGGTGCGCGTTTCGCTAAGGAACTCCCGGCTGAAACTCAGGCTGCCTACGTTCTTGACGTCAATCTGCTCCGCATCGCCGGGGAGTTCGTTTTCTTGCGGGACGTAATAGCCCGTGATGTACCAGCCGTCAGAGCAACTCGACTGTCGTCCTGTCTGCATCGCCGCAGCCACGGCGTTATAGTACCGGCTCAAACCGTGCAGGTTTACGGCGAGCAAGACGCCGATGCAAAACAGCGCGGCTACCGGCAGTAGCCGCCTCTTGATAGAACGTCGGAGATACTCTGAATGCAGCCACTTTCTTAAATCGTACTTCATCACTGCTCTCTTGTTTTGGATTAGTTCGAGTTCCGATGAGACGATTCAGTCAAGAGTTGGCTCGACACAAAGCTGTGATTCCGGCAGCATTACTTCCTGATTAGATACACACTCTATAGCCCACACTAGTTTAGAATGCCCATGTGCCTCAGGACTTCCGTACTGTGTGCCGGCAGCGCGACTCAACA
>JBKPPH010000069.1:0-10956 GCA_046733535.1 Acidobacteriota bacterium
ATACCGGTATCCACGCTTCATTCCACTGGCGAGCTCTGCATCAATTAGACCTGCCGAATGCAGTTCCTGAAGTGTGCCAAATCTATTTTCGTTATTCTGCGAGCGATAAGTAGTCTCAGCTTTCCGAATTGATCTTAATAACGACTGAGCGCCGACTTCATTTAGTCGAGACTTGGTCTCCTTACAAGATGACACACCCGCGACAACAATCAGAAGAATGCACTGCACCCAAGATTTATCTATATTTGTTAAAAGTTGCATTTTGGGTTTGTAATCTTTATTTGTAGAGCATCGGACACTCCACACGCATAAACTCGTCGGTGAAGATGTCTTTAAAACTTCCTCCTCCCATGGCCCACTCCACCACGTGACGCTCTCCCGCGTCAGTAAATGGAACAGGATTCCCGGAGATCTCTCCAGCAGTGATTATTTTTGCGGTAGTCCATATTGACTTACCCACTGCATACTTAGGCAAAACAAGTTCTCCGCCATCTGTGGTTGATACCGCGTAACGTCGCTGCCCAGTCTAAGTCGAAAACGTGTGGTTCAGTAAATCCTCCATGCAAATTTATATTAGGCACAGCGGAACTGTTAAAAATGCCAACGCTGTTAAGCTCGATTATTGCGTTGCTTAGCCGTGCAAAATCAGGGGAAAAAAATGGCCGAATCGGTGGTGAGCCAGGTCTTTGCTGATCCGAGGTTTGGAGTGTAAATGTAGCCTCGCGTCTAAGACTTGCGAGGGTGCCAGTAGAATGACCGGCAGCATCGTAGCTCATGCTCCGCCGCCAGTCACGCAGGCACGAAGAGACTTGTTTCTAGTAGTATTCGGCGCAACTATTTGAACGATAATTGCTTGCCTTTTTCTCGGCGAACAACCAACCAAGCGCAGACCGCCCATAGAATGTAGTAGACTGTCAGTGCTGGCACCCTGAGAGTTCGGTACGCAGCCCAAATTGTGAAGCCTCCTGCATCGTCCCTTGCACCCATCGCTTTCAGAACTTCCTGATCCTCGTTAGAGGGGTTAATCTGGACCAGTCTTTCTCCGTTCCACGCGAAGACAGCGCTTATGGGTGGACCAGGAAGATTCATGTGATCGTACACAATTAGGCGAGTCCGCTTACCCTCGCTCCTGATACCAACGTGTGTACGTAATGTGTTGTCGAGACGTCGATAAGGCAGTCGAAGAATCTCGTGTCCGTGTTCCGTAGCCACAAGCCACGAATCATAGTACTCGGGGGGCGAAGCTCGATCGATTTCCAACAATCCGGCAATTGCGTCGCCATCAAAATCAAGCTTGCAGGGTTGGTCGGTGCATTCTTGAGCATCTTGCATCCCTCTCAAGACGTCATCGTAGTGGCGATCTTTGGCAGAGAGCCAATAAATAATGGGGAACGGCAGCAACGCCAGCAGGAGAAGCATTACCAAGGTTTTTGTCATCGTAGGTTTTCCATTGAAGCAAAGCTCTCAACCAGTACAGAATCTCTCCCTTATAAGTCTGGCAAAGTCACGCTGGATTCTTGCTTTATCAACCCCGACACTCCACGGACCTTCTAAGTTTCTTCTAATGTCAAAAGCCAGCCGGTTAACGGCGAGATCCGTTCGACCGTCTGGATCATTAGGATCCTCTCTGTGGTTCATGAAGTTTTCCCCTGAGATCCCATACCCTGCGGAGGCAATAAAGGCTGCGGTGAAATGCCGAATCTGACCCTGGTAGTCGAAGGCCCCTCGAAATTCTGAGCGAATTCCGTTGTTTTGATTAAACTGATTTGATGGATGATTCGCAGGAGTGGGTGCGTTGGCAGCGATCATGTCGGCGGGATCACTGCTTCTGGCCGAGGTAAAGGTTCTGGCAAGTTCGTCAAGGAAGTCTTTTAATGACTTTGCTCGATCCGCAATTTGCTGAACTGTTAGGTAGAATTTCTGGCAGGTTGTAATCTCCTGGCGCGGTTGAGTATCCTGCGGCGCCCCGCCGGCTTGTGCGTGGAGGAGAACCAATAGTAACTGTGCGTGGGCGTCCCCGCCGAGGATACTATTGCCCATTATTGGTCCACTGTAGCTGTCTGCGGTAATTGTCACTATCCCAGCATTGATTCCGGGCACGAGAGCAGGTAGTCCGGTTTCTGGATCGGTATGCGTAATCGGTGGAGGAGTAGGATCCTCGTCCAGTCCCGTCGGATCGGCAAAGTTCACTGGGTCGTTCTGCACGTACGCATAGCGGTTGAATGACTGTGGATTCGTCAAACCGTAGCTGCCGTCGTACGGATCGGGTTGCGTGAAGCGATGCCATTTACCGGTGTAGCGACGCATCATTGCTTCATCGCCACCATTAGCATCTCTTTCGTAACTCGTGTAGCGATGAGGCTGGAATGCCTGATTGCTGCTGCGCGAGGTTTCGCCACCCCAGGGATCCAGATCGATCGTGCTCGTCACCGTGCCGCCGCTATTAGTGACACGCTGACTCTTCGTGACCGGATCCTGATGTACCCAAGTCACCTGGTTGTTTTGCTGGATTGCCAACAGTTGACCACCCAGATAAACATAGCCGCGTTGCAAGCCGCCGCTGGAATTGAGCTCGCTCACCACCTGCCCTCCTAAAACACTCGAACGCAGGTAGTAAGTGGTGGTTCCGTTTTCAACTTTCTTTACCCGCAAACGGTCGCCATCATAGCTTTGCGTTAGCGCTGATCCGGAAGCATAGGTCTGCTGACCCGTAGCATCATAGGTGTAGCTCTGATAGCCATCATTAGTCAGATTGCCGGCAGCGTCGTAGCTCATGCTCGCGCCAGTCCACGGATTTGTTATCAGGCGATTGTTTACGTAACTGGGCCACTGTTCCAGCCACGGATTGAACCACCCGCCCCAGCCGACGCGGTACGACATGTTACCCAGCGGATCGTAGCGATAAGAGTGCGCGTATGGACCATCCTGCGTGCCACCCTGCCCAAGCAGGTGCCCGCGCGCTTCTGAACCGGTACGCGTTTCAATCAAGCGGCCCACGTGATCGTAGTCGTAGGAACGATCGAGGGTCGGGTCATTGAGGTTCTGCGCGTAGGTGACGCGACCGGTGTTCTCGTTGAAGTTGTTATAACTATAGTACCAGCCCATTACGCCGGGAATGTTCCATTGCGTGGGCCGTAGCCGGTTGTCATAGCTGACTGACAGCGCACGAGTATCGCCGTAGCTCACCGATTTCAAGCCGCTCCACGCGCGATAACGAATGTCGCTGGCGTATGTTGATACTCCGCCGTAGCCATTGCCCGTGACGCCTTTCACGCGCGTCGAATCATCGTAGCCGTAAGTAATCTGCGAATTGTTGACGGAGTTAGTCAAGGTCAGGAGTTGTCCACCGAGATCGTAATCATAAGTCAGCGTGAATGAGCCGACGTTAGTAAAGTTTCTTGTTTCTGTCTTCAACTGGGCCAGTGTGTCATATCCATAACTCACACTTCCCAGTCCGTCTGTTATTTGAGTGCGATTTCCGGCGCCATCGTAAGTGAAACTGACATTGGGCGTGGCTGCGGTCTGCGCGGTTGTGTCTCCACTCACATTGTAAGTGATGCCGGTCAGGAAGCGGCGGTTGTTGTAGCTGAAGGTTTGGGTCACGTTGCGAGCGTCTTTTATTTGAGCGAGTGTATCGTTGGGATTGTAAGTGAACGTCGTCAGGCCCTGCTCCGGCGTAGTCCGTTTCCACAGCCGGGCGTGACCGTCGTATTCGAAGGTACGCACCTGACCTGCTTGTGAGCTCTGCGTTATCTGGTCGCGGGCGTTGTAGGTATAAGTCGTGGTCGAGTAGACGCTGGTGTCCCAGTTCAGCTCGTCAACCTGTTTCAGCCGGCCGAAAACGTCCATCGTCAGCTTGCGCCGCCTGCCGCGCTCATCCGTGATCGTTACTGTTTCACCGCCGGCGCAGCCGCAGCCGCCATAGGCGTTGAGGCGTATACTGCCGTCAGGATTTGTGGTTTGCAGTGGCCGGCCTTTCCAGTCGTAGCTCTGCAGGGTGAACACCCAGGCTGATTCATCGCCCGTCGGTATCCACGAGGAGTTCACTTCCGTGGGATTCGATTGGTCAGACAGCCGGCCCATCACATCGTATTTCAGCCACTGCGCATTGTAGCCGCCAGCGCTGTTTGAATGGTTCGTGCCTGTAACACGCACGCGTCCAAGGCCGTCGAATACCGCAATGTTATACCGCTCAACTGCTGCCTTGTCCTGAGTGAAGCTCTGCACGGAACCATAGGACAGATAAACATAACGTGTGTAGGCGCCATTGTTCTGATTTGTAACGCGGTCGATGCGGCCGGCAGAATCGTAAGTCATCCGGTGTTCGAGGTAATTAATCGGATCTCCAGCCGCACCGGTCCCCTTGCTGGGTGTAATCGTTTTCGTCACGGCGCCGAAATCGAAATTGTATTGGGCAGTGGAGGTGAAGCTATCTGCATCTGTTACGGCTGTGGCGTAGGCAAATGTGTTGCGGTTTACTCCGTCAGCAAACGAATCTGTGTAGCTGATGGTATTACCGACGCCATAGTGATCCGCCGTCCCGATCACCGAACCAGTGCGGTTGTATTTGAACGTAGTCTCGCTATGCTTATCGAAATTGTTAATGTCCGAAACGTCCCAACGTCCAATCCAACACAGGTTTCCGCGTCCTCGGGCAGTACCGCTCGCGTCGTGGTGAGTGGCCGGCTGCGGTGTCAGGGCCCAGTAATCGTTGCCCCAATCATAGTCATACCAAACCTTTGACTGCGGCTGATTATTACCATCATAAACAATTACCTCGCGCAAGAGACCGAGAACGCGACGGTCGATATACAGCTGCTGATCTCCGCCCTCACTGTAATAGGTTGTAGTAGTGCGGCGTAAGGCAGTCGTGCCGTCGGCGGCATATTCCTTGACTTCCGTAGGCAGCGCTACCGGATTGGGCAAGTTATAGGACGTGTAAATCGTTTCGACGCGACGCCGATTGCCGGCTTCATCGTAAACGCTGGTGTCGTACGGACGCGGGTTTTTCGGGTAAGAAAGATTTGTAGCGTCCTGAGTCCAGCTAATCGTGGTCCACTTCTTTAACACTCCCTGTGACCAGTTTTCAGTACGTGTGGTTAAGCCTGTTTGCCAGCCGGACGTGGCGAAGAATTCTTTGTAGATAGTGCTGTCAGGCAGCGTCACCTGCGTCCAGGAACTATCAGCGGCAACACTGTAAAAAGTAACGGCTTCGTTGCCATCGAGCCAGTTGTCCGCCCACACGTGTTGTTCCGTGAACCGCGGACATTCTGTTTGGCCGGAACTCGAGCTCACGTTATAGAACGTGTAGGAACGAAGGTGCCCATCCGCAGCGTAGCTCTTGATGCGGTTCACCTGTGCGAAGGGCGCGTTGTACTCGAATACGAAGTAAGTCCCATCGTGGAGACTTACCTGCGTAAGCACCGTGGTGTAGTTGTTGTTTGGACCATTTACTGCGAGACCGCCGCCGAACGCGGGCGCCACCCAGACCTGGCCGTAGTTAAAGGTCACCCAGGTATGCCAAACTCCGCCCCAGCTTTGGCGAATCAACTGAAGATTACCGTCGGCGTAATAGACGAACTCGACGACTCTGCCCAACGTGTCAGTAATCGTTTGCAGATGGCCGTTGGTGGTGTACTCGGCTGAAAGGTAATTGCCGTTGCGGTCTTTGATCTCCCGGCAACGGTACTCATTATTGATACCGGCTGGTGTGAAGGTGTATTGAGTACCATCCGTGGTACGCACGAGCGGAGCATTGACGTCGCTAACATTGAGCTGCGCATAGCTACCGTCCGCCGCCTCGTAAATACTCGATGTGCCGACCTGTCGCAGCTCGACCCGCCCACCTGAAGGCGTCACCATCACGTAAGCCCAGATGTTCGTTTGTGAGTTGAAAAATCTCTGCTGCAGTGTGGGCAGTCCTAAGCGAAAACCCGGAGCAGGCGAACCGAAATCCGCATTGAACTTCATGTACGAACCATCTTTGGTCCATACAAGCGAGTTGTAGGAAAGGGTGAGATTTAGATCCAATCCGGCACGACCGGGCAGGCTCAACAACGGCAAACTCCAGTTGAAGTTGCGCGAGCCAAGATCGACACCTGATTCGCCGGTTTCGTTAATTGGCCGGCGGCGCGCTGTGGAGAAATTTGGATCGTTTGATGGATAAAGCCCTCCACCACCTCCGCCGCCAGACGGGTCACAGTCAGCACACGCCAAGTTCGATTGAATCGGTGCTGGGGCTTGTGGTTGTTGTGGCTGAGTTCTTCGCGCCTCGTCTAAGTTCGGCAGGTTTGCACCTGGTGCGCCAGTCGTTGTTGGTGGAGGAGTTGTAGAGAAAGTGCCGCCGGGGCCCGGCCCTCCACTGCCGTAGCCGGGAGTATAAAAAGGAATTGATTGATTGGTGGCGCCGCGCAGTGCGGTAAGGGCACCGGCAGCATTAGCCACGCCGCTAGTTGATACTTTTCCGGCGAGCGATACCGTTGGTCTCACACTGTCTGCAATCGCTTTCGCAACTGCGGCGACAGAGCCGTGTGGCCGCACAGTCTTCAACAGACCAGCGATGCCGGCAACGATCGGCGCCGCGGCAGAGGTACCACTCACGCTCCAATAACTGCCGCCTCTTTGCGTTGTGAGTATGTTTGTTCCCGGTGCGGCCAATGTGATGCTTCGCGCACCCCAATTGGACCACCCGGCCAATTGATCTGAGTTGTCACTCGCGGCTACCGAGATTAGATTGCTGAGATGGAAAGAAGCAGGATAGTAGGGAGTAGTGTCCAGATCGCGATTGTCATTACCAGCCGAACACACGACCACTACATTGCGTCTGATGGCTCGTTCGATTGCGTCCCTCAGCGCAACCGATTCGCCGCTGGTTCCCCATGACAGGTTGATAACGTCCGCGCCATGCGCTACTGCGTAATCAATCGCCTCAACCGCCCCGGCAATGTCGCCAGTACCCGTATTGTCCAGGACGCGAAGGCTCATGAGACTCGCACGCCACATCACGCCCGTGACTCCTATAGAATTGCTCCCTTCGGCGGCAATGATGCCCGCGACTGCAGTGCCATGTCCCTGCTCATCCTTGATTTCGCCATTATCCGTAACGAAATCCCACCCGTGGAGATCGCCACTTTCTGCCGCATGCGGGTTGGTCCATTCGTTGTTCATCAAATCGGGATGCGTGAAATCGATGCCGCTATCGACGACGGCCACTACAGTTGCCGCCGAACCTGTTGTCGTTTGCCAGGCCGTAGTTGCATTCACATCGGAACCGTAAAGTCCTCCACTCTGGCCTGTGTTTCGCAAACCCCATTGAGCATTGAATTGAGGATCATTAGGCGTCAGCTCCTGCTTCGAAATCAAAAAGTTTGGTTCGGCAAACTCAACCTGCGAATTCGACAATAATTCGAGCGCGGCTGCTCTCACATCACGGTTCACACTGAATTCCAATCTTTCGACTCCTGAGTCGCCTCGGAGCTGCTTCTTCCGTCGCGCACCTTGTGTGGCAAAAATAGTGTCTTTGGTTATTTCGGAAGTTCCGGCGCGGAATCGCACCAGCAGTTCGCGTTCACGGTAAGGCGCCACAGACTGTTGTTGCGACGGTCGGGCGAATCTAGATTTTGAGAGGGACCGCGCAGCAGAGTTTCGAGGACCGAATAACGATAGAACCAAGACACATGAGAGGGCGGTGGCAACAACCATACGCAAAATGATTACGAGGTAACGCGCAGAATTCGCCATGGAAGTGCTCCCGATTAATCAGATGAGTTACTCGACTGCTGACACTAGCGCGACACAAACCTATCAAGCAGAAATAGGGCTATTTTCTAATCGGCAACTGCGAATCTTCTCGGCAGCATGAGTCATAAGTGAGGACGAGACATTCGCAACTGCTCGATTATTTCTGGGCAGACGACCCGAGTAGTCGCCCTTACGGGAGTCCGCGCACTCTACTCCCGGGCATAGGCCATGTCAATGAAAATGTCTATTGGAATTTGCGTTCTCTGAAGTAGGGGGATTGGGCCAAGACAAGTAGCGGGAACAAGTAATGATATTCCTGCCGATTCTTGGTTCCAATCTAGATCGGGTCGCTACCGCATACTGGTAGTGAATGGTTTCAAAAACGATTTCGGACTCTTGAGGACGCAAAGCCACAAGGGAGTGATAGAAAACTATACCCAGAACATAGAATCAGTGTAATCTGTGGAGTGTTGTTCTTTGTTTTACTAACCTTTCATCCTGGAAACCACATCCGCCCTCTTGCTTAAACGTTCCCGCAAACTCTTCATTGCAGTCTTCATGCTGTACATCTTTGCGACCGCCTTCCGGCCCATCATGGACCCGGATTTCTGGTGGCACCTCAAAACCGGCCAATACATCGTCGCCACCAAAAGCATTCCCCGTACTGACATCTTTTCCGTATCGCGGTTCGGAAGTGAATGGGTGACCCATGAATGGCTGTCGGAAATATTGATGTACGCGATTTTCAACCTGTGGGGCTTTGGTGGATTGATCGTCGTGTTTGCGCTCGTCATCACACTCGCATTTTGGATCGCATATCGCCGTTGCGAGAGCCGGACGCCGCACGTTCTTGTCGCGGCGGTAGCTTTGCTGCTGGGAGTTACCACGACGACGCCCTTCTGGGGAGTGCGACCCCAAATGTTCTCTTTTCTTTTCGCGAGCGTTTTTCTCGCCGTGTTAGACAAGTACCAGCGCGGGGAAGACAACCGGTTGATTTGGTGGCTTGTGCCACTGATGATTTTGTGGGCCAACATGCATGCGGGGTTCGCCATTGGCCTGGTTTTCATTTTGCTTACTATCACCGGCATCGCGATAGACGAAGCAATCCTGCACAAGCGTTCTCTCGCCTTCATCTGGACGAGAATTCGCCGGCTATGTTTAGTGTGGTTGATGTGCGCCGTCGCCGTCGTAATTAATCCAAACGGATTACGCCTTTATTCTTATCCTTTTGAAACCCTGAAATCGTATGCACAAATGCGTTACATCGGAGAATGGCAAGCACCTGACTTTCAGGATCCGATGTTTCTGCCGTTGCTGATACTCATTCTTGTTTTGGTATGCGTTCCGATTTTCTCGAGGAAGCGACCACGGCTAAGCGAACTGCTTATTCTGCTCGTAACACTCGCGGCGGCATTCCGATCAGTACGCAACATTCCGTTCTTCGCACTCGTTGCGATGCCGGTGCTCGCCGATCAATTCTGGTCGTGGTTGTCTGCCCGTGAACGTACGACGGAGGTGATTTCAAATGATGGACATCACGATAACAGTCGCCGAGCATTGGCAATCAACCTGCTGGGCTTTGTAGTCATGGCCGTCATTCTCACTCCGTTTCTTGTGCGACGGACTCTTGCAAGACAGCCACGCTCTCAGGCGGGATACTTTCCTGTTGCGGCCGTCGACTTTATTAAGTCGCAGAACGTCCCTCAGCCGATCTACAACGAGTATCAATGGGGCGGGTACTTAATTTGGCACCTCTATCCGCAGTATCGAGTTTATATCGATGGACGGGCGGACGTTTATGGTGACGCTTTAATAGAGGAGTACTACACGATTTACGGCGGTGAGCGCGCCTGGCGTAAGCCACTCGAAGGCATTCGCACAGTACTCGTCAAACCAGACACTCCTATTGCGAGTTTGCTGCGAGAGGACAAGGGTTGGCAAAACGTTTTTGAGGACAATCGCGCGGTGATCTTTGTTCGGTCCGGCACTTCGTTCTAATCCTGCAAATCCTGTAAAAATGAGCTTTCCTATCCGGGCGCGCAAAGTAAACTTCACAACGATTATTGTTGTCGCTCTCCTTTTGGTCGTTGCGTCCGTGGTCTTGTGTACCCGTCTGGGATCAACTTCGCTGCGGAGCTGGGACGAGGCGGTTTATGCGGAGTGCGCCCGAGAAATGGTCCAAACCGGCGACTGGCTCACTATTCATTGGAACGGTGAAAAGTTTTTTCAGAAGCCGCCGTTATTCATCTGGTCCACCGCGATTCTGTACAAGTTGTTTGGGGTCTCGGAATTCACTTCCCGATTTGCTTCTGCATTGTGTGGGATCGGCGTCGTAATCCTGACTTTTTTCATGACCAGGTTGTTTTTCAACCCCATTCCCGCATTGCTTACTTCACTGATGCTGCTGACCGCGCCCGCATTCTTCCTCGTCGCGCGTTGGGGTATGACAGACGTCATGCTGACGTTCTTCATGTTGTTAGCTCTGTACGCTTACCTGAAGTGCAGGGACCCGCGCTACTGGTACGTCGTCGGGATCGCGCTCGCCTTAGCAACATTGACCAAAGGCGCGGCTGCGCTTCCAGCGGTTGTCGTGCTCGTAGGCGCGGCAATTTGGACACGGCCGAAGAGCCGGCATGTCTGGTTAGGCTTGTTATTGTTTGTTCTAATCGCCGGGAGCTGGCACGTCGCCATGATTTCTGTTCATGGGATGCCTTTTATTAAGGAGTATCTTGGCGTTCAGGTTGTGACTCGTGCGGTGCGAACTTTGGACGCCGAAACTTACAGCTCGCTTTCCTATGTGCCGATGTTGGGGTTTCCGCTGCTTCTGCTTCCGCTCGGACTACTGCGACTGCGTCAAAAACGCGATATTCCTTTTGTTGTCGCGGTGTTTGCGCTAGTCATAATCGCGATATGCATTGCGGTGCAGACCAAACACCCGTGGTACATCCTACCGGCATTACCGGCAATCAGTACTCTCATAGCACCGGGCAATGGCTCCAGGGTTCGGCCATACCTTTTTTGTCTACTGATTGGCCTGAATGTGCTTCTGCTATGGAGGGTGAATGGTGCAGTTACATCAGACATGCCGGCACATGAGAAGCTCGTCGAGCTCGCTCGCCAGGCCAGCAATGACGAAGGACCACTTGGCGTCTATCCTGACATAAACTTCGGACCTGAAGTCCGGTTTTATTCACACAGACGATTATGCGCGGAAGG
>JBKPPH010000070.1:0-7224 GCA_046733535.1 Acidobacteriota bacterium
AGTCTTGGCCAAACAGCAACTGGTGGCCGAACTCACTCTGAAGATCTCGCGGGTCGCAGTTCAAGACCTTGCGAACCGGCTCAAAGTCGAGCAGGAGAGACTGGCGGTCATGTCGAAGTCGACGAAAGCGCAGATGAATGCTGCATCGTCACGCCTGCAACAGTTACGCGCGCTGGCCACGCTAAGACGCCAGGAAGTTGAAGCGTTGAAAGTGCGGGCCGGAACTGCCGGCGTGTTGCAGCAGGTCACGGTGAGCGAAGGTCAGCAGGTGACGCCCGGATTCAATATCGCGCGCGTTGCCGATCCCACATCGTTGAAAGCTGTTTTGCGAGTGGCTGAAACACAGATCAAAGACGTTCGTGTCGGTCAGCCGGTGGTCGTCGACACCCGCAACGGCCTGATCCAGGGAACAGTTTCACGCATCGACCCGGCCGCTCGCGAAGGCACGTTCGAAATCGATGCTTCGTTGATCGGCCCGCTGCCGCCGAGCGCCCGTCCCGATTTGAGTGTGGACGGAACGATCGAGCTCGAGCGACTCAAAGACGTTTTGAAAGTCGGCCGGCCCGCGTTTGGACAGGCACAACAGACGATCGGTATGTTTGTGCTGACTCCTGACGGCACCGAGGCCGAGCGGCGAACAGTCAAACTGGGACGCAACTCCGTCAGCACGATCGAGATTCTCGACGGGCTGAAAGAAGGCGACCAGGTCATAATTTCCGATACCTCGGCATTGGATAGTTACAATCGCATCCGGATTCGATAAATCTCTGCGCAGAGAAGCATTGCCATACAAGTCCGGTTCGCGGTGTTCAGTTAAATAGATCGTGTACACACAATTTCTAAGGAGCCAATGATGAGTTCTTCTGAGCCCCTAATTCACCTCTCTGACGTCAAAAAGGTGTTTTACACAGACGAGGTCGAAACCCATGCGCTGTCAGGTATTCACCTCGACATCAAACAAGGTGAATACGTTTCCATCGCCGGACCTTCGGGTTGCGGCAAATCCACTCTCCTGTCGATTCTCGGTCTGCTGGATACGCCGACCGACGGCAAGTACATCCTCAACGGCCACCCGGTGGAGAACCTCTCTCTGTCGGAGCGCGCGAGGATCAGAAACCGCGAGGTCGGCTTTATTTTCCAGAGCTTCAACCTGATCGGCGATCTCACGGTTTATGAAAACGTCGAACTGCCGTTGACCTATCGCGGGATGAGTTCCAGCGAGCGCAAGAAGCGCACGACAGAAGCCCTAGAACGCGTCGGTATGGCGCATCGCGCGAAGCACCTGCCGAGCCAGTTGTCCGGCGGTCAACAGCAACGCGTCGCGGTTGCGCGCGCAGTGGGCGGACAGCCGAGCATCCTGCTCGCAGACGAGCCGACGGGTAACCTCGACTCAACGAACGGCGAAGCCGTGATGGAACTGATGCGTGAATTGCACCGCGGCGGCGCGACCATCTGCATGGTTACGCACGACCCGCGTTATGCCCAACACGCCGATCGCATCGTTCACTTATTCGACGGCTTGATTGTCGAAGAAGAAGCGGGCGCAGACCGGCGCGAGATCCGGGAAGCCAAGCGCGAATTGGCGGAGAGCGGTTTCGGAGCTATCTCATGATCAGTTTGCGCGGCGTCGAGAAGGCTTTTCCACACGGTCCGACGAAGACTTACGTGCTGCGCCGGATCGATCTGGACATCAAGCCAGGCGAGTTTGTATCCATCATGGGTCCCTCGGGCGCCGGCAAGTCAACCTTGCTGCACATCCTCGGGATGCACGATCAATCGTGGACCGGTGAGTATTACTTCGACGAGATACCGGTCCATAAGCTCGATGGGAAAAAGCGCGCGGCGCTGCGTAATCAGAACATTGGGTTTGTTTTTCAAAGCTATCACCTGCTCGACGATCAGACAGTCTTTGAAAACCTCGAATTGCCGCTTTCTTATCGCGACGTAAGCAAAAAAGACCGGCAGTCGATCGTCTGCGACACGCTCGATCGGTTTCAGATGGTCGGCAAAAAGGATCTCTTCCCGACTCAGCTTTCTGGCGGCCAGCAACAACTCGTCGGCATAGCGCGTGCAGTTGTTGCGAACCCGCGGATCATCCTCGCCGACGAGCCGACTGGAAATCTCCACTCGGCCCAGGGCAAGGAGATCATGGACATGTTCAAGCGCTTGAACGACGAAGGCACGACGATCGTGCAGGTGACGCACTCGGAAACGAATGCCGCCTACGGTAATCGCATCGTGCAGCTTGAAGATGGTTGGATTGTTCATCCGGAGCAGCAGCAGAGATCAGGCGTTGGCCGCTAGCCCCCTGATACCTGCCCTGCTGGTAAAGCAGAGAGCCCGGTTTTAGGTTTACTCCCTGTAGTTGCTCAATAGTTTTGACTCCAGCGTGGATCGTTTAGCCGATCAGCGTTGACGTCACCAGTGTGCCCGGAGGGAAGAAGTGAATACCGCAATAGCCCAGATTCCCCGAACTCTCATCGCGGACGATCAGCCCGACGTGCTCGCCGCTCTCCGCCTTCTACTCAAAGGCGCGGGCTATCAAACCGAAGCCGCCGATTCCCCCAAGGCTGTTCTCGAGGCCATCAAGCAGCAGAAGTTCGATCTCGTGTTAATGGATCTCAACTACGCGCGCGATACGACTTCCGGCAAAGAAGGTCTCGATCTGATTTCGCGAATTCAGGCAGTCGATCACGACTTGCCGATCGTAGTCATGACGGCGTGGGCGACCGTCGACCTGGCAGTGGAATCGATGCGGTTGGGCGTGCGCGACTTCGTGCAGAAGCCGTGGGAAAACTCCCGCTTACTCAAGAAACTGAGAACTCAAATCGACGCGGGACGCGCGCGGAGAATTGAGCAGCATCGCGAAGCCGAGACACGACTCGAGCTCGACGAAGCGCGCGAAATTCAACGAGGCTTGATGCCGCGGCGCATGCCGAACCTGCACGGCTTCAGTCTCGCGAGCGCGTGGCAACCGGCGCGTGCAGTGAGTGGCGATTATCTCGGCGCTTTTAAGTTGAGTGAGTCGCATGCTGCGCTGTGTGTCGCTGATGTGGCGGGCAAAGGTTTTCCGGCGGCGTTGTTGATGTCAAACATGCAAGCCGCGCTGAAGTCGATGGCTTCGGAGAAGATCGCGCCGAGCGATTTATGCGTGAAGCTCAACCGACTGATGTGCGGCAACACTCCGCTCCGCAAGTTTGTCAGTTGCTTCTACGGCGACCTTGACGTCGACAAACGGACCCTGACTTTCACGAACGCGGGTCACAATCCCCCATTTCTCGTTCCCCGAAACGGCGATTGTATTCGACTCGACGACGGCGGCCGCGTGATCGGTGCGTTCGACGACTCGAACTACACGCAACGCGAAATTCAACTCTACGAAGGCGACAAGTTGTTGCTCTTCACCGACGGCGTTACGGAAGCACGCAACGCGGCTGGCGAAGAATTTGGCGAACAGCGCCTCGAACAATGCCTGCGCTCTTACGCCGGACACAACGCTGCCGAATTACGCACGATCATTTTGCATGAAGTCACCACGTTCTGCGGCGGCAACTTCGACGACGACGCCGCGCTGATGGTGATCATTGCTGAGTGAGGTTTTCCTCAAAGGAGGAATCGCACTTGGACACAGTCAGTACAGGGAGGCGGTAGCGACCTGGTCAACCGAGGGAGTCATGATGTTGAGAAATATCTCATGCTAATCGCTGACCAGGTCGTTACCGCTCCCTGTACTGACTGGGTCCAAGCATGAGTGAAATTTTCAACACGCGTTCGAATTGAAGATTCAGGAGGCTTATGGAGAATCTTAGAAGCGATATCCGTTACGCACTCAGGAGTCTCTTAAAGCGGCCCGGCTTCACGTTCATCGCCGTCATCACGCTCGCACTCGGTATCGGCGCCAACACTGCAATCTTCAGCGCCATCAACGCACTCCTTCTCAAGCCCCTGCCGTTCCCCGAACTGGATCGCGTCGTTGCGATCTGGGACAAACTGCCGAGCCGCGGCGTCCTGCACAACGAAGTCGCGATGGCCAATTATCTCGACTTGAAAGCGCAGAACCAGTCGTTCGACCAGCTCGCGATCTATCGCTGGTGGAGCGCAAACCTTACCGGTGTCGACACTCCTGAACGCATCCAGGGATTTTTAGTAAGCGCGAACTATCTCGACACCATCGGTATCAAGCCCATCATGGGCCGCAACTTTTATCCGGAAGAAAATCAACCGGGCAAGGACACCGTCGCCATCATCACACACAGTCTCTGGCAGCGACGTTTCGGCGGCGACCCCAACATCGTCAATAAGACAATCACCATCAACAGCATTGTGCGCACCGTCGTCGGCGTGACGCCGGAGCGTTTCAACTTTCCGAAAGGCGCCGAGATTTACGCACCGCTGCCAATGACGCCCGAAGTCATGAGCAGCCGCGGCAGTCATAGTTACTACATCATCGGACGTTTGAAACCCGGCGTCTCGATCGCGAGCGCACAGGCAGACACTGACAACATCGCCGCGCGACTCGAGCAGCAGTATCCCGAGACCAACAAGGGCTGGGGATCGACTGTTTTTCCAATCGTCGCCGATACGGTGCGGCTTTACGATACGCCGCTCTGGGTGATGATGGGCGCAGTCGGTTTTGTCCTCCTGATCGCATGCGCGAACGTTGCGAACCTGCTGCTCGCGCGCGCGACTGGACGTCACAGAGAAATCGCGTTGCGCGCAGCGCTCGGCGCGAGTCGGTGGCGCATCGTTCGCCAACTGCTGACCGAGAGCGTGATCGTTGCGTTGGCCGGTGGCGCCCTCGGAATACTGATCGGGTTCTGGGGCATCGACGCACTGCGCGCCGCGAATCCGGGCGATGCAGAAAAGTTTGCACCCGGCTGGTATCAACTCGGAATCAACTTTCCGACACTCGCCTTCACACTCGGCCTTTCTTTGTTGAGCGGCATCGTGTTTGGCCTCGCCCCCGCGTTGCAGGTCTCGAAACCCAATCTGAACGATTCGTTGAAAGAGGGAGCCCGGCAAACGTCAGGCCGCTCGCATTACATGCGCAACTCGCTGGTTGTTTTCGAAGTCGCACTCTCTTTGATGTTGCTCGTCGGGGCGGGACTGTTGGCGCGCAGTTTCCTGTCACTGTTAAAAACCGATCCGGGTTTCAATCCCGACCACGTGCTCACGATGAACCTCGTGCTGCCCGGCGCGAAGTACAGGCAACAACCACAGCGCGTGGCGTTCTATAACGATCTGGTCCAACGCGTGAAAGCATACCCGGGAGTCGAATCGGCGGCGGCCGTCAATTATCTGCCGCTCGGCGGTTCAAACTCATCGGACTCTTATCTTGTCGAAGGCGTGCCGGAACCGGCGCCCGGAGACGAGTATGACGGACGTTATCGCGTCTGCACGCCCGACTATTTCCGCACGATGGAGATTCCGCTTCTCAAAGGCCGCAGCTTCACGGACCAGGACAAACCAGGCGCGACACCCGTCGTCATCGTTAACGAGACACTCGCGCGCAAGCACTGGCCCGGCGAGAACGCGATCGGCAAGCGCATCCGTTTTTATGGTCCATTAGACCGCGCTCCGTGGATGGAGATTGTCGGCGTCATCAAAGACGTGAAGCACGAACTGAACTTGCCGGTGACGCCCGAATACTATCTGCCGCACGCGCAGGCTCCGTCGTACGCGATGGTGTTGGTAGCGAGAACGAGCGTTGACCCCGGCTCGCTCGCGCCGGCGCTCCGTCAACAAGTGTGGGCCATCGACAAGGACCAGCCGGTATTCGACGTCCGCACGATGCAGGAAGTGCGATCGATGTCAGTCGCGCTGTATTCGTTTTCGTCGGTGATGCTGGCAATCTTCGCGGCTGTGGCTTTAGCGCTCGCGTCAATTGGAATTTACGGTGTGATGGCGTTTGCCGTAACACAGCGGACGCAGGAGATCGGGATTCGCATGGCGCTTGGCGCACGCGCGCTCGACGTGTTGAAGCTGGTGGTGAAACACGGAATGAAGCTCGCGGTGTTCGGAATCATTCTCGGACTGGTGGGTTCCTGGGCCATCACGCGGTTTATGGAGAAGTTACTGGTCGACGTGAAGCCAACTGATCTGCTGACGTTCAGCGTGGTCTCGCTGTTCCTGCTGTTATCAGCGTTTGTCGCGTGCTATTTGCCGGCGCGCCGCGCGACGAAGATCGATCCGCTCGAGGCGCTCAGGTACGAGTAAAAGAGATCATGACATCGATACTCAAAGATATTCGTTACGGCGGCCGGATGCTGATCCGGAAGCCGGGTTTTACCCTCATCGCCGTCCTGACGCTGGCGCTCGGCATCGCCGCCAGCACCGCAATCTTCACTGTCGTCGACGCTGTGCTCCTTCGCAAGCTGCCGGTAACGGATCCCGATCGCCTCGTCGTAATTCACAACCAGCTTCCGAAGATAAACCTGCCGCGTTCCCCCGTCTCCGCTCCGCATTACCTGGATTACAGCCGCCAGACTGACGCGTTTGCGTCAACCGCCGCTTTCCTCGCAAAAAACTTCAACCTCACGGGTGTGAGCATGCCCGAGCGTTTGCAGGCGGGCCGCGTCACCGCGAGTTTCTTTCCGACCCTGGGCATCAACCCGGTTGCCGGCCGCTTCTTCAACCCCGAAGAAGATCGCTTCGGCAACGAGCGTGTCGCGGTGTTGAGTACAAGTTTGTGGAAACGGCTCTACGGCGCCAACTCCGGTGTTCTTCAAAACTCCATTCAACTCAACGGCGACAACTATCAAGTCGTCGGCGTTGCGCCCGAAGGTATCGAAGAGCTCTATCCCAGCGTCAATCTCTGGGTCCCGAGGGCTTTCTCACCGCGTGAACTTTCTGAAGAACGCCGCGGAAGCCTCGCATACCAAATGCTCGCGCGTTTGCAGCCAGGCACGACCATTCAGCGAGCGCAGGCGATCATGAGCGGCGTCGCTAAAAACATTTCGGGGACGGACCCTGACATCTTTAACATCGAGGTCCGTTCGCTCACTGATGAATACGTGAGCGACGTGCGGCGACCGCTGTTTGTGTTGCTGTGCGCAGTCATTGCCGTCCTTTTGATCTCGTGCGCGAACGTGGCGAACCTGCTGCTCGCGCGCGCGACCGTACGCGGTCACGAAATAGCTGTGCGCGTCGCTTTGGGCGCAGGTCGCGGTCGCATCATTCGCCAACTGCTGACTGAAAGTCTTCTCCTCGCCTTGCTCGGCGGCG